>DATNCC010000190.1:0-4694 GCA_035571735.1 Dongiaceae bacterium | reverse complement strand
CGCCGCGCTGCTCAAGCGAGACAAGCTTCTCGGGTCCGGTTCCCGATCGGGTTGCCCAATCCGCCACCCGTGCCACCAAATCGCGGGCGGTCATCATCTTGTCGTCCAGCGAGGCAGCGATCTCGGTGAGGATTTGGTTCTGACTGGTGGCAACCGACTTTCTGATCAGCTTGGTATGCAACGCCACGGTGCCGACCGACAGTAGTGCCATGAGGCAAATGAAGAACAGCGACAGAACCAGCGAAATTCTGGTCTTGAAGCGCAATTGCGCCATGATAGTTCCCTCCCCGAACGGACTACGGTTTCGGGGCCCCAGCCAATGAGCAGCCGACCGCCGTGCCCGTATTTACTGCGGGATCTATGCCAAACGTCATGAAAGCAGTACCGTAACAGTATCGGAACCGAATGAAGATCACGAAGAACAGAAAGTAATAAGAAGACTAAATCCAATCACAGGCAGGAAGGTAGGCTTAACTATATCAAATCACTATCACTTTGTCTATTAACTGCGATAAACAAAGAGTACACCCCTTCTGATGAGAGTTTGTTTTGTAACGGAGACGTGGCTATGAGACAGGTGAAGCCGGTCAATACCAGCAACGAGAGCCCTGCGACAAAAGTTTACCAATGGCGGGGACCTTGCCCTTCATGGTAGGGCAGCAGCAGGCGTGGGGAGAAAGCAACTTTCGGCAACTTGCGACATTTGTCGCTTGGGTCGGCAAGGAGTAAAGAATCCGCGCCCCCAGGACGCGGCTTTGTACTGCCGTTCGGCAATGCAAAAGGCCCCGACTTCCTGAATCAGGAGATCGGGGCCTCTCTGTTCTCTCAATTCCGCTGCTACGGCTAGTGGGCGATCGACTGGCGAAACTTGTTGATCTCCCTCACCAGATCGGTGCGGTCAAAGTAGATCTCGTTACGTACAATCCTGCCAATGTCGTTGAATTTCAGGAAGCATAGGGCGGTGCACTCGATCACCACCTTTTCCCCGATCGGAATACGGGCGTGCAGCCTGTTTGCAAATCCTCCGTCCACCAGCGGCATCGGCTCCAGCTGGGTCCAGACCCAGGACGGGTTGTGAGCCAGCACGCGGGAGAAATAGATGGTCAACTGCTCCTTCCCCTTGATACCGTCGGGGCGTCCCGGGTCCAGGAAAAAAGCGTCGTCTGCATAAAATGCCAGCAGCCGTTCGGGATTGTTGCCGGTCCAGGCGGGCAGCCACTGATCGGTAAACGCTCTTGCTTCTTCGGTTGTCATCATGGGCAGGCTCCTCGTTGAATTGAATATCCTTTCTATGTGAAGCTCAGCAAGCTGTCAATGTGAAATAAGGACCGGCAGGGTCATGTGATTCATCAGATGCCGCGCGACCGGTCCCAGGGCGAACACACCGCGACGGTTCGGGGCAAAGGCTCCCATGGCCAGCAGATCCATCTTCTTTTCGCAGGCGTGGTTCAGCAGCACATCGCCGACCGGAAAACCAGCCGAGCTCAGTATCTGGTCGTGATAGGCCGCGATTCCGTGGCAGGCCAGGTATTCGCACAGCTTCAGGGCGTCGTTTTCCGCCTTTTCGTCGCCCTGGGTGCTGACCGTGACTACGCTGACATGTCGAGCCTTTTCCAGAATCGGCATGGCATCGTTGACGATCCGCGATGACTCGCGGCCGGCTCGCCAGGCGATCATCACCCGCTGGCCGGACACCGTGAAATCTCCGGAATAGGGAACTACCAGCACCGGCCGGCCGGTCCCGAGCCCGAGACGCTCGGGGAGGTCCACCGGTGTCGTGTTGTTTTGAGCGCTATGGTCCGGCTGGCTGACGATTACCAGATCAGAGTAGTAGGCGTGGATGTCGATGATTTCAGAGACGCCTACACCGACCACAGGCCAGTCTATGTAGTGCCACTCGGCCGATATGCGGTTTTGGGCAGACTTTTCCTTGAACAGCGCTTCGATCCTGGCGACCGCTATTGTTTCTCCAATGGCAGGTCCCGGGGTGTAATACGAGTGCGTAACGACATAAATACCCTTGAGGCGCGCTCCATGCAGTCGTGCCATATCGACTGCCAGATCGATTCTCGCCGGACAGCCGGCCGAATTGTCCAGGTGCAGGAGGATGTCTTTGAATGCCATAACTGCTCCTTGTCCTTACATTCACCTTGGTGGAGGAAAATGCCGGCTCTCCCCTTTAACAGGCTGTTAAGCCGTCAGCTGGAAGCGCTTTATCATCCGCTGCCGGTAATCTATGATCTCCTTGCGCAAAGAGGCCAGCTTGGACATTTTTTCATCCAGGTTGTTCACATGCTTATCGAGCATTTCGATCAGGCGCGGGATGACTCGATCCGTCTCCCTGGCTTCGATATACACGGCATCAAGCTCCTGCATCTCCTTGATGGACAGCCCCAGCTCTTTAAGCCGCAGGATGAACTTGAGCTTGCGCACGTCAGCTGGTGCATAGACCCGCACCGCCCCTTCCAGCCGCTGCGGAGGGGACATGATCCCCATCTCTTCATAGTAACGCAATGTCCTCGTCGTAACGCCGATAGTTTTGGCCAGGTTGCCAATCGAAATATACTGTTCGCTGTTGTCTGTTTTCATATAACCGTCCGGTTTTCTAGTTACTTGAATTTCTAAAAACTTGCCCTGTATCGTCACGCTGTCAGGTTTAGCTGGTAGTGGCTATTCAGCAATTTAATCAACGTTTCAACCCCCCGCAATGCAGTACGAAGCTGTTCTCTTTCCGGTTCCGTCAAGGAGAGCGGATCGACAAAATTGTCCGCGTCCTGTCCTGATGCCAGAGCGCTTAACTGTTTTCCCAAACGCATTTTCATCAAAAAAGAAAACGCATCCCGAATGACCTCCATGTCCTGATCTGATACCAAGTGCAGATGTTGGAGCCGCTCCAGCTTTGACCAGGTTGTCCCTCCCAGGATGCCCGACTCCAGAGCGATCAGGCTGATTCCCTTGGTCAGAGCGAACAGCCCTCCCTTCTTCAAATCCAGTTTTCCTCGATGATCGCCTTTCTTCTCGACCAGAAGTCGTCCAAACATGCCGATGGGGGGTTTGAAGCGAATGATATTGCGTGCCATGTTTGGAAAGAAAATCGGGTTGCTGCGGGCACATTCACAGATATAGGCGCGCAACTCGTCTTCAAGCGCCTTTTCTCCATAAAGTACCCGCAGATCCTGAAAAACACCGAAATGCACTGTTTCGTCCGGTCCGGGGATGGTTATCCATCGTTCTGTCAGCTGTTTCCATTCCGACAGGGTATGACACCAGTCCGGGTTGTTTGCCATCATCTTGCCCGGGCAGAGCGGCACGCCGACGCTTTCCAGAGCGGCGACGATACGCTCGGCAAAACGCTGCACTTCGGCCCGCTGTTCAGGAGAAAAGTTGTCCGGAAAGACGATCGCGTTATCCTGATCGGTACGAAGGGTCTGCTCCTCACGCCCCTCACTTCCCATTGCCAAAAAGGCAGCTCCTGACGGAAGTCGAACGTTATCGCTACGATCAAGAATAAAGATCAATCGCTGGGTCAATGTGTCATTGAAATGGGCAATGAGTTGAATCAGGCTTTGCGCGTCCGCATTGGTATTGACAGCATATTGCACCATTTCGGTCATTTTGCTGCCGATCAGGCGCAGGTGCTCGATGGTGGTCGCGGATTCAATCTCCTGAACAAGATAGAGAGGGCTGCGGGTCTGTATCCGCAACAGGTCGGTGTCGGTTATCACTCCGTACAGACGGTCACATTCATCGACCACCACAAGGCGATGGATATTGTGTTTCGCCATCAGAAAAATGGCCTTGAAGAGAAAGTCGCTGGTGCGAACGGATATCAGGCCGCTCTTCATTACTTCACGAACGGTCAACGTTTCAATCTTGCTGACCGCATTGGCAACAAGGTTGCGCAGATCGCGCAGGGTGACGATACCGACCGGCGTATCGTTATCCACCACCACGATGCCCGAAATGTTGCCGGCAGTCATAAGCCGGGCCATTTCCACGAGCCCCATTTCAGGAGAACAGGTTATTGCAGGACATCGGCATACTGAGTCAACCGGCATAAAATAAAAGTTGTCTTCGGTTAAAAACTTGTTCGGCATATGAACTCCACGCTGTCAGCACACCAGCCCAACGGACTTTCCCATGCCTCATATTCTAGCGCCTTAATTACCCTTCTCAAGAGCGTAACAGGGCCAATTGAGTCAAAGAGCGGTAAGAGTAACCTCATACCGCTCTTTTGTGGTCAATTGAAATATGCAATTTTAGCGTTTGCAGAACAAATTGTATAACGTATCTGCTTTACATTAAAAGATGCCTCCATCGGAATGGAGGCATCTTCAGAGCAATTCTCAGGCCTTTACATCAGAAGAGTGAATCTGTTTCATAAAAGCATTAACATCAGCAGGCACCTTCCCATCAAGCCTGGAAATAACATAAACCGTCAAAAATGCCAGTGGAACGGTAACCAGACCGGGGATTCTCCACTGCATCCATATCGGCAGGGTTTTCACAAAGAAAATCATATAGCATGAGGAGGCAAGGCCAACCACCATTCCCCAGATTGCCCCTTTTTCAGTCATGCCGCGCCACCAGACCCCCATCAGGAATATGGGGGCAAAGGTGCTTGCGGCAACGTTGAAGGCAAGCCCCACCAGATGACCGATAGAAGCCTTCTGAACCATTAAGCCAAGGATACC
>DATNCC010000189.1:0-6205 GCA_035571735.1 Dongiaceae bacterium | reverse complement strand
CTGCGTTGTCGGATGTCCTCCGCTTCCCGGTTAATTAATCATGAAATCCTGAGGCTATAGGCGTTCCGGGCAAGTGGAGGCACGGAGGCGTCACGGATTCAGGTTCAACAGACATGGATCGCAAAACTTGATAGGAGAGTTAACGGCATGAAAAGCGCACTTGTAAATGGAATGATGGGGGGACTTATGGGCTTCCTGATGAGCTTTCTGGCCAATTACTTCATATTTGCCCTGCCGCAGAATATCACCATAAATGCTCTGGGTAACGGGATGAGCGGTTTGATCAGCGGCTTCATGGGAGGATTCATCGGAGTGATGGTCCATATCAAAAATGAGAAGAGTGCGGCGCAATCCATATAACAATCATCGAGAACCGGTAACTGCTCAGGTCAAAAATGAGTCAAAGGCAACTCACACGGAGGCACAGAGACACGAAGGAAACCAAGATTGAAATCAAGGTAACCCATAAAGACTTTGTTTTTGACCTTCTTTGTGTCTTCGTGCCTCCGTGTGAAGCTGGTTTGAATTAATGTTTCATGACCTGAATAGTTACGAGAATCGATAAATATTAGAAGGAGATCACCATGGCAAAACTGCTTTATGTTACCTGCAACCTCAAACCTGCCGAACTTTCTCGCAGCCTTTCGGTCGGGAAGGAATTTCTGGATGAATACCTCAGGCAAAATCCTGATGACGAGGTGCATTTTCTCGATCTTTACCGCGATAACATTCAGCGGATCGATGTCGATGTGTTGGGTGGTTGGGGAAAGATGCGCAACGGCGAAAGCTTCGCCTCACTCACCATCGACGAGCAGCGCAAGGTCGGCCGCATCTGGAAGCACGCCGATCAGTTCATAGCCGCTGACAAGTACGTGTTTGTGACACCGATGTTTAACCTGGGGTTTCCGGCAGAATTTAAAATGTACATCGACGCGGTCTGCGTGGTCGGCAAGACTTTCACATACACACCCACCGGTCCTGTGGGACTTCTTAAAGACCAGGGCAGGAAGTGTCTCCACATCCATTCTAATGGCGGCTTCCACTACGGCAAGGAAGAGGACCATTCCGTGCCGTACCTCAAGTCGATCATGGGCTTCATGGGAGTCGACGATTTCGAAGCGGTAGTGGTTGAGGGGGTTGACGCCATTCCTGATCAGGCCGAGTCATTTAAGGGCGCTGCAGTTGAAAAAGCCCGCAGCATCGCGGTCCAGTTTTGATGGAGCTAAGTTGGTCCGGCAGCTAATCATGAGAACCGCAGAGGCGCAGCTTGCTCCCCTGACCGGCCAACCGCGCCACTTCCCCCTCGTCAAAGACCCGGATCACACCATATTCGCCGTCAAAGCCCGGCTTACGGATCACCCGGCCGCTGCGCATCCGCGCCAGCGCCTCCCCCAGGATCGGGGCTTCATGACTGATCTCCTCAAGCTGGGCATGCAGGAGCAGGTTGAATTCCGAGCCGAAGCGGGCAATGCAGCGGCGGTACTGCTCCATCACCCCCTTGGAGGCCGGCCCGGCGCCGATTATTTCCCCCAATACCTCCGGGAGCGGAATCAGGCTGAAAACCCGGGGCGAGTCGTCGCGATACAACGGCTGCTCCCGGTCAGCCAGCTCCATGACCCGGTGAAAGACCCCCACGGTCAACGGCTTGCCGCACACCGGGCAGAGGAGCCCCAAACGGCGCGTCTCCGCAGGCTCAAGACAGACCTGACAGGCCCGGTGACCGTCAGAGTGGTATTTTCCCTCTTCGGGAAAAAACTCCACCGTGCCCCGGAAGGTGTCGCTGCGACCCTCGCGAGTGGCGTCGCGCAGGGAAAAATAATCCATTCCGGTAGAGAAGAGATTGGCCTCGCGGCCCATCTTGGACGGTGAGTGGCAGTCGGAGTTGGAGATCAGGCTGAAACGGTCCAGGCCGGAAATCAGCCGGTTCATGTCCGGGTCGGAGGAGAGTCCGGTTTCCAGGGCGAAGACATGCGGTGTCAGGTCGCCGAAACAGTCCTCGATGCGGTCGAATCCCGATCTGGAACCGAACAGGGAGAACCAGGGGGTCCAGATGTGAGCCGGCACCAGGAACCCCTCGGGCGCCAGTTCCAGCAGAATCTCCAGCAGGTCGCGGCTGTCCAGCCCCAGGATCGGGCGACCGTCGGATTTGATATTGCCGATGCCGGCCAGCCGGGTGTTCAGCCGCTCGGCCGAGGCGAAATCGGGCACATAGAGCAAGTTGTGCACCTTGCGCACCACGCCGTGGCGTTTGTAGATGCTGCTGATCTCGGCAGAGAGCAGAAAGCGCACGGGCGCCGGGGCAGGCGTCACTCCTGCCAGCGGCGAAACAATGGCGGCCTCGTTCTTCAGCCGGAACAGCCCCGGTTCGGCCGGTTCCAGCTCCTCCTTCAGGCAGCCGAACCAGCCGGGATGGGTAAAGTCGCCGGTGCCGATGACCTGTATCCCCTTGACCCGCGCCCAGCCAGCCAGGCCGACCAGGGTGCTTTGCGGGCTGGTGGCGCGTGAATAAGGGGAATGGATATGAAGGTCGGCTATGTAGTCCATGGGGGCTCCGGAGTGACAACTAATTACCTGAATCCGTGACGCCGGAACGCCTTAACGCTCGGAATGCCGGAGTTGACCGCCGCCTGCGCCGCAACATGCCTCTTGCGCCGGATGTCCTCCGTCGGGCAGCTCCATTTCCCCGGGAAGCCAGAACTTAGGCGTTCCGAGCAAGTGAAGGCGTCACGGATTCAGGAATTACAATGATTGCGGCAAATCAAGCCACAATTCGCTTCTGTTTTTGTACATTTCCAGACGCTTGACCACACTCTCCACCGGCGCCGCAAAAATCGTTTCGTAGATGAATTCATCGGCCGAAGGATCCATGGCGAAGGCGAGCTGTTCTTTTTTGGTGCTGAACTGGGCATTGATCCCGTTGGTATTGCCCCGCGCATCGACCCGGATCCATCTGCCGAGGGTTGCGAGATAGATGGCATTAAAGCCGTGCAGAACCGGTTCATTATCGACCGGGGGATCCAACCTTAACACCTGGTAGCAGAAACCGGCCGGGATAGCGACAGCCCGGAGCAGGGCGGCCAGGAGATGACTTTTGGCAAAACAGATCCCGGTGCCGTGACGCAGCACTTCGCTCGCCGTGCAGGTCACGATGTCGAGACCGGCATCACTGGAGTGGGGAATGGCATCTCTCACCCACTCGTACAGGCAGCGGGCCTTGGCGACTTCATCCGCTAACGCATGGGTAAGTTCCAGGGCCTTCTGCCGGACATCCGGAGTCCGCCAGTCGATGATTGTGTCGGAAACCAGGTAGTCGTTCAGATCATCAGATTCAGGGTACATGTTGTCCTCATTTGATAACTGTATTTGCAAGAATAACCCAATCTTCTTTCAGAAAACTACCCCCGCACCCGCCACAACAGCTCATACAGCGGCTTGAGCAGACCAAACCCCTCCCGCAGATCATCAGAAATCCCCCGCGTGAAGAGCCGGCCATCCACCGGCTGCTGGCAGATGAAGTAGATATTCTTGCGGCCATGCCACTCAAGCAGATCATCCGGCAGGACCGGATTGAGCGGGCGCTTGTAGCGCTCCCCCTCCAGAGTAAAGGTGTCCTGTCTGCCGAATGCTGCCACAACCTTCCTGAATTCGGCCGGTTTGGCTTCAATGAAACGCCGCAGGCTATCCATGGTTTCTTTTGTGGCGCTGTAAAACCCCATGCCGTAGCGGTAACCGTCGGCGCTGATCTCGAAGAAGAAACAGGGGGCGGTTTTCCAGTCCGGACTCCTGCGCTTGAAGGTGATCCAGAGACAGGTCTTGTAGGGGGATTTGTTGCGGGAAAAACGGGTGTCGCGGTAAATGCGGGAGATGGTCTTATCCACCGCCGGAATGGTCACAAACTCGGGATCGATGGCCAGCATCGCCCCGGAGAGGTCGCTGACCAGGCTTTTCAGCGGTTCCATCAGGTACTGCTCGAAATCGTCCCGGTGATCCTCAAACCAGACCTTGTTGTTATTGGCAGCCAGGCTCTCGAAATAGCCCAGACTTTCCGGATAAAAGCCGCTGAATGAATTGCCCATAACAACCTCCAGATCACTATTTTCAGCTTCAAGATTACTTCAAGATTACTCAAGATTTTAAGTTCAGAATCCAGGTAATCGTGAGGTAATCATGAGGCTAAAGGCTTTCGTTGTTGGATTCGGCTTTGCCGGTTTGGGGACAGTTGCACTTAAAAACACGTCGTTCCTGCAGTTCACACCGCCTGCAGCACGAAGCACTTCAGATATTCCGACTCCGGGAACGACAGCAGCACAGGATGATCCGCCGCCTGGCTGCAGGTCTCCACCAGCCGCACCTCGCGCTTCGCCAGCCGGGCAGCCTGCACCAGCATGTCGCGGAACGCTTCTCGCCCCATGTGGTACGAGCAGGAGCAGGTGATCAGGTACCCTCCCGGTTCCAGCAGATCCAGCGCCCGGCGGTTGACGGTCAGATATCCCTTGGTCGCCTCGGCGATGTTCTTGCGGCTCTTGACGAAGGCGGGGGGGTCCATCACGATCACCCCGAAACGCCGTCCCTCCTGATGCAGGGAACGGAGCCGCTCGAAGGCATCGCACTCCTCGAACCTCACCCGGTCGGATACCTTGTTCAGCTTGGCATTACTGCTTGCCTGCCCCACGGCCCGCGCCGAGATGTCGAGCCCCAGCACTGCCTGCGCCCCGAACGATGCGGCATGCACCGCCCAGCCGCCGGTGTAGCAGAAGCAGTCGAGCACATCCTTCCCGGCGCAGATCTCCCTCAGCAGCAAATGGTTCTGCTTCTGATCCAGAAAACCGCCGGTCTTCTGCCCTTCGCGCAGATTGACCTGAAAACGGAGACCGGTCTCCTCCATCTCGACCCGCTCAGGGATGTCTCCCCACAACAGCTCGACCTTTTCGTCCAGCCCTTCCAGCTTGCGCACGGCAACATCGTTACGGGCGATGATGCCGGACGGATTGAATACGTTCTTGAGGGCCGCGACAATCTGCTCGCGACGGCTGTCCATACCGGCTGAAAGGAGCTGCAGCGACAGGTAATCTCCGTACCTGTCCACCACCAGCCCCGGCAGGAAGTCGCTCTCGCCATAGACGGTCCGGAACGTGGTCAACCCCGGATAGCGGGCCGTACGGTGCGCGAGGGCTGTGGCAATCCGCCCTTCGAAGAACTCCGCTGAATCGATATCCTCCCGCTGCCTGGAAACGAGGCGGAAGGCGATCAGTGAATGGGGGTTGTAATGGCCGACACCGATGAAGCCTCCGGCCGCGTCATACAGCTCCGCTGCGATACCTGCGGAGCGCTCCCCCGCAACCTCGCGGATCTCGTTGCTGAAGACCCAGGGGTGGCCGGACTTGATGCGGCGGTCTTCGTTCTTGTTGAGGGTAATTCTGGTCATCTGTCGTCCTTTACTTGTTCAACTATCTGCAAGATTTGATTAATTTCTGCTGTCATGCTTGACAGCCATTCCCTTGTACACCATTATGCATCGAATTACTTCTTCAAACAGTAGAGGAACGTGCGTGATTGATCCAAAAGTTCTCTTCATGTTTTTCACTACCTCGGTTCTGCTGGCCCTGTCGCCCGGACCGGACAATCTGTTTGTCATGACCCAGGCGGCACAGCAGGGACGAAAAGCCGGCATACTCGTCACGCTGGGGCTCTGCACCGGCCTGCTGTTTCATACGGCAGCGGTCACCTTCGGACTGGCGGCGCTGTTCAAGGCATCGGCTGTGGCCTTTACCTTCCTCAAGTCCGCCGGAGCGGTGTACCTGCTCTATCTGGCCTGGCAAGCTTTCCGGGCCGGCGCCGAATCAGGAACAGCAACGGCGGCTGTTCGTCTCGAAACCGCCGCCCTCTACCGCCGCGGCATCATCATGAACATCACCAATCCCAAGGTGTCGATCTTTTTCCTCGCATTTCTGCCGCAGTTCGCCGATCCGGCCAGGGGACCGCTGTCCGTGCAGTTTCTGCTGCTGGGGGGAGTTTTCATTGTTGCCACGCTGGTAGTTTTCGGCGCAATCAGCGCTCTGGCCGGAATTTTCGGGGATCTGTTCAGGAGATCATCTTTTGCCCGGAAGGTTCTTAATCGCGCGGCAGCCGGAATTTTTGCCGGACTGGCAGTGAAACTGGCGCTGGCGAGCCGCTGATGTCTTCCGCGACCCTGTACATCGTCGCC
>DATNCC010000188.1:0-3023 GCA_035571735.1 Dongiaceae bacterium | reverse complement strand
AAGGTCGAGATTCAGCAGGCAGCGATTGCAAGCTGGCAGATGCTCGGTTTCAGGGTTCTGTCGGTCAATACTGAAATAGAAATCAACCTTCTGAAGAGCTCGTTCCCTCAGGTTCACTTCGTAGTGGCGAAGCGCGATGCTTCTTCTAGTGCGGGAAAGCCATATATCTTTCTTGATGACATACTTCGTGCGCTCAAGGATTCCGGTTCTGATGTCTGCGGGATTGTAAATTCGGATATCCATATTATTACCAGTGATGCCTTAATCGACTTTATTGCTGAAGCGGCCCGGGATTCATTCGTTTTCGGGGGCAGGATTGACATAATGTCATTACAGGATCTGCACGGTGAAGAATACTTAGGAGGCTTCGATATTTTCTTCTTTGACAGATCCGTTATTGGGCAGTTTCCCGAAAGTGAGATGTGTCTGGGCGTGCCTTGGTGGGACTACTGGGCGCCTTTGGTCATGATGCTTAAAGGGGTAACAGTCAAACAGTTGATTTCTCCGGTGGCATATCATTTGCTTCATGATACAAACTGGAATTCAAAAATATATGATGAATTTGGTCGGAAAATGGTTGCCGATGTTTTGGACAAAAACCGGTTCAGTGAACTGGACAACGGTCTGGAGGAGGCTCTCAATAAATCCGTTTCTCAACATGATCTCAGTGCATTCAGTATTTTTCTGCTCTATTACATAAAACAAAAAACAGATAAATTATCATTTATTGATGATGATAGTATAAAAAATGTACATGTATTAACGATAAATGAACTGATACATCAACAAGAAAAATTATCATACTACGAAACTCAATTCAGGCAAATGTGGAAGCTATTAACAGAACGTGAAAATGACAGAGCCGAAAAAACAAAGATTATTATTAAATGCAGGTTAGATCTAGAGGCTTCGGAACAAAAAATAACAGAGATGCTTAATGCCTATTCTTGGAAAATTACCAAGCCATTGCGGTGGCTAAATGATAAATTGAATAGAACTAAAAATATTCATAATAACTAATATGATTGTCATTCGTAAATTAAGTTGCCACGACCTTTGAAAGCTCAGTTCCTTTTCTGTCTTTGATAAGCTTAATATTGGGTGAATTCTATTTTCGGTTGAAGGCATATGCATGATAGCAATTCAGTCAATTCTGCCTCTTGCCACGGTTTATTTATCTGCCTGACAACTTTTCACAGAAGGGTATGCGCGTGGATAAACATCACATCAAGTGGAAATCACATCTCCTTATATTCCTTGCTCTAACTCTATTACTGTTGGTGCCGCTGGCTGCCTCTGCCTCCGGCCCGTTACGGGTCGGCTTCTTCCCGAACATGACCCATGCTCAGGCGTTGGTGGGAAAAGAGCGGAAAATCTTCGAGCAGAAAGTGGGGGGTGAGATTGCCTGGAAGGCGTTCAATGCCGGACCGTCTGCCATGGAGGCGTTATTAGCCGGGCAGCTCGATCTGGTCTATGTGGGGCCGAACCCGGCGGTGAATGCCTTCATGCGGTCGAAGGGGAAGTCGCTCAGGATCATAGCCGGGGCGGCAAGCGGCGGTGCTGCGTTGGTGGTGCCGCAAGAGACAACGATAGCTTCGGCCGGGGATTTGAAAGGGAAGAAGGTGGCGGCGCCGGAACTGGGAAATACCCAGGATGTGGCGCTGCGCCACTGGCTGAAGGGACAGGGTCTGGCCATCGGCAAAGATGTGCAGGTGGTGTCGACCAAAAACCCGGAAATTTTTATTTTTTTCAAGCAGCGGCAGATTGCGGCAGCCTGGGTCCCCGAGCCGTGGCTGACCCGACTGGAACAGGAAGCGGGCGGGCGGATCCTGGTGGATGAGCGGTCGCTCTGGCCGGGGGGGAAATTTCCGACTGCCGTGCTGGTGGCGCGGACGGAGTTTTTGCAGAAGAATCAGGAATTGGTGCGACGATTTCTGGTCGCGCATCTGGAGGTAGGCGAGTGGATCGGCAGGAATCCCCGCGAGGCCAAGGCGGCGATCAATACACAGTTGAAACTCCTGACCGGGAAGCCGCTCCCCGGAAGGCTGCTGGACGATGCCTTCTCGCGGGTGCTGCTGACCCATGACCCGTTGTCGGCCGAGACGATAATTTCAGCCGGCCGGGCTGGAGAACTCGGCTATTTGCCTCGGGATAATGTCTTTCCCAAGGCGAGAGTGCGGGAAGTTTTCGACCTGACGTTATTGAACAGTATTCTAAGAGAGCGGCGCCTGCCGTTGGTGAAGTGATAACTATCTATGGCCACTGTTGAACTGCACAATGTTTCCCGCCACTTTGACACTGCCTCCGGAGTTGTCCGCGCCGTAACAGCGCTCGACCTTGTTGTCAATGAAGGAGAGTTCCTCTGCGTGGTCGGGCCGTCGGGCTGCGGCAAGTCGACGCTATTGAACCTGATTGCCGGCTTCGAGCGTCCGGATGTCGGGAGAGTGCTGGTGGATAGCGCCGAGGTGGTAACACCGGGGCCGGAGCGTTTTGTGATCTTTCAGGAGCCGGCGCTCTTCCCCTGGCTGAATGTGCGCCAGAATGTGGCTTTTGGCCTGAAGGTCGCCGGTTTGCCCAGGCCAGAGCAGGAACTGCGGGTGAACGAGCTGCTGCAGCTGGTGCAGTTGTCGCGCTTTGCCGACGCCTGGATTCATGAACTTTCAGGCGGCATGAAACAGCGGGTGGCACTGGCCAGGGCATTGGCCCTGGATCCGGCCATCCTCCTGATGGACGAGCCTTTTGCCGCCCTTGACGCCCAGACCAGGGACCTGCTGCACGAGGAACTGGAGCGAATCTGGCAGCGTACCGGCAAGACCATCATCTTTGTAACGCACAATGTCCGGGAGGCGGTGCGGCTCGGAACGCGGGTAATACTCATGTCGCCGCATGGTGCGGGCATCTGCCGCGAATATCCGGTCGATTTGCCGCGGGGTCGCTTCCTGGAAGATGTATCGGTTGTCCGGATTGCCGCTGTCATCAGGGATGATCTGCGCCGGGAAGCGATGATTGCCACGGAGGGGTGC
>DATNCC010000187.1:0-4537 GCA_035571735.1 Dongiaceae bacterium | reverse complement strand
CGGCATGTACTAAGCAGTGCTTCGGCACTCATGTAGTACCCGGTAGAAGTAAATGTTTCAGCAAGGGCGGTAAACTTCGGTTTCCGCCCTTGTTTTTTTCTGCCGATGCGATAGTATGGCTACCGTTATGATAACCGCCTGATGGGACTGAGAGATGACTGAAAAAACCGCCGTACTGCTGCTCCAGATGGGGGGACCGGACTCGCTGGCCGCAATCGAGCCGTTCCTGTATAATCTTTTTTCCGACCGGGACATCATCCGGATCGGACCGGCTTTTCTGCAACCGGTGGTCGCCCGCTTCATCGCACGCCGCCGCTCCAGGAAAGTCATGGAATATTACAAGAAGATCGGCGGCAAATCGCCGATCCGCGAACTGACCGAGCAGCAGGCGGCCGAACTGGAAGCGATTCTAGGTGCGGGATATCGCTGTTTCGTGGCCATGCGCTACTCGAAACCGGACACGGCCGAGGCGCTGGCCGCCATCGCGGAGGAAGGGATCACCAACGTCATCGCCCTCTCGCTCTATCCGCATTATTCCCGCGCCACTACCGGTTCCAGTATCAACGAGCTGGAACGGGCAGTGAAAAAATCCGCGAAGGCGTTCAGGCTCTCCTACATCCGCCAGTTCTATGATCACCCGGCATATATCGCCGCGCTGGCGGAAAAGATCGAACGGGGGCTGTCCGGCTTTCCGGAGCGGAGCGGCGTGCAGCTGGTTTTCTCGGCCCACGGCCTGCCGCAATCTTTCATCGATTCGGGTGATCCCTATCTTGAGCATATCCAGGCAACCGTCCGCCTGACCATGGCACAATTCGGCGGCATTTCCCACCACCTGGCCTTTCAGTCCCGCGCCGGCCCGGTCAAGTGGCTGGAACCGTCCACCGAGGCAAAAATCGCCGAACTGGCCGCCGCCGGCTGCAAGCAGCTCCTGATGGTGCCGATCTCGTTCGTATCGGATCACATCGAGACCCTCTATGAAATTGGAATCCAGTACAAGGAGGAAGCAGCCGCCCTGGGCATCGCCGATTTCCGGTGCACCGAGGCGCTCAACAGCTCGCAACTCTTCATCTCCAGCCTGGCGCAACTGGTGCGCGACTCTGCCGGCTGATATTGATTTTACCGGCCGGCTGTCGTATAGTTCGGACCTTATTCGAAGAAATACACACTCAGGAGGATGACATGTTTAAAAAATTGTTGTGCGCAGCTGCACTGATTTGCCTCATGGCGGGAATCGCCTCTGCCAATGGAAAGAAAAACCCGGTCGTGACGATGGAAACCAGCCTCGGGAACGTCAGGATCGAGCTGTTCGAAAAAGAGGCGCCCATCAGCGTCAAAAACTTTCTCGACTATGCCAAAAGCGGATTTTACAGCGGCACCATCTTCCACCGCGTCATCCCCGGCTTCATGGCTCAGGGGGGTGGCTTTACCGCCGACCGCAAACAGAAACCGACCAATGCCCCCATCAAGAATGAGGCCGCCAACGGCTTGAAAAACGATCGCGGCACCATCGCCATGGCCAGAACATCAGCCCCCGACAGCGCCACCGCGCAGTTTTTCATCAATGTCGTGAACAACGACATGCTCAACCGCCCCAGTCCCGACGGAGCCGGCTATGCGGTCTTCGGCAAGGTGATCGAAGGAATGGACGTGGTCGACAGGATCGTATCGGTCAAAACGGAGAATGCAAACATGGTGTTCCAGAACCTGCCGGCAACTCCTGTCGTCATCAAGTCCGTCAAGGTTGCGAGGTAGGCGCTCATGGGAATGACGGAAGAACTGGTCACCTGGACTCATGAGCAGAAGTGCCGGAAAGCGGTGGCGTCGCTGGACAAAAACGGCTTCACCGCCCTCTACTGCGATACTCCACAGGATGCTGCCGAGTACATCATCGCCGGAGCGGCCGATGCCGTCACAGTCGGTTTCGGCGGTTCCATGTCGATCGTTGCGCTTGGGGTGGAGCTGCTGCTGCGCGAGCAGGGCAAGGAGATTCTCAACCACAGCGCTCCCGGCCTGTCACCCGCCGAGAAGCTCGCGATCCTGCGCCGGCAGCTGACCTGCGACCTGTTTCTGTCCGGCTGCAACGCGCTGACCCTGAACGGCGAGCTGGTCAACATCGACGCCACCGGCAACCGGGTCGGGGCGATGCTCTTCGGGCCGCAAAAAGTGATCGTCGTCGCCGGCCGCAACAAACTGGTTGACGGCACCCCCGCAGATGCCATCGCGCGGGTCAAGGCCTGGGCGACACCACCAAATTCGAAGCGCCTCAATTTCAAGACCCCCTGCTGCTCGACCGGGTTTTGCAGCGACTGCAACTCACCGGACCGGCTCTGCCGGGTAACAACCATCATCGATCGCAGACCACGCCTGACCGATCTCCATGTGCTGGTGGTCAATGCCGAACTCGGATTTTAGATGGCCTCAAAGGCCTCCCCACTAAAGCAGCTCTTCAATGCGCTGCTTGACGTTATCCTCCCGCCGATCTGCCACATCTGCCGCTCCTTCATCCCGAACGCCGGCACGCTCCATATCTGCCCGACATGCCTCGAGCGCTTGCCGCTCGTTTCATCGCCGCTCTGCTCCATCTGCGGTATCCCGTTTACCGGGACGGGAGGCGATCATCGCTGCGGCGCATGCCTGGTCCATCCGCCGCATTTTGATACCGCACGGGCACGCTATCTCTATGAAGGGGCGCTTCGCGACCTGATCCATTCCTTCAAGTATGACCAACGCACGCACCTGCGCCATCCGCTGGCGCTCCTGACCCTGGAAGGAGTGAGCGGGCTGGTGGCGGAACATGATCCGCACCTCATCGTTCCGGTGCCGTTGCATCGCTCCCGCCTTCGTCAGCGCGGCTTCAACCAGGCGGCACTCCTCGGCCGGGTCCTGTCACGCCGGCTCTCACTAAAGATGCTGCCGGACGCTCTAGTCAGAATCCGCCCGACCGAACCGCAGATCAAACTCTCCGCGGCCGAGCGCCGGGTAAATGTGAAGGGAGCCTTTACCGTCACCGGACCTGACCGGATTGCAGGCAAGCGGATACTGCTGCTGGATGATGTCATGACGACCGGAAGCACGCTGGATGAATGCGCCAGGGAGCTGAAAAAGGCGGGGGCGGGTGTTGTGATTGCGGCAACAGTCGCCCGGACGGCGCGATAATAATGCACCTCCGAGAGCGACCCCGCCTGACGGTTTATTTTCTTGACAACTACGGTCTGGTTCCGTAATCATTTCCCCGCTTTCATCACTGACCGGAGTTACCGCATGCGCCTCTCAACAAAAAGCAGGTATGGCCTGCGCGCCATGTTCGACATCGCTTACAACTGTGGTCCGAATCCTGCCCAGATCCAGGACATCTCCCGGCGCCAGCAGATTTCCCCACGGTATCTTGAACAGATCTTCCAGAGCCTGAAACGTGCCGGGCTCCTGAAAAGCAAGCGCGGGCCACAGGGGGGGTATTCCCTGTCACGCACGCCGGATGAAATTACGGTTCTTGAAATCCTGAATGCCACCGAGCAGGATGTGCTGCTGGTTGACTGCGCCGGAGTGACGCCGAAGAAACGCCGCCGCAAGACGGAATGCCCTTTTGAAGGGAAATGCGTCACCCAGACCGTCTGGGCGGAAGCAAACTCACTGCTTGACTCGCTGTTCGGTGGCATGACCCTGAAAACCCTCTGTCAGCGGGCTCACGACATGGGCATCAAAAGCGAGGTCGACCATCGCGTCATGTACTATATCTGATTTCCGGCGGGATCGGGGATCGGGAATCGGGAATCGGGAATCGGGGAACTGGGAACGGGGAACGGAACATTCGTACAGGCCTGGTAGTATAAATAGATCACATAACGAAAGGGCGGCCCATTCAGCCGCCCTTTCGCGTTTCAAAGGTCCAGTATCATCGCGTTTTCGTCGCAATCCGGGAATTTCGGACATTTAATGCAGTCGCCCCACACCTTGTGCGGCAGTTCGGCCTTGTCCACCAGGCGAAAGCCATGCTTGGCAAAAAAATCGGGTTTGTAGGTCAGGCAGAAGATCCGTTTCAACCCGATTTCACGGGCTTCGGCGATGCAGGCTTGCACCAGGCTGCTGCCGATCCCCTTGCGGCCGGCATCTTCCATAACCGCGACGGAACGCACCTCGGCCAGGTCTTCCCACACGATATGCAGGGCAGCGGCCCCCAGAAGAACGCCAGCCTCTTCATCTACGTAAAAATCGCGCAACGACTCATACAGTTCCGACAGCGAGCGGGAGAGCATGTCCCCACGACTGGCAAAGGTCATCAGCAGTTTCTGGATATTCTTGACATCGGCAATCTGTGCTTTTCTGATCATGTACTTTCCTTTTCTATGTCTGAATCCGTGACAGCGGAGTGCCGGAATGCGCGGAATGCCGAAGCGGCCCGTCGCTAGTGCCGGAACAAACCTTCAATGTCAGGTGTCCTCCGCTTCCCGGCCAATCCTGAAGCTATAGGTGTTCCGGGCAAATGGAGGCATGGAGGCGTCACGGTTTCAGCTATTTATACCTACCGTTACCAGCTGCG
>DATNCC010000186.1:0-13972 GCA_035571735.1 Dongiaceae bacterium | reverse complement strand
ACAGTTTCCCGTCCGGAGATTCCGGACGGGAAACTAATTACTGCAGGGCCTGTTCCAGCTCCTCCCGCAGCTTATCCTCCATCCCCTGGTAGCGCGGCGAAAAATGAAACGGGATCGTCCTGGCGGCACCCGCCTGACGGGCCAGCATCCCGGCCTGAAGGGCGGTCAGGTGATGCCGCTCGCCGGCCAGTTCACGTTCTGAATCGAGAAACGTCGCCTCGATGAAGAGGTAGTCCGCCCCACGAGCGAGAGCGACGATCTTGGCCGCGTTTGCAGGGGTGCAGCCGGCGTCGGTGACGTAGGCGATTTTCTGCCCGGCAACGACTTGCAGGATCATTTTTTTCAGCTCCCCAAGAGCGAAGTGGCGCTCGACCACCCCTCCCTCTCCGAGCCACCAGGCCCGGAACCGCTTGTCGTCAGGCTCTCCCCGCACGACGTCCCGTTTCAGCTCCGCGAGCCACGGTCCGGTCGGCAGACCCAGCTCCAGCAGCCGGTTCTTCATGATGTTCACGTGGTTCTTTTCCTCCAGGGCAAAGGCCAGACAGACGGTCTTGTGATCGAGAAAGGCTGTCCGGACGCGGAACGTCTCCTCGTCCAGGATGATGCCGTCCTGCAGCTGCTCCGTCCGCTCGCACTCCCGCCTGAATCCGCTGCGGCAGTGGAACTCGGCGGAAATGCTCCTGCCGTCCGGATGGAGTTCGGCGGCGACCACGGTGAAGTCGGTGGGGTAGCTTTCCACCAGGTTCCAGGTATAGGAGGCGAGACGGTGCTCCACCCGGGCGGTGAAGCCGGGAGGGCCGAAGAGATGAAGACGTTTTTCGCGCCCCAGACAGAGCCGTAACAGATGGTCGAAGCCGATGAAGTGGTCGATGTGGGTATGGGAGATAAAGATGTGGGAAAGCCGCAGGATCTTGCGGGGAGGGAGTGCCCGGATGTCTCCCAGGTCGAAGAGGAGCGCCCGCCGTTCGTAGAGGAAATCGACGTAGACCGACGGGTCGTCGAAGGGGCCGTTTACCAGGCTTGGATGGAACTGGGGCGTCATGCATCGTCCCCCTTCCTCGGTCTGATGGCGAAGAGCGGCTCGAAGATCGTCTCGCTGCGGCAGATGGGACATTTACCGGGCGGTGCGAGCCGGTCGCGCTTGGTAAACACGAAGCCGCACGAGCGGCACTCGGCCGGGGTCACCTCCAGATGATGGCTGCCGGCGGCGTGGAGACTGTGGCGGATATGTTCCAGGTGGCCGTAGACGTCCTTTTCCGTGATGTGCGCCCGGACCGATATCTCCCGGGCAGACAGCGGCTGGTCGAGGATCAGGTCACCGATGACACGGCGCAACGTCTCCCCGGCAGGGCGCGGAACGGCAGGTTTGAGTGGACGTTGTTTCATGACTCCCTTTGCTGCCGGTGCAGCCCTCTGCTCACGCCGCAGGCTTACCCTCGGCCGGATTCATCTGCCACAGCGCCAGTGTCGCCCCGGTCGGGTCGGTGATGACGCTGAACCAGCCAATGCCGGGAATCTCGGTGACCTCCTTACAGATCGTCGCCCCGAGATTACGGGCCTTCTCGGTGGCGACTACCGCATCGTCCACGTAGACGTAGGCTATCCAGTACGACGGTGAATCAGGCTGGACGGTTTTCATCATGCCGCCGCCGGTCCCTTCGCCCACCTTTATCAGGGTGTAGTCCATCCCCGGAATATCTTCCAGTTGCCAATCGAACAGCCCGGAATAAAACTCCTTGGCCCTGGCCAGGTCGGTGGTCATCAGCTCCACATGCACGAACGGATTTGCCATGACTCGTTCTCCTTTTTTCCGTAATGGTGTACCTTGCATTCATTATACATCGTCATGAAGAAAATGGATTTGGCATGTTGAAAAATATCGGCCTGAAGGCGCGGACCTCCGTGGGGTTCAGCCGGTGATTCAGCAGGGTTCCCCCAACAAAAACCGCCTCTTGATCTCGGCCGCAAAACGATCCGCCTCCCGTTGGGGTTCCGGGAGGCGGAAGCCCGCCGTGGTCCGGAGCACCTGCGCCACGGCTTCGTCAATGGTGATGAGATGGCCCGGAGAGACGAAAACCGGTTTTATCCTGCTGCGGGTCCTGATGACGGCGCCGACCACCTCCTGCCGGATGAGGAGCCGGGTGCGGGAACCACGCTCCGCAGCAGGCTCGATGAACTCACCCACGAGGCGGGACTTGGCGCAGCCGATGGCGGGCACCCCCAGCTCCACCCCGAGGTGGCAGGCAAGGCCGAACCGTTTGGGGTGGGCAATCCCCTGGCCGTCGACGATGAGGAGATCGGGCACCCGCGAGAGCCGGCGGACCGCCGCGGCCATGTGGGGACCTTCACGAAACGAGAGCAGGCCCGGTATGTAGGGGAGCGCCGGGCGTGCGACGACAAAGGAGCGTTCGACGGGGGTGAGGGTGGCCAGGTCGAAGAGCACGGCCACGGCCACGATCTCCTCGCCGGTATAGGCGGCGTCGACCCCGGCCGCGGTTTCGGGTTGCCGTTGCAGCGGTTCAAGGCGCACACGTCGGGCAAGGGTTTCCTGAAGGCGGCGCAGTTCCTCGAGGTCGGGACGCTCATTCGGCTCCGGCCACACCGGGGAATGTTGCCGGGGCTGCATGATTCGTGTCATCCTCCGGCGCCGTAGTAGGTGGTGATATAATCGACGATAATCTCGGCGTTGGTCTCGGAGATCGGGGCGCCGTAGGTCTTGATCATCTTGGCGACCGCGGCCCGCCATCTTGCCCTTGGAAATTTCGGCTGTGTGGTGATGTAGTCGAGGCTGTGGCAAATGCCGCAGTAGATGCCGGTGGTGTCCTTGCCCGGTCCGTCCGCCAGGTCATCGACCGGTGCTGGGAGGGTGATGCTGCGACTGGACCCCTCCCTGGCGGAGCCGGGGTCGCCGGCCAGGGCCAATGTCGTACACACCAGGGATGCGCAGATACATAACAGGATTTTGGCTTTCATGAACGTCCCTCTTGGGTGACTATCAGATTATACTTTTCGATTTTGTTCAACAGGTAGCCCGAGGGGTTCCAGAGCCCGTCCAGCGGCTGGGATTCGCCGATGCTGTTGGTCGCCCTGGCCATGACCTGATAGCTCCCCGGTTTGGCCGGCTGCCAGGGATAGAACCACTGGATCCACGAGTACCGCCCGAGATCCCTGCCAAGACGAGCGGGGCTCCAGTTCCGGCCCCCGTCAACCGAAATCAGCACCTCCCTGATGCCGTAGCCGCCCGAGAAGGCGACCCCCATCAGTTCCGTCGGCTGCCCGGACTTGATGCGGGTGCCGTCCTCCGGATTGATCAGCAGCGACCGGGTCGTCATGCGGGTGATCGGAATGGTCTTTTTGGCCGCGGTTCCTGGCTCGACGCAGCCACAGGGATCGTCGGGAATACGGTAGGCCGTCTTCATCCAGAAGTTCTCGGTGGGCTTGACCGCCACCTCGATATCGGACAGCGATTTCACCCAGTAGGTGGCGTACCACCCCGGCACCACCAGGCGCACCGGGAAGCCGTTCAGCATGGGGAGTTCCCGGCCGTTCATCTCATAGGCGATAATGATGTCGTCCTCAAGCGCCTTGTCCAGAGGGAGACTTTTCAGGAACCCCGGTACCGTCGGCATGGCCGGCTTGTCCAGCCCCTTGAATACGACCTCCGTCGAGCCGCTCTTGATCCCGGCGCTCTTCAGGATGTCCCTGAGGCGCACTCCCCCCCAGGTCACATTCCCCATCGCCCCGTTCAGCCACTGCCCCCCGAAGATTGGCGGCTCAAAGAAGCTCCTGCCGTTGCCGGCGCACTGGATGACGGCGGTAAAGCCCACCTTGTCAAACTTCTTGAGGTCGTCCAGCGACAGGGAAAGCGGCTTGCCGACGTTGCCGTGGATGGCCAGGCGCCAGGAGTCGAGATCCACGGAGGTCGGGATGTTTGACAGGTGCCAGCGCACGAACAGGGCCTCGTTCGGTGTCACCAGTTCCCTGAAGTACTTGAGCGGGGTTTCCAGCTGCGGGGGGCTTGAGGTCAGAAGCAGCAATTCCCCCTTTTCCGGATAGGTAACGAGTCTCCGTTCGCTGGCATACAGAACCGGTGGCAAGGTGCCGGTCGCCGCCAGGGCGGTGGTTATGCCGACGGCCTTGATGAAGTCCCTGCGGCTGATCTCCTGAGGTTTCATAGATTCTCCTTTTGCATGGCCATGGATACTGTTCGATAATATTAGCAGTCAAATGAACGGTTGCAAGTTCCGGTACAGTCAGGCAACCGGCATGCAGTCGGCAGAATTGTTTTTTTGGGGCCGACAAAAATGCTTGTTTTTTGAATGCATATTCTATACGTTAATGAATACACTACATATCTTTTTGACCTTCTGATAAGCGATAAGACTAAACCGTCAGCGATGACGGGGCGGATAGCTTAGGGTCTCTCCGAGACAGCCGGGTGCCGAAATATCAGTTTCGGCACCCGTTTTTTTTCTGGCGCCGAAAGGTCTCTGCCAGTCCGGTCCTCTTCCGGAATGGCGGGGAGGCATTTCGATGACCTTTTCGATTGACCGCACCAGAAGTTTTCTGAAGATTGAAGAGCCGAATCTCCTTTCGCTCCATCGTTCAACCCATCCCGTCATTCCTTCCGCGGGTTACTGTCAGGAACATCTCTGTGACGCGTTCATATGTGTGGTTCATGAATATAATCTTCATCGTGTTTACCTGGCATTGCACGACCAACTGTTAAAATCCAACCTCGTTTTTATTTCCGATCCGATCAGACCTGATGATAAAAAGCTTGCAGCGCTTTTGCTGGAGGCCCGGGGATTTCTTGAAAACATCGGTTTTGATCTGGAACAGGTCAATATCAATTTCAGTACGGCAACACGGGAAGTCATCATAAAAGATATCAGGGTCATGCGGGAGCCTTCTCTTGCCTTGCAGCTTGATGCCTCTAAAATGGCTTTGGAAGACCTGATCGCCGAGAACCTGGAGATAACCCGAAAGGCGTCTCGGGAGCAAATGGAGCTTAAAGCCGAGCTGGCGGATCTGAAGGGACGTCTGGTTGCGACAACGGCCGTTCACCAGGCTTCCATGGCGGAGCTGCCTGCCGATGTCGAAAACAGGGCCGGTTTTGAGCCTGATGCGTTGCATAGGGGCCCGGATATCATCAGTGATGAAGGGGAAGGACTTCGTCTTGCTGATGCGGAGGAGGAGCTACGGAAGGTGCGGGAAGAACTCGACAGCGTCGGGATCATGTTGAAGAGTACGATGGAAAGCCTGAAGAACGCCAAGGATGAGGCAAAGCAGGCCAGGAAGGAGCAGAAGCTCCATAAGCACGAGAGCGATTTGTTAAACGAAAAGTTGAAATCCGCACAGATTGAGCTTGATAAGACCGAAAATGAAATTGAGGCTGTCCGGCGCGAGCTCCGGGAAGCCCGGTCAGCCCTGCACGACAGGGTGGCAAACAACGATGGTGTGGAAGCCGGCCATCAGGCAGAAACAGCCGGTCTGAAGGCGGAAATAAACAGGCTCGCGGCTGAACTGGCCGGTAAAGATCTCGAATATACCGGTGAAATAGAGGTCTTGCGGGCTGCCCTGGCTGGTGCAAACGTGTCTTTGTCTGCCGAGAAGGCAAAAAATGAATCTGCAATACAAGAGATGGATGCCCTTGAGCGTAATGCCGCTGCCGAGCTCAAGTTGTTGAAGAAAAAGGTCGATTCCCTGAGCGCCGAGAAGCAGCAATTGGAAAAAATTGCGGCGGAAATCAAAATCAAGGCATATGGAGAAATCGAGCGGCAACAGCAGGTTAACCAGTCGCAGCGCAAGGCGGCCATAAAAAAGTTAAATGCTTTACAGGAAGAGATCCGCAAGCTGGCCGAGGCGCGTGCGGTAATCTCATCGCCAACCGGGATGCCGCTTGTGCAGTCAGGCAACGATATCTCCTCTCTTCCTGCAGATGATCTGAAAGAGATCTCTATTGCCGGTCAACAGGCAAGCTTTGCTTCGGATCGATTCAGATCATGTGAAGCAACCGAATATCTTGATTTCTTGCCGGATAAATCGTTAAAGGGTATTCCTTATTACATTTCAACCGATGTAGTCGAGATCTATCGGTCCTACAACACGATCCAGGCAGCTCCGACCGGAAAGCAGGCCCAGAAATGCGATGGTTTCGTATGCCTGGTAACAGAAGGGGGTCAGTCTCTGGTGTACGTGGCCTGGCGGATGAACTCCAGCGGAGAGGTGCTGGTCTGTCTTCCCGAACGTGTTGCTGACGGGGATGACTCATGCCAACGAATGCTGCGTGAAGGAATCAGCTATTTCGAAAGGATCGGTTTTCTCATCGACAGGCTTCATCTTGAGGATGACCCCGATAAGCGCCAGGTTCAGCTGGATAATCTTGCTGTTTTTTGTCGTACGGTCACGTATCGTGCCGCCTGAATTGCAAATGACCGGACTGGAGCGGACATCATGTGGCGTATCATACTTGTTCTTGCCACCCTCCTGACGTCGCTTACGACGGCACGGGCCGCGGATGACGATCCCTTCCCCGCGGTCGCTTCATCCTACATCCTCAGGGTCGACGGCAAAACCGTCTGGGCACATCGCCCGGAGCGGCGGCTCTCCCCGGCAAGCCTCACCAAGGTCATGACCGCGCTGCTGGCCCTGGAACAGGAACCTCTGGACCGGGTGGTGACCGTGGACGGCGGCGCGGCCGCGGAGAGCGGCACGCGCATCGGACTCCGCCGGGGCGACAGGATGACGGTCGGCCATCTCCTCGCCGCCACCCTGATTTTCTCGGCCAACGATGCCTGCCGCGCCTTGGCCGATCACGTGGGGGGCGACAGGAAGCGCTTCATCGCCCTCATGAACGCACGGGCCGAAAAACTGGGGCTGAAGGATACCCACTTCAACGACCCCTGCGGCCACGACCAGACACGCCACTATTCCTCCGCCCATGACCTGGCCATACTCGCAGAGGCCGCTCTCGGAAACCGGACCTTCAGGGATCTGGTCTCCCGGCAACAGATGCAGATCCGGACGGTGGACGGGAAACGGCGCTTCAATCTCCGGAACAAGAACCATCTGCTCGGCCGCTACTCCGGAGCTGCAGGGGTCAAGACCGGCTACACCCCCGCTGCTGGAGGATGCCTCATCGCCCTGGCGGAGCGGGAGGGCACACCGGTGCTGCTGGTAATGCTCCATACCCGCAACCGCTGGCACGATGCAGCTGCCATACTGGACCGGGCGTTTCTGCACGCGGGGAAGGCGCCTTTTGCAAACAGAAGCTCTTCGGAAATGAGGGAAAATGAAGATGGAAATCCGGGTATCGACGGGGAGGGGTTGGAAAATGATCGTGAGGATCTGGAGTAGCTAACCTGCGCCCTTTACCAGGTTCTGATCTTGCCCGAGTCGATGTGGACAAAGCCGGAACCGGGATAGTATCCGACCCCTCCCAGCTGCAGGGCGACGGCCGTATGCCTGACCTTGTCCAGGGCGATGCCGGGGATGGCGATGTCGATGGCCTTGCCGGCAAGGTGCAGGCTGTGTCTGGCTACATGCCGGCCGCTCTCCTGAAGGAACGTGTTGTAGGAAGGAGAACGGTAGCCGGAGATGATGTGGATCTCGTTTCCTCCCCCCAACCGCTTGTCGACGAGGTTGAGATATTCGAGGGCATTGACGTCCATGATGGTTATCTGGTTGGTGAAATGGCACCTCATGATCCAGTTTACCGCGCGCAGGGCGTCAAGATCATAAGATCCGTCCGGTCTCCGGTAATTCACGGAGAGCCGCTCGTAGGTGTGGGTGTTGTAAAGTGAAAGTGTCCCGGTCTCGAAAAGAAGCGGTTTCGCGAAAGACGCCCTGCCCCCGCTAAAGGTCGCTGCTCCCGCCACCGCCATATGAAGAAATGACCGTCGGGTGATTTTTTTCGTAAACAAGTCGCATACTCCGTCCCTGGTATTCCCCCTTCAACATTGCAATGAAAGGTTGTTCTTCTACCAGTCGAGAGGCGGCCATGTCAACTCAATTACCTTTAACGTTGCCCCTGAACATGAGCTGAATCAGGTGTCAGCGGCCGGCGAAGCGGTTACGCATCTCTTCCTTCATGCTCTTGTATCCCCGCCTCTCGCCATGTTCGGATATTCCGAGATAAAACTCCCGGACCTCGCCGCTGGCGTTGAGTTCATCCGGTTTGCCGCTCATGGCGATGGCACCGTTTTCGAGAACATAGGCATGGTCCGCAATCGACAGGGCGATGGCAGCATTCTGCTCAACCAGCAGAATGGCGGTCTTCCGCTCGGTATTGATCCGGCGGACCAGGGAGAATATCTCCTGCACCAGCAGGGGCGCCAGCCCGAGGGATGGCTCATCCAGCAGAAGCAGCCGGGGACGGGCCATCAGGCCCCGGCCGATGGCCAGCATCTGCTGTTCTCCGCCGCTCAGGTAGCCCGCCGACTGCCGCCGCCGCTCGGCAAGCCGCGGGAAGAACTCGTAAATGAATTCCAGGTCGCTCCGGAATCCGGCGCGGTCCTTGCGCGTGTAGCCTCCCGCGGCCAGGTTCTCCTCCACGGTCAGCTCCTGGAACACCCGGCGCCCTTCGATCACGTGGAAGACGCCGCGCCGCACGACATCATCGGCGGCCATGCCGGTGATATCGTCTCCCAGGAACGAGACCGTGCCGGAGACGATCCTCCCCTGTTCCGAGGCGAGCAGCCCGGAAATCGCCTTGAGCAGCGTGCTTTTCCCGGCCCCGTTGGCCCCGAGCAGGGCAACGATCCCTTCCTCGGGGACCTCCAGCGAAGGTCCCTTCAGAACGAGCATGGAATCGCCGTACACCACCTGTATGTTGTCTACCTTGAGCATCTTGTCTCTCGTACCTTGCTGGAATCCAAAGCGGCGGTTACAGCCCGAGCCACTCTTTTTTGCGGGGAACTTCTATCTCGTCCACCTTCACCAGCTTGCCCCCCTTGATCACATACACCACGCTTTTTGTGCTGGAACGGTGATCGGTGGCGCTATAGGTGACCGGCTGCACGAGCCCGCCGAGATCAAAGTTGTTCATGCTCTCCAGGGCCTTTTTCACCCCTTCGCCGTTCAACTGCTTGTTCCTGTCGGCGATCCTGAGCCCTTCGCCCCAGGTGAGGGCGTATGTCCAGCCGCGCACGTAGAACACATTGTGGCTGTCATTGGGATGATTCTTTTTATGCATTTCCGTGATCTTCTTCATACCCGGAACGTTGGAGCCGTACGGTATTGTCGTGGCCATGCCGTAGACCCCTTCCGCGGCCTCCCTGGCCAGTTCGGGCAACTGCTCGGTCATGCCGTAATTATTGAGAAAAAATTTCGTCTTCAGCCCAAGTTTTTTGGCGTCCTTGAGGATGATGGCGGACCATTTTACCGTGTTCTGGATGAAAGCGTAGTCGGCCCCCTGTTTCTGCATGTTCAGGAGCTGGGTCGTGGCGTCCTGAAAGCCGGTGGGGGGCGTGATCTGATCGTCGGCTACATCGATGCCGAGTTCTTTCGCGTACAGCTTGCCCGCCTCGATCGGAGATTTTCCGAAGCCGTTATTGGGATAGATGAAGCAGACCTTCGGTTTTCTCCCCTTTTCCTTGAAGTCTTTTTTGACGAACTGGAGGAAGGCGCGCACCTGGTCGGAATAGCTTGCACCGAGGAAGAAGTTGTAGGGGCTCTTGGCGGGATTGTTCATGTGGGCGGTGAATCCGGCCGAGAAATAGGGAATGCGGTCCTTCGAAACCTGATCTTTCAGCGCCTCGGTGTCGCCGCTGCCCCACCCTTCGATCATGATGACCTTGTCCTGTTCGACAAATTTCTTGTAGGCCGCCACCGCCTCGGGGGTCTTGTAGCCGTAGTCAACGGCGATGAGTTCGATCTTCTTGCCGTTGACGCCGCCGTTGCTGTTCAGCCATGAAACCGCGTCGCGAACCCCTTCCAGAAAAGGCTTGCCGACCTCCGCGGTGGCCCCGGTCAGATCGAACAGACCTCCCACCTTGACGGTATCGGCGGCAAAAGCCTGCACCGCAAAAGAACAAGTCACCGCCGCCATCGTCAACATCCGTGCAATTCTCATATATTCCTCCTTGTTGGGGATAATGTTGAGTCGGTGAGCTTGTCGACAACCCGGCCTCTCAACATCTTAGCTTTAGTGCTGCGTAACACCTAAATCCCCCCCCTCAATCCCCCTTTATGCCCCAGAGGGTACTTATCAGGGGGGAAGCCTTTAAGCCTCCCCTGATAAGGGGGGGGGGAGGGGTTAAAACCGGTTTTTCACCCTGTGCCAGATGGCCGACAGACCATGCGGCTCGAAGATGAGAAACAGGATCACCAGAAGCCCGAACACCAGCTCCTTCAGGGACGCCAGCTTTCCGATCAGCTCCGGAAAGCTGCCCGCGAGCGCCGTGGTGCCGAGGCGGAGAAACTCGGGCAGCGCCGTCAGGAATACCGCTCCGAAGATCGTGCCGATAACGCTGCCGAGACCGCCGATGATGATCATGGCGAGACTGTCGATGGCGATGGAGATCGGAAAGTTCTCCGGAGTGATGATCCTTGTCTGGCATGCCATGAGCGCCCCCGCGACCCCCGCAAAAAAGGAGCTGAGCGCAAACGAGATCAGTTTGTACCTGAAGACGTCGATACCCATGACCGCAGCCGACATCTCCTGATCGCGTATGGCGATAAAGGCACGTCCCACCTTGGTCCGGAAGATGTTAGACACAAACAGCACCGAACATGCGGCGGTCGGGATGATGATGAAAAAGACCGTGCGGTCACTGTCCAGGGCGATGCCCGCCAGCGTCGGCGGTGCAATTGAAAGCCCGGCCACGCCCCCCGTGACCGATTCCCAATGAACGGCGAGAAACTCGACGATAAAGTGGGCGGCCAGGGTGGCCATCGCCAGATACAAGCCCCGGAGGCGGAGCGACGGGATGCCGACCACCATGCCGAGAGCGGCGGTGATCAATCCGGCGGCGGGAATACAGAACAGGAAATTGATGCCGGTGCGCAGGGCGAGCCAGGAGGCACCGAACGCGCCGATCGCCATGAAAGCCGCGTTGCCCAGTGAAATGAGTCCGGTGAAACCGGTAAGGATGTTGAGCCCCAGCGCGGCGATCACGGCAATGCCGATCCGGTTCATGACGTCCAGCAGGTACGACGAGGCATACAGCGGTACGGTCATGAGGCAGGCGAGAAACAGCAGCGTGGCCGCCCGGCTCTTTCCGGAGGCAAACAGGGCCATATCGCCCCGTATCAGCAAAGGAATCCGTTCCCCCATCACATCCTCTCGATCCGGCGCGAGCCGAGCAGTCCGGAGGGATGCACCATGAGGATCAGCACCAGGGCGATATACGGCACGACCTCCTTGACGCCTCCCCCGACCAGCGGATCGAGATAGCCGCCGCAGAGGTTTTCGAGAAGACCGATGATCAGGCCACCCAGCACCGCGCCCGCGATGCTGTCCATCCCACCCAGGATCACCACCGGCAGCACCTTCAGCCCCATGTTGCCGAGCGACATGTCCACACCCCCCCGGATGGCGCCCAGGAGAACGCCGCCGATGGCGGAAACCATCGCCGCTATGCACCAGGACATCGCGAAGACCCGTTTGACGCTGATCCCCATCGAGAGGGCGGTCTGGCGGCTTGAAGCGGTGGCGCGCATGGCCAGGCCGGATCTGGTGTATTTGAAAAACGCGGACAGAGCGCCAAGAAGGGCGGCCACGCAACCGAGCGAATAGAGATAGCCGCGGGAGACCGGAACCGGACCGATATGCACAGGTTCCGGAGGGAAGAGCTCCGGAAACGGGATGGTGTCCACCCCGAAGAAGATCTGCAGCAGGGCCCGCAGGACCGACGCCAGGCCGAGGGTCGCCATGATGACCGAGATGACCGGGGAACCGAGGAGGGGGCGCAGCATGAGCCGTTCGATCACGACCCCGAGCAGCGCGGAAAACAGCATGGTGACCACGAAGGCGGCGGCAAAGGGAACCTTGTGCTGCAGCACCAGATAGAGGCAGACGTACGCCCCGACCATCAGGAATTCTCCCTGGGCCAGATTGAGCGCGCTGGAGGATTTGAAGATAATGACGAAGCCGGTGGCGACCAGGGCGTAGATACTGCCGACCACCAGACCGTTTATGATCAGTTGCAGAAGAAAGGTGAAATCCATGTCAGAACAATCCGTCGTCCTCTCCGAGATATGCCTTGATTACATGCGGGTCGTTCTTGACCAGGTCCGGCGGGCCGATCGCGATCCTCTTGCCGAAATCGAGTACGCAGACCGTATCGGAAATATCCATGACCATCCCCATGTCATGTTCGATCATCACCACCGTGATCTTGCGCCGGCAATTCGCCTCAAGGATGAATCCGACCATGTCGTCCCGCTCCGCCGCATTCATTCCGGCCATCGGTTCGTCCAGAAGCAGCAGGCGCGGCTCCATGGCCAGGGCCCGCGCCAGCTCGACCCTTTTCTGCCTTCCGTAGGGGAGGGAGCCGACCGTGCACCGCCTGATGTCCTGCAACTCCAGGGCCTCGATGATCTCTTCCACCACGGCACGATGACGTGCCTCGTCGCGCTTTGCCCCGCCCCAGAAAAGTCCGCCGGAGATGACGCCGGCGTGTTGCCGCAGGTGGCGGCCCGTCATGATATTGTCGATCACCGACAGCTCGCGGAACAGCGCGATGTTCTGGAAAGAGCGGGCGATACCGCGTTCGGCGCGCTGGTGCGGATGAAGGTTTCCAATCGCCGCGCCGTCAAAGTCGATGCCCCCCTTCTGGGGGCGGTATAATCCGCTGATGCAGTTGAGCATCGAGGATTTGCCGGCGCCGTTCGGGCCGATAATGGCGAATATCTCACCATCGGCCACGTCGAAAGAGACGCCGTCGAGGGCGGTTACGCCGCCGAACGCGAGCCGGATATCCCGGCAGGAAAGCTGTGTATTCACAAAAAGCCCATTTCGTACAACCTGCATCCGTAAGTAATTGGTGCAGCTTCATAGCACATAAAGCGGTGAACAACAAAACACTTTTTGACTGTTTATCCGTCTGTTTTGTAAAGCAAAAATAGTTTTCACTTTAAAGAAACTTTTACCGCTTCAATTATCGTTTTCAGGTTAATGTGTGCTATTATTCCCCGTATGTCATCCGCTCCTCCCGAAATAGCCCCGAACGGGGAGTTCGCCGCCGGTACAACCGTCCGCGACACCCTAGCCGAGACCTTTGCCCGGCTCGATGCGTGGTGTTCCCTGCCGGAAGAGCGCCTCCTGCAACGCCCCGCTTACCCGGCAGCCTGGAGTGCCGCCGAACATCTGGAACACGTCTCACTCGCCAACCACTTCCTCCTCCTCACCATCGGCAAGGGGGTGGCCGCAGCCCTGCGCCGGGCCCGGAACCGCCCCATACCCACCGGGGAGAGCAATCTGGCGCGCCTCGCCCCCATCGCCGACCCCGCCGCCTTCCCCTGGGAGCCGCCGGGGCACATGATCCCCACCGGCACCGCGCAGGTCTCTGAGGTACGGGCACTGCTCACCGGCCAGCTCGGGGAGTGCCTGGAGCTTCTGGAGCGGATGGGGAACGGTGAGGGGAGACTCTGCTCGTTCCGGATGTCGGTAAACAAACTGGGGAGGCTGGACATGTACCAGTGGCTCTACTTCCTGGCCCTGCACGGCCGCTGGCACCTGGAGTTCCTGGCGCGGCGGGAGCGGAACGGCTGAATCGAACTTTCGGGGATATGGACATTTGCCGCGGATGCGGTATTGTTGTTGATGATCGGCTTCATTACCGGGGAGGGTATCATGAGAAAACTAGTTATAGTGGCTGTGCAACTCCTGCTGGTGTCGGCCCTGGGTGGCTGCGCCTACGTTAACGTGCCGCTCCTGCCGCCACCCATGCCGCTTGAGGAGCAGGTGCTGGAGGGGGATGGCGCGAAGAAAATCCTGCTGATCGACATCAGCGGCACCATCACAGAA
>DATNCC010000185.1:0-7411 GCA_035571735.1 Dongiaceae bacterium | reverse complement strand
TCCTTGATTTGAAATTGGAGCAGTGACCAGCTACTTTGGGTAAAGCCTTAGGCCGACAATACCTGGTCTACCCGTTGGCGTCTTTCGACATTTCCGGGCAGTAGCTTCTGTTTGTGCAAACGCCTCATGCTAACGAGGAATTCAATTTTTTTACTCCAACGTCTGGTGATTGTCAACCCAATAACAAAACGCAGTTGTGACCCTGCACATTACTGTCTTCAGACTAAAACAGCAGGCTCCCCGGCTCTTCCGGGGACGGGCAGTCGGCAAATCTCGGGGAAACCGGGGTCCGAACCAGCTTATTGTTGCAGCCTTAGCCGGTAGCCCACCCCGGGCTCGGTAACAATATGCTGCGGGCGGGTCGGGTCGGCCTCGATCTTTCGACGAAGGTTACTTATGTTTACCCTCAGGACATGAGGCTGCTCAAGATAGGCAATTCCCCAGATCTGCCTCAGAATCTGGCTGTGGGTAAGAACCTTGCCGGCGTGGGTTACGAAAAGGCGGAGGATGTCGTACTCGGTGGGCGTCAATTGTACTTCTGCTCCACTGATTGTCACCCGGCGCAAGTTCAGGTCCATCCTCAGTGCACCGCTGGCGAATACCGGCTCGGGAACCTCGTGCAAAGAGCGGCGCAGGGCCGCTCTGATCCTCGCCAGCAGCTCACCGACACCGAAAGGCTTGGTCAGGTAGTCATCTGCTCCGGCATCCAGTGCGGCGACCTTGTCACCCTCGTGCTCTCGCACTGAGAGAACGATTATCGGCACCTGCGACCACTCCCGGATCCGCCTGATAACCTCGATGCCATCGATATCCGGCAGCCCCAGATCGAGCAGGATTACATCGGGCCGGAAGGCTGCTGCTGCAGCCAGCCCGGCGTGCCCGCCTGAAGCCTCGTGCAGGAAAAACTCTTCTGCGGAAAGGACGGTATTCAGAAATCGCCTGATAGCGATCTCGTCATCCACAATCAGAATGCGCGGGAGGTTCCCTGTTTCACGTTCCGGCGTCAATTTTCACCCCCTCTCCCGCTGAAAGCGGCAACCTGATTTCGATCCTTAAGCCCCCCCCGACACGGTTTCCGGCACTGATACTTCCTCCGTGTGCTTCAACGATCCCCTTGCAGATGGAAAGACCGAGTCCGGTTCCTCCGGCTCCTTCCGGAACCGGTATACGATAAAACTTGTCAAAGACCCTTTTCAGATCGTGTTCCGGCACCCCGGGGCCGCGATCCAGAATCTCCAGGACCAGCCAATTCTCTTCCACCTGGGCAATCACCTCGATGGTGCTACCTTTTGGAGAATATTTGTGGGCGTTGTCCAGCAGGTTCACCAACACCTGGGTCATCAGCACCATATCCATTGGAACCAGCGGCATGACCGGCTGCATCCTGAAGCTGATCTGCCTGTCTTCGATACGCGGCTCAAGCGCTGCCAGGGCGCAGCCGACGAGGTCCTGGACGTCGCACGCCTCGAAGTTCAGCCTGATGGCCCCGGCCTCGATGCGGGTCATATCCAGCAGGTTGCCGACAAAGCGATTGAGCCGCTCCGCCTCGCTGCAGGCGGTATCCAGCAGTTCACGCCGAGCCTGGTCACTCAGATGCGCGCCTTCTTCCCTCAAACTGGTAAGGACTCCGGTTACGGAAGAAAGAGGCGTGCGCAGATCGTGGGAAATGGAGTTCAGAAGAGCCCGTTCCAGATTTTCCCGCGCCTGGAGAATCTGGGCCTGCTCGGCCTGGCGTGAGAAGCGGATACGCTCCATGGCCATGGCTGCCTGGGTGGCAAACGCGTCGAGCAGGCGGCGATTGTCCTGGCTGCGATAGGCAGGCTCGTTTTCCAGCCTGACTCCCATCACCCCCAGCACACTGACAGTGGTCTGCAGGGGAAGATAGATAAGACCGGCGGATACGAGCGTATCCGTGGCACGGCCTGCCGGATGGTTATTACGGAAGGCCCAGTCTGCCACGGCCTGCTCCTTGATGTCCAGCACCAGCCCATCACTGGCAGCCAGGATATCGAGCCGCTCTCCCTCCGGCAGAAGGATCACCACCTGGGCCTTGAGGGCCTCTTCCACGTTGCTCACAACCGACTTCAGGACGGCGGTGATATCTGGCGAAGCAGCCAGATCCCGGCTCAGGTAATAGAGACTTGCTGTCTGGACTTCACGGGCCCGCATCACCTCGGCCCGTTCCCGCGCACGTGCCACCAGCGTGCTGATCACTATCCCGACCACGAAAAAGCCGATAAAGGTCATAAGATACTGGGTGTCTGCCACAGCCAGGGTCAGACGCGGTGGCACGAAAAAGAAGTCGAAGGCGATCACACCGAGGAATGCGGTGACAATGGCAGGTTTGCGGCCGAGTCGAACGGATGCGACCACTACGGCCAACAGATAGAACATTACCATATTGGTCGGTGCAAAAAAGGGACGCAGCAGCTCACACAGCATTGTTGCCGCGGTAACCAGAACAGCGCTTGTGACGTACCCGCGCAACTCCGGCGGATGATGGCGTTTCTTTACTGAACCGGTTTCAGCGGACTTCTCCTTTTCGAAACTGACGACAACGACATCCACTGCCCTGCTCTTGCGGATGACCCGGTCAACTACCGGCGGCTGCAGGAGTTCGCGCCAGCGGGGCTTGTTCGGTTTGCCCATGACGATCTTGGTGATGTTGTGCCTCGCAGCGTATTCCATGACAGAGTCGGTTATGTCGCTGGCAGTGACGCTCGCGACCTGTGATCCCAGGCTCTCGGCCAGACGCAGGTCGCGCCAGATTCGCTCCCGATTCTCCCGGACATGACGACCTCCTTCGGGGGTCTCGATGTAGACCGTAAACCACTGGGCCTTCAGCTCCTCGGCCAGCCGGCAGGTGGTGCGGATCAGTTTTTCGCTGTAGGGGCTGCCGCTGACGCAGACCAGCAGACGTTCCACTGACGGCCAGGGCCCGGCGATGGACTGTTTCTCCATGTAGGCCCGCATCTGGTCATCAACCCTGGAGGCAGTCCGGCGCAGCGATAACTCCCGCAGGGCCATCAGGTTGCCGGGGCGGAAGAATTTCTCGATGGCCTTGGCAGCCTGACCTGAGACGTAGACTTTCCCTTCGTTCAGTCTCTGCAACAGATCTTCAGGGGGGATGTCGATCAGTTTGATCTCGAAAGCCAGGTCCAGCAGGCGGTCCGGTACGGTCTCGCGCACGACTATGCCGGTGATCTGGGTCACCACGTCGTTCAGACTCTCGAAATGCTGGATATTGACCGTGGTGTAGACATCGATACCGGCTGCCAGGATCTCCTCCACATCCTGCCAGCGCTTCTCGTGGCGCGATCCCGGGGCGTTGCTATGGGCCAGTTCGTCCACCAGGACGATCTGCGGCCGGCGGGTCAGAATGGCGTCAAGGTCCATTTCCTGGAGCACGACACCAGAGTAGCGAATTTCCTTGCGCGGCAAAATTTCCAGCCCTTCAAGCAGGACGTCGGTCTCGCTGCGGCCATGCGACTCGACATACCCGGCCACCACGTCGCGGCCGTCCCTCTTGCGCTGCCTGGCCGCCTCCAGCATGGCGTAGGTCTTCCCCACCCCGGCAGCGTAGCCGAGGAATATCTTCAGCTTCCCAAGCTCCGCCGTCACCTCTTCGGCCTGCGCCAGCTTGAGCATCGCCTCCGGAGAGGGGCGTATGTCGTCGTTATCGGTCATGGGTTACAGTCTATCCAGTTCGAGGTTCAACACAAGCACATTTACACGTGGAGCACCCAGAAATCCGAACTGACGGTCTTCGGTGATTTGTGAAACGGCTTTGACCAAGGACGCTTCGGAGATGCCCCTTGCCCTGGCGACATGCGGCACCTGCAGCAGAGCAGCTTCGGGCGAGATATGCGGGTCCAGCCCGCTGGCCGAGGCCTGTACCAGATCAGAAGGGATCGACTCTGTCATACCGGCATCACGCAGCGTTTTTACCCGGTCGGCGACTATTTTCAGGTAATCTGGATTGGTCGGACCGCTGTTGGAGCCGCTGGAGCCCATGGAGTTGTAGCCGAAATCGCTGGCTGCGGAGGGTCGCGGCCAGAAGTATTTCGGATCGGAGAAGGGCTGGCCGATCAGGCTCGAACCCATCTCCTTGCCGTCCTTGTCGGTAATGAAGCTCCCCTTGGCCTGTTTCGGAAAGACGGCATAGGATACGCCGGTGACCACTGCCGGATATATGCCGCCGCAGATTATGGTAAAGATGATTAACATCAGGATAGCTGGACGTATTTCTTTCATTATTTTGTCTCCTTTTGTAACCACCCCCCGTCCCCCCTCCTAAATTAGGAGGGGGAGATCAAGGCGGCATAGTGCACTCCCCCTCCTGGTTCAGGAGGGGGTTGGGGGGTGGTATTTACACCATCAACCCGATAACCATATCGATCAGCTTGATCCCCACAAACGGTGCGATGATCCCCCCAACCCCGTAGAGCAGCAGGTTGTGGATCAGGAGTTTCTCGGCCGGCATGGGACGGAACCTGGTTCCCTTCAGGGCCAGCGGTACCAGCATCGGAATGATGATGGCGTTGAAGATGACCGCCGACAGGATCGCGCTGAAGGGGCTGGCCAGGTGCATGACGTTCAGCACTCCAAGTTGCGGGTATATTGAGAGCATCATCGCCGGGATGATGGCGAAGTACTTGGCCACGTCGTTGGAGATGCTGAAGGTGGTCAGGTTGCCGCGAGTCATGAGGATCTGCTTCCCAACCTCCACGATGTCCAGCAGCTTGGTCGGGTTGCTGTCCAGATCGATGATATTGGCTGCTTCCCGGGCCGGCTGGGTGCCGGTGTTCATGGCCACGGCCACATCGGCCTGGGCCAGGGCCGGGGCGTCGTTGGTGCCGTCGCCGGTCATGGCCACCATGAAACCCTGTTCCTGGTATTCTCGGATCAGGCGAAGCTTCTCCTCCGGCTTGGCCTGGGACAGGAAGTCGTCCACCTGGGCCTCGGCTGCTATGGCAGCTGCGGTCAGGGGGTTGTCGCCGGTGATCATAACGGTCTTGATCCCCATGCTGCGTAGTTGCAGGAAGCGCTCCTGGATACCGGCCTTGACGATATCCTTCAGGTTGATCACCCCGAGGATTTCGCAATCTTTGCAGACCACCAGCGGCGTGGCCCCGCCCCGCGCAATCTTGTCGACCACATCGGCAAGATCGCTTGCGATGGTTGCGCAGCCCAGTTTCTTTACAAAAGCGATGGTCGAGTCGGAGGCGCCCTTGCGGTACTGCCTGGAGGGCAGATTGATTCCGGAGAGACGTGTGTCGGCGCTGAAATCCACGACTTCGGCATCGGTCGGGATCTCCCTGCTCAGACCGTACTTCTGTTTCGCCAGTGTCACCACACTGCGCCCTTCCGGCGTTTCATCCCCTAGAGATGCCATCAGCGCAGCTTCAGCCACTTCCTGTTCGCTGTGGCCGCCCACCGGGACAAAGGCTACCGCCTGTCGATTACCGTGAGTAATGGTGCCGGTCTTGTCCAGCAGCAGCACATTCACGTCGCCTGCGGCCTCGATGGCCCGGCCGGAAAGAGCGATGACGTTTTTCTGGAAGAGGCGGTCCATGCCGGCGATGCCGATGGCCGGCAGCAGTGCTGCAATAGTGGTCGGCGCCAGGCAGACAAAGAGCGCCACCAGGATGGTAAGCGAGACCGGGGTCCCCTGCCCTGCCGCCTTGACACTATAGATCGAGAGCGGGCTGATGTTGGCGCAGACCAAAAGGAAGACCAGGGTCAGGGCGATGAGGAGTACCTCCAGAGCAACCTCGTTTGGGGTCTTGCGCCGCTTGGCTCCCTCTATCAGGCCGATCATCCGGTCGAGAAAAGTTTCTCCCGGATTGGCGGTGATCCTTACGATAATACGGCTGGAAATGACCGTGGTGCCGCCTGTGACAGCACTGCGGTCGCCGCCCGATTCGCGGATCACCGGGGCCGACTCGCCGGTAACGGCCGACTCGTTGACCAGAGCGGCGCCGGCCACCACGTCGCCATCGCCGGCGATCATCTCATGTGCTTCTACCAGGATGACGTCCCCCTTGCGAAGCTGGCTGGCGCCGACAGTGGTGTAGTTTGCACCGAACTCAGGCTTGTCCAGACGCTTGGCGGTGACGTCGGTCCGCGACTTACGCAGAGATGCGGCGCGGGCTTTGCCGCGCCCCTCTGCCAAAGCCTCGGCAAAGGTGGAGAAGATGACTGTCAGCCAGAGCCAGGCAGTGACTGTACCGGTAAACCAGGCCGGTTCCCTGTTAGCTCCGGTCAGCGACATGACAAAAGTGACCAGGGTGATAACGCTGGCGATCTCGACGCATAGCATGACCGGGTTGCGCCAGAGGGTGCGTGGATCGAGCTTCTTGAAGCAGTCGAGCAGCGCGCCTTTCAAAAGCGCTGCATCGAATACCGATTGCGGCTGTTGTATATGTTTCGACATTTATGTTCTCCTGTAGGGGCGGACGGCGTCCGCCCGAAACAGGGCGCATGCCATGCGCCCCTACCGGGTCATGGTCAGATGTTCAACTATCGGCCCTATGGACAGGGCCGGAAAAAAAGTCAGCGCCCCGACGATCAGGATGACCAGCGTCAACCATATGGCAAATGGCGCCTGGTCGGTCGGCAGGGTACCCAGGCTGGGGGGAACGTACTTCTTCTCCGCCAGGGAACCGGCCATGGCCAGCACTGCGATGGCAGGAACGTAACGGCCGACAGTCATGGCCAGGGAGCCGAACAGGTTGTAGAAATTCACGTTGGCATTCAGTCCGGCAAAGGCGCTGCCGTTGTTGTTGGCCATGGAGGCCAGCGCATAGAACACCTCGGAGAGGCCGTGGGCGCCGGGATTGGACATTGATGCCACAGCCTGCGGCGTGATCATGGCGATGCCGGACAAAATCAGGACCGTAACTCCGGCGATGAGGATAGTCAGAATCGACATCCACATCTCCCGGGCCTCAATCTTCTTGCCGAGATATTCCGGCGTCCGGCCGATCATCAGTCCGGAGACGAACACTGCGATTATGGCGAAAGCCAGCATGGTGTAGAGACCGGAGCCGACCCCGCCGAAGATGATCTCGCCCAACAGGATCAGGGAAAGCGGCATCATGCCGCCTAGCGGAGTGAGGGAGTCGTGCATGGTGTTGACCGCTCCGCAGGAGGTGCCGGTGGTCGCTACGGTAAACAGATTGCTCCCCGCCATGCCGAAGCGGAGCTCTTTTCCTTCCATATTGATGCTCTGGGCCCCCAGCCTGGCCACCAACGGATTACCGCTGCTCTCGGCCCATTGCAGTACGCCGAAAATGGCGATCAGGACGAAGAGCATCACGCCCAAAAGCGTCCACCCCTGGCGGGTGTTGCCCACCATGACGCCGAAGGTATAGGTCAGGGCACCGGGGATGAGCAGGATCAGCAGGAT
>DATNCC010000184.1:0-11327 GCA_035571735.1 Dongiaceae bacterium | reverse complement strand
TTTAATAGATATGATATCAAAAAAGACTAAATACGCCCTCAAGGCGCTCGGGTATCTCGCCGAACATTCCACGGGCGAACCGATTCTCATTTCCGAACTGGCGAAAGAAGAAGCTATTCCGAAGAAGTTTCTTGAAGCGATTCTCGTTGCTCTCAGGAAAGGTGGCGTACTGAAGAGCAAGATCGGTAAAGGGGGCGGTTACATGTTGGCCCTGCCGCCTGCCAATATTACTATTGGCAAAGTGGTCGGCATCCTCGAAGGTGGTTTTTCCCTGGTCGAGTGCCTTAACGATAATGTCAAGGTCGTGTGTGAAGAATGCGGTGATCCCGCCTGTTGCGGTATTCGCCTGGTCATGAGTGACGTCAAGGAGGCAATTGACTCGGTTCTTGAATCTACAACGCTGGCCGACATGGTCGAGAGAAGCGAGACAGCCCGTCAGCAGAAGTCAAAAATCGTGGATTTCAGCATTTAGTAAGTTAGAAGTCTTTTCTACCTTTTTTGGGTAGAAAAGTACTTCGTTAACGCACTTATCCCATATTGGGGCAGTTTTTTTGTCGAGCATACCTACCATATCTATAGACTATGGTAAAAACGGAAGGAGAGAGATCATGAGTAAATTTTACGCGGACAACTCGCAGTCGATCGGCAATACCCCCCTGGTGAAATTGAATCATATTGTCGGCAGTTCAAAAGCCACCATCCTGGCAAAAGTCGAGGGGCGCAACCCCGCCTATTCGGTCAAGTGCCGCATCGGAGCCAACATGATCTGGGACGCCGAGAAGCGCGGTATTTTGAGGCCGGGCGTCGAGATCATCGAACCGACCTCCGGCAACACCGGCATCGCTCTTGCTTACGTGGCCGCCGCCCGTGGCTACAAGCTGACCCTGACCATGCCGGAAACCATGAGCATCGAGCGGCGCCGCGTACTGGCAGCGCTTGGCGCCAATCTGATCCTGACCCCCGGTGCCGAAGGGATGAAGGGGGCCATCAGCCGCGCCGAGGAGATCGCCGCCGCCGAACCTGACAAATACTTCCTGCCGCAGCAGTTTAAAAATCCGGCCAATCCCGAGATCCATGAAAAAACGACCGGCCCCGAAATCTGGAACGACACCGATGGCGGCATCGATGTCCTGGTGTCCGGCGTCGGCACCGGCGGCACCATCACCGGTATCTCGCGTTACATCAAAAACAGCAAGGGGAAGAAAATCATCTCCGTAGCGGTCGAACCGAAAGAGAGTCCGGTCATCACCCAGCATCTGGCCGGTCAGCCGATTCAGCCGGCTCCGCACAAGATCCAGGGGATCGGCGCCGGATTCATTCCTGACACTCTCGACCTCTCGATGGTCGATCGTGTCGAACTGGTCGAGAGTGCCGAAGCGATTGAATACGCCAAACGTCTGGCTAAAGAGGAAGGACTTCTGGTCGGCATCTCCAGCGGCGCTGCGGTGGCCGCGGCGGTGCGGCTCGGCCAGCTTGACGAGTTTGCCGGCAAGACGATTGTGGTTATCCTGCCGGACGGAGCGGAACGCTATCTGTCCACCGCCCTGTTCGAAGGGATCTAATCAATGAGCACCATCGGCTCCGAATATCGCCTTGACGGCATCTATAAGCAGCGCCAGGAAGGATTCTACATGCAGCGGGTCAAACTGCCGGCAGGGGTTATCTCCGCCGGTCAGGCCCGCACGGTTGCAGCGGTCTCCACGCGCTTCGGACAGGGTACTGTTCACCTGACGACCCGAGGAAGCATGGAGATCCATTGGCTGAAGGAAGAATCTCTGCCACAGGTCAAGCACGAACTGGCCAAGGCCGGTCTGACTTCGCGCGGCGCCTGCGGCGGAGCCGTCCGCGGCATCACCTGCGGCAGTCAGGGCGCCCAGGGGTTCCCGAGTCTTGAATCGCTTGCCCGCCGTCTGCACCGTCATTTTACCGGGAACCCGCGCTTCGAGCGTCTGCCGAAAAAATTCAAGATAGGCATCGAGGCCGATGTGGTCGGCGGCAGACATCTGATCCAGGATGTGGGGCTGGTGCTGGCAGGCCTTGATGAAGGACGGGCACGCTATGATGTCTGGATTGCCGGTGGACTTGGGCGGGAACCGTACCCGGCATTCCTGTTTGCCGAGGATGTGCCTGAAGAGCGGATCATTCCTGTCATCGAGGCGATTGTCAGGGTCTACGCCGCCCATGCGCCGCCACCAAAACGCCTCAAATATCTGGCCAGGGAGTTCGGCGAAGCAAAACTCCGCCGGTTGATCGAAGCCGAAGCCTCATACCGCGAAGAGATTCCGGTCGTCAGCGGTCTCCCGGAAAACCTTGTCACGGTTGCAGAGGGGCACCGGCGCCTGGAACTGCCGGTGTTCGCCGGTAAATTGACGGCGGAGCAGCTTACGGTAATTGCCGACAGTGCCGATCAGCAGGCCGATGGTGTTCTGATGGTGACCGCCAACCAGGATATCGCCCTGCTGTTGCCGCCCGGCTCTGACGCCGCTGCGGAGCTTGCTGCTTTGCAGCAGGCAACAGGTCTTGTTTCAGCCGGCCCCACCTCCGCATTGCGTGTCTGCCCCGGCAACCATGAATGCCTGATGGGGCTGGCGGCGACCCGTGACGTGGCTCGTGAACTTCTGGCGCACATCGGCGAGCAGGGACAAAAACTTAGCTGGGCCATCTCCGGCTGCCCCAACTCCTGCACCCAGCCTCAGCTGGCTGACATGGGGATTGTCACTTCCGCTCTGGTGAAGGGGGAAACCGGTGAACGCACCCCCAGATTCGACCTGTACCGCCTGGGTGATGAGAAACTGGGAACGGCTGTAGAGCGCTCCCTGACTCTTGATGAGCTTTATGGCACGGTGAGGAAAATCGGGTAAAGACATGCTCCATGCAATTGATTCAAATAGGCTGAATATCCTGCATGAGACGCCACTCCATTACGCGAGCCCCACGGAGCTGCGGCGCGAAGGAAGGGTCTTTTTCATCGGTGGCAATCTGCCGGTCTACAGTACCCTTGAAACCATGTACGAAAGCTATTGTCTGGAATCGACCGATTTGTTCCACGTTACCTTCGGTGGTGCCGGCGCGTTTGAGCAGAATATCGAGATGGTCCGCCAGATCAAGAGAAACTTTTCGATCCGGCTGATGGGACAGATACGCAACCCGCTGTCAGCATCACAAATTGAACAGGTCTACCTGGCCGGCCTCGATATCCTGGATATTCCCCAACAGGTATACGGCAGCTATCCTGTCGCCGGGCCTGAGGGAGGCGGGTGGCGGGAATCGTTCCGCGCCGCAGGGAAAGTATTTACCCGCTGGTCGATCGCTTCAACCATCATTGCCGATCACGCGGCCCCGGACGATGTACGGGCTGCCATTCATGATCTGCTGAACCACGGGGTCGTGCCGCTGCTTGTACTTGCGGGGGGAGGCAGCAACTGCTGGAGTCCGGCGGAAAGCGGCGACCTCTTTCTCTTTCTGGCGGCGGAATGGCACCGGCACCGGGTGCCGCTCAAGCCGGTCATGCCGCTCCTTCGTCTGACAACGCCTTACGAATTCAGTACATCCTCCGGATTTCTGCGGGATGTTATCGACAAGTTCCAGGACCGCAGGATCATGGCGGCATCGGATATACGGCGGCATCTGCGCACGAGCGGCGCCGTCGGGTCTTTTGAATCGGCGGGGCTGTAAATGGATCAGATATCGTTCGACAAACCGCTCAAGATCGATGCACGCCCCATCTGGCTGATCGTGATGGATCGCACCCTGCGGTACCAGCTGCTGGCCGGTCTGGCGCTGCTGTCGGTGATCGCTTTTCAGCTGGCACCGCCGGCCGGGCTCACACCAGCCGGGTATCACTCGCTGGTGCTGTTCGGTGTCACCATCGTACTCTGGGTGTCCGGACTGCTGCCGATCGCGGTGACCGCCCTGCTCTCCATGGTGATGCTGCCGCTGACCGGTATTCTTCCGGCCAAGCAGACCTACGCGCTCTTTGGCAACGAGGCGGTATTTTTCATCCTGGGCGCGTTTATCCTGGCGGCCGCCATGACCGGCACCGGGCTGTCGGCGCGCCTGGCCCGATCCATGCTGGCCCGCTTCGGCAGGACACCCCGGCGGCTGGCGCTGACCGTCTTCCTTCTGGCCGCAGGTCTCTCGTTCTGCATGAGCGAACATGCCGTGGCAGCCATGCTGTTTCCGGTGGTTGCCGAGATCACCGACAGCCTCTCTCTCAAAGCGGGCAAAAGCAGCTATTCACGCCTCCTGTACATGTCGATCGCCTGGGGCTGCATCATCGGCGGCATCGCCACGTTTCTGGGGGGGGCCAGAGCACCGCTGGCCGTACAGATGCTGCGGGAAAACAGCGGGCTTGAATTCTCGTTCATGGACTGGACTCTGGCCTCGGTCACCATTGTTGCGCCGCTCCTGGTGATCGGCTTCCTTGTTCTGGAACGCTTCTTTCCGATCGACATCACCGATGTCGAGGGGGGGCTGCGACAGCTGAACCGCAAACGACTGGAGATCGGCAAGCCGGGAGCCAACGAGATCATCACCGCGGTCGTCATGATCCTGACTATCGGCGGCTGGATGATTTACGGCAGGGAACTGGGGCTGGCGAACATCGCCCTGCTGGCTACGGCGGCCCTGTTCACGTTCCGCGTCGTCTCCTGGGAAAAGATTGAAGAGTACGTCAACTGGGGTATCATCCTGATGTACGGCGGCTCCATCGCTCTGGCCAGCGCCCTCGAAAAGAGCGGTGCGGCACTCTGGATCGTGAAAAAGGGGCTCGGCGCCTTCTCGCCCGCCCCATTCGTAGTCATCGCGGTCATTTCGCTTGTCGCGATCGTCCTGACCGAGTGCATCAGCCATGCGGCGGTCGTCGCGATCCTGATGCCGATCGGCCTCGGTCTGGCCAAGGGTATGGGGATCGACCCGAAGATCATGACCCTGGCCATCGCCCTGCCGGCTGGACTGGCGTACTGCCTCCCGATGGGGACTCCGGCCACGGCGATCGTCTATGGGTCTGGACACTTGAGCAGCCGCGAGATCATCCTCCCCGGCGCCCTGATCATGGCGGTTTCATGGCTGCTGTTCCTGGCCTCGGTGCTCTTCGTCTGGCCGCTGATCGGACTCAAACTGTAAATTGTAAGGAGAAACACCATGAGTACTCAAATTCCGGAAATTGCACCGAACGCCACTCCCCGGGAGATCCTGCGTGCCGGCATCGAAGCCGCCGACGGCCCGGTATCCCTTGCCTGCTCCTTCTCGCTGGAGGACGTGGCCATCATCGACATCGCCCATAAGGCCGGGCTCAATCTGGGGGTATTCGCCCTCGATACAGGCCGGCTCAACGAAGAAACCTACGAAGTTGCCGACGCCCTGGTTGAGCGCTACCGCCTGAAGATCGACTGGTACTTTCCCCGCCATGAGGAGGTGGAGCAGTTGGAAAGCGCCGAAGGGCTGTTCTCATTCCGTGAATCGCTGGAGAAGCGCCACGCCTGCTGCGGCATACGCAAGGTGGAGCCGTTGTCGCGGGCGCTGCAGGGGCTTCGCGGGTGGGTAACCGGCATGCGCCGCGAGCAGAGCGTCACCCGCAGTGACCTGAAGGCTATCGAGCTGGACGAGTTGAACGGCGGCATTCTCAAGATCAATCCGCTGCTCGACTGGAGCGAGGAACAGCTGAACAGCTACACCGAAGAGCAGCGTCTGCCGAAGAACCGCCTCTACAGCCGGGGGTACCGCTCCATCGGCTGCGCCCCCTGCACGAGGGCGGTGCAACCGGGCGAAGATGCCCGTGCGGGGAGATGGTGGTGGGAGAATCCGGAGAATAAGGAATGTGGCTTACACCGTAGATGAACAATATTAAAAGGCAGTACTCACGCAACGACGCGACGACGCAACGAAAGGCATTTAAACAAATATTTTGTCTTGGTTTTACGTCGCGTCGTTGCGCCGTCGCGTGATATAGGTTTTGATTTCAGCTTATCCGGTTTAGGAGCAACCAATATGAACAAAAATCTTACTCACTTGCAACAGCTTGAAGCCGAAAGCATCCATATCATCCGTGAGGTGGTCGCCGAATTCGGCAACCCGGTGATGCTCTACTCCATCGGCAAGGATTCGGCGGTCATGCTGCATCTGGCCCGCAAGGCCTTTTACCCGGCCCCGCCCCCCTTTCCGCTGCTGCACGTGGACACCACCTGGAAGTTCCGCGAGATGATCCAGTTCAGGGACCGGATGGCCGCCGAATGCGGCCTTGACCTGATCGTGCATGTGAATGAGGAGGGGGTAAACCGGGGAGTTTCCCCCTTCACCCACGGTTCGGCGCTCTATACCGACGTCATGAAGACCGAGGGGCTGAAGCAGGCGCTCGATCGCTACAAGTTCGATGCCGCCTTCGGAGGAGCCCGAAGGGATGAGGAAAAATCGCGCGCCAAGGAGCGGATCTTCTCCTTCCGGAGCGCCCACCACCGCTGGGATCCCAAGAACCAGCGCCCGGAGCTGTGGAACCTGTACAATACCCGCATCAAGCCGGGGGAAAGCATCCGTGTCTTCCCGATCTCCAACTGGACCGAGCTGGACGTCTGGCAGTACATCCACCTGGAGAATATTCCGATTGTGCCGCTCTACTATGCCGCCGTGCGACCGGTAGTGGAGCGGGACGGCATGCTGATCATGGTGGATGACGATCGGCTGGAACTCAAACCGGGTGAGGAGGTGCAGTACAAGTCTGTGCGTTTCCGTACCCTGGGGTGCTACCCCCTGACCGCCGCCGTCGAATCGGAAGCGGATACCCTGCCCCGGATCATCCAGGAAATGCTGCTTACCCGCACCTCGGAACGCCAGGGGCGCCTGATCGACCATGATCAGGCCGGCTCGATGGAGAAGAAGAAACAGGAAGGATATTTCTAGTGGAACGCCACTTTTCCGCTCTGGCTGCGTAAGTCTTCGGCTTCAGTTGTGCGACGTAGCGCTGCTACGTCTCCGCCCTCCGCCTCGACAGCCTTGCCAGAACGAAAAATTTGCGTTCCAGAAAAGAGAAACCTATATGGCACACCAATCCGAACTTATAGAAAACGATATCCTCGCGTATCTTAAAAGCCAGGAAGAGAAATCGATGTTGCGCTTTATCACCTGCGGCAGCGTCGATGACGGCAAGAGCACGCTGATCGGGCGCCTCTTGTGGGACTCGAAGATGGTGTTCGAGGATCAGCTGGCATCGCTGGAGGCGGACAGCAAAAAAGTCGGCACCCAGGGAGGGGCAATCGACTATGCCCTGCTTATGGACGGTCTGCAGGCGGAGCGGGAGCAGGGGATCACCATCGATGTGGCCTACCGCTACTTCTCCACGGACAGGCGCAAGTTCATCGTCGCAGACACCCCGGGCCATGAGCAGTATACCCGCAACATGGTAACCGGCGCTTCTACCGCCCAGGTGGCGGTAATCCTGGTGGATGCCCGCAAGGGACTGCTGACCCAGACCAGGCGCCACAGCTTCCTGGTCTCGCTGGTCGGCATCCGGAATGTGGTGCTGGCGATCAACAAGATGGACCTGGTCGATTTCGACCAACAGCGTTTTAACGCGATCGTGCATGACTACCGGCAATTCGCCGAATCGCTCGGCTTCGCCTCGATTGCGGCAATCCCGCTCTCGGCCCTGAACGGCGACAACATGATCGAGCCGAGCGCCAACACCCCCTGGTATACCGGGCCTACCCTGATGGAATATCTGGAGACCGTTCAGCTCGAAGCCGACAACAGGCATCAGCCGTTCCGCCTGCCGGTGCAGTGGGTAAACCGCCCCCATCTGGACTTCCGTGGCTTCTGCGGCACCATTGCCGCGGGAACCATCCGTCCGGGAGACGAGCTGCGGGTTGCCTCGTCCGGGCGCAGCAGCCGGGTTTCGCGCATTGTCACGATGGATGGCGACCTGAAGGAGGCTACGGCCGGCCAGGCGGTGACCCTGACTCTGGAGGACGAGATCGATATCAGCCGGGGTGACATGTTGACCGCTCCCGATGCGCCGCCGATTTATGCCCGTCATCCGGAGGCTCACCTGGTCTGGATGCACGACGAGCCGTTGCAGCCGGGGCAGATCTACCTGGTCAAGACGGCGACTGCCGTGACTCCCGGCCGTGTTACCGCCGTACAGTACGCGGTGGACGTCAATACCCTGGAGCAGAAGCAGGTGCCGACGCTGGGGTTGAATGAAATCGGCGTTGCCCGCCTGGAACTTGACCGCCCGATCTCTTTCGATCCCTACCGGCAGAACCGGGATACCGGCAGCTTTATCCTGATCGACCGCTTTACCAATGCCACCGTGGCCGCCGGCATGGTAATCACGGCAGCGCCTCTGGAGCCGCAAACGGCACAGGTTCCGGACCAGTCGGACACAACTGGCGGCCAAACCCGGAGGATCAGCCTGAGTGAGGCTTCCGTCGGAAGTCAAGGGGTGAGCGTGGTTGATCTGACCGGTGAGAGGGGAAGCCTTGCATTCGATGTTGCGGACAGCTTCCTCGACTATCTTGGCAAGGGGAACCGTATTCTTTTCCGGTTGCGGGGTTTGGAGCAGTTGGAGGCGGTGGCGCTGCTGGCGTATGAGCAGACCCTGGCTTTCGAGTTTGATCGCACCGCAGAGGGGGTAAGTATCCTGATCTTCAAGCGGGGCATACGCTCCGGGAGCAGGGTGTCCGAAGGAGACGGGACAGGGATTTGAAGCACGGCAGGGTTTCGGTAGCCGAATCAAATCTCCCGGTTTTGTTGCTGCCTGCGACATATAGCCGTATAAAGGCCCCCCTGTTGATACAATTCGGCGGGGGGACCCTGCTCGGCAATCTGCCCCGATTTAAGGACGATGATCCGGTCACAATCCCGGAATGCCGAGACTCTCTGCGAGACGATCAAGACAGTCCGACCGGCATAGAATTTTCCCAGTTCGTTGAGGATTTCCTCTTCGCGCCCGGCATCAACAGCCGATAGCGGATCATCCAGCAACAGGATCTGCGGATTACCGACTACGGCCCGGGCGATGGCAAGCCGCTGTTTCTGGCCGCCGGAAAGCGTAACCCCCTTTTCGCCCACCGGGGTCTCGAATTTGTCCGGGAACGCTTCCACATCCTCAAGAAATCCGGCCTGTCCCGCAGCTTTAATCACGATGTCCTCAGGGTGGTCGCCGGATAATCCGTACCTGATGTTGTCGGCAACGGTGCGCGAGAACAGGAACGTTTCCTGGGGTACATATCCGATCAGGCGACGCAGGCTGGTTGTGGTTATGGAATTGATATCCCGCCCGTCGATAAACAGCATCCCTTCCGACACCGGCAGCAGCCTCGGTATCAATCGCAACAGGGTGGTTTTTCCGCTGCCGACCTCTCCGGTTATCCCCACCGTTTCTCCCGCCCGAATTTGAAAAGAGACTCCGTTGATCACGGGAACGTCGCCATAGCTGAACTTGAGGTCGCGCGCTTCGATTCCCCGCTGCATGATGTTGATCGGTTGAGCATCGGGATGATCGGTAATTGTCGGCTCTGCTCCCAGTATTCCGGCAAGACGTGACATGGAGGCCGCTCCCCGTTGCGCCAAAGTCAAAATCCACCCCAGCACCGCTGTCGGCCAGACCAGCATCGCCAGATAGCCGCTGAAAGCCACAAAATCTCCCAGAGTTATGACGTTGGTTATGACCAGTCTACCGCCCATGAACAGAACGATAAGGGTTCCCGACCCGGTAGCCATTGCCATGACCGGGATTATCAGGCCGCGCAATCGCGCCAGGCGCAGGTTATGCCTGAGATAGCGCTCGGCGGTTTTTCCGAACTCCTCCTGAAAATACTCTTCCCGGCAGTAGGACTTGATCAGGCGTACCGCGGAAACAGTTTCTTCAGCCTGGCTGGAAAGATGTGCCAGTTCCTCCTGAGCCTGAAGCGAACGATGAAAGAGGTGATGGCTGACTTTTTTGACGATCAGCACCATCAAGGGAAAAGGGAAAATCGCCCAGAAGGTGAGCCAGGGATGAATGCGCACCATCATCGTCACGGCGGCACTATATACCAGCACGGTGTTGATGGCGCTCATTGCGCCAAAACCGCTCAGCATCCGGACGTTGGTCAGATCATTTGAAAAACGGGACAGGATATCCCCGCTGCGACTGTTTGAAAAATAGCCGAGGTCAAGCTTGGTCAGGCGATGGAACAGGTCGTCACGGATGCGGAACTCGATGATACGGGCGGCATTCAGGATTAATGTCCGGGAGAAAATACGGGTGATGCAGAGCAGCACCGCCAGGAGCATGATTATCTGGGCACAGGCCGGCGCCGGGAGACGCGCCTCCTGGGGATGTTGCAACGCCTCTATCGCCAGCTTCATAAACCACGGGATCAACAGCGAAAAAGCGTTGGTAAGAAGAAGAAACAGCGCTCCGCCGGCATATCGCCAGCGGAGCGAGTTCAAATAGGGAATTAGTCGGGCAAGGTCTTTGATGGCTGGATCCTGGATGGTTGTTCAGGTCGCTCCAGGGCTACCCCTGCAGGCGAACCATTAATTGTGCCATCTTACCAGCAATCGCGGGTTACTGCCAAGTTGAATCAACGGGAAGCGGTAATGAAAATCTCCGCCCCCTTGTCATGCGAGCTTGTGCCGTGGCTGGAACCGGCGTCTGCCAGCGATGATGAACCTTCCTGTTTGCCTCTCAGCACGGTACCCGGATTCACAACGGCAGCGACCGTCACCGGGCCATTGTAGCCGGAAACCTGGACCGGCGAAACGCTCCCGTCAAGAGAAATACCATTACCCCATTGCCCTGTCCCGGCGTCTCCCCATGCCCATACGGAATCGTTTTTCGCTATCGCAATGGTATGGCCAACGGAGGCCGTTATGTCGGTAACATTATCAATTCCCTTAACCTGTACCGGAGAAGCACTGTAAGAAACGTTTTTACTGGCAAGCTGGCTTGCGCGGTTATTGCCCCACGCCCATACCGTCCCATCCTGTTTGAGGGCAACCACGTGCGAGTCCCCCGCGGCAACGGCACGGACGTTATCAAGGCCGGCGACCCGGACGGGCGTCTTGCTGTTGAGCTCATGCTCATCATTGCCAAGCTGGCCACTGCCGTTATATCCCCATGACCACACGGAACCGTCATTTTTCAAGGCATATGTAGTGAACTGCCCGGCGGTAATTGCGGCGACATCCCGTAAGCCCGGCACCTGGGTGGGTTTCATGCAATTGATATTGCCGCCATTTCCGCCCTGACCGGAAATGTTGTCCCCCCAGGCCAGAACCGTCCCGTCCTGCTTCAGGGCAACAACATGGTTTCTTCCGGTTGCGATGGCTTTGACATTACCGATACT
>DATNCC010000183.1:0-4131 GCA_035571735.1 Dongiaceae bacterium | reverse complement strand
AGCAGACAGGAAAATTCTTGAGTCCGCCGTTCGCCAGCTTGCTGGCTTTCACCACGACATTGTAGCCATCACGGCTGCAGGCCTCCGCCTGCCTGAAAACCTCTTCCATCTGCAGATATTCGCAGGTCGGAGCGTTGAGACTTTTTTGCGGATCATCGGAACAGGGCTTGATGACCAGATAATCAACCCCCAGATCCGCCCCCAACCTGCTTAAGGGGATGATATCTCCAAGGTTCTCATGGGTCAGAACCATCTGCATGCCGATCGTTGTGCCAAGGCCGCCTTTATTTCTTGTTTCCACGGCAAGGCGAATATTTTCAACTACTTTCTGGAAGAGTGGTACGCCGTGGATCCGCTCGTAAGACTCGGGCGAAGCCGCGCTGATATTGAAGCGGAGCCAGGTAAGGGGTGTAAGCAGCTCGGGTAGCCGCTCCCGGCGCAGAAGTGTGCCGTTGGTAGCCAGAGCAGCACTCAGCCCGATCTCTCCGGAGCAGCGAGCGGCATCGTGAAGTGCACTGTTGAGAGTATTTTCACCCTGCCCGTCAAAGAGCACGGAACGTACTCCCGCATCCTTGGCATCCCGAAGAAAATTAAGTAAAGGTTCCCGCGGCATATCGAAGCGAGCAGATGCTCCGGTCCGTCCCTGGAGCACGCCATAACAGAAACTGCAGTCAATATTGCAGCCGGTGGTGATTCCCAGGTCAATATGCAACGGAGCAATCCGCTCCCCCCTGACCCAATCGTTAACCCGGTCAAGGTGCCAGAGCAGCTTATGGCCGTCCATCATGAATCTGTCGCTGGACTGCCTTGCCGTGATTTTGTCTGTTTCATTCATAATAATTGCGACCTGTCCTCAGGGAGCATGAATATATTCGTGTTCAAGGCGGGAGATAGTTTCCCAATTGCCGTCTATCCAGCCAATCACCTCTCGGAGTCCGTCCTCGAGTGAAACAACCGGCCGCCAACCAAGCTCCCTCCGAGCTCTGGAAGAATCTATGACATAGGCGGCATCCTGTCCCGGCCGCTCCGGAGCCATCCGCACTGCCTCAGTAAACCGAACTCCCGTTTCATTACAGATCAGACTCACCAGATTATGGATACTGATGCCGCCGTCAGGCGAAAGATGAAAAATATCGCCGGACTTGCCATGTAGCATCGCAGCGAGTTCCCCTCGGGATACGTCCCTGATATGGATGTAGGATTTGATCGCTGCCCCGCCGCCATGGAGGTCAATCTTCTGCCCCGCACGGATTCTGATGACAGCCTTGGGGATAATCTTGAAAAGCTGCTGATGGGCGCCGTAGACGTTCGTTGCCCTGACCAGAACGACCGGAAAATTGTACTGGCGAAAATAGGCCAGCAGACACATGTCCGCAGCGGCTTTAGACGCAGCGTAAGGGGTGCTCGGGTTGTATGGAGCGCTTTCGGTTACAATGCCGCTGCAGCTTCCGTATATTTCCGGTGAAGAAATATGTACATACCGCTTCAGATATTCGCGATCCTTCAGCTGATGGACCAGTTCAGCCAGAGCAACAGCATTGGTCTGGAACCACTGTCCCGGATGCAGCCAACTCGGTGCAACTTCGCTCTGGGCGGCAAAATTGATAATGTACTCCGGTCCGAAACTGTCAAAAAGAGAAATAATCTCGTCGTGGTGGCTGTTCAGATCCAGCTGCCTGAAGGAGAATCTGGGACTGTTACGTCGCCTGTAAGGCAGGAACAACGGTGATTTTTCCGCCGACCTGCTGATACCCAATACTTCATTGTCAGGATCCTGGAGCAACAGATCGATGAAGTCACTGCCGGAAAAAGAGTTGCTGCCGATGACAGCAATTTTCCTCATGGCGCACATCCGGATCCTGCCTTCACAGCATTGACAATATGTTCGGCCGAAATCCCCAGGGCAGACCTCAATCCGGCCGTTTTCCTGACGTCATGAATAAAACGGTGTGGTATGCCAATGTTTGTCAGCCGCCAATCGGCAAGGGTTTCCGATTTGAGGCGTGCCAGCATGCTCCCCAGCCCGCAGTTAATAAAGTGTTCTTCTACACAGACCACCCACCTGCACCCGGACAAAATCCCTGTGATTGCCGCTATATCCATAGGCTGTACGGTCGGCACAGAGACAATGGTCGGTGCGTAGCCCTTCTCCTTGAGTATTTCATAGGCCGACATCACCTCATTTGCGATGGAACCGTGAAAAATTATCACCGGTCCCTCCCCTTCCCTGATGATCTGGGGTGAAGTAATATCCACTATTTCGTGCTGATGGAAGAGCGGTTCGCCGTTTTTTGCCAGCCGCACATAGACCGGCTTGGCGCAATCCAATGCATAGCAGGCGGCTGCCCGGGCTTCGCAAGGGTCCATGGGAGAGATGGCTACCAAGCCGGGGAGGGTCTGCGCCAGGCCAAGGTCCTCAACTGAATAGTGACTCATCCCCTGTGGCGCATAAGTGATGCCGCTGCCTATCCCGGCAAGCACCACCGGCAGCTCCTGGCAGCAGATGTCGTTGCGCACCTGTTCGTAACAGCGGTAAAGCAGAAAGGGGATGATATTGTAGACAACAACCTTGTAACCGCTGATTGCCAGACCGGCGGCAAAGCTGGCCGTGTTCTGCTCGGCAGCACCCATGTTGCGGAACCGGTCCGGATACTCTTCCTTGAACCGGTCGAACACCCCCAGCCCTGCGTCACCGCTCAGGATGAAGATGTCATCACGCTCCCTGCAAGCGTCAATTATTGTATTGATGAATGTATTTCTCACTGGGATGTTTTCACTTGTCCATGCCAGACTGTACAGTCTGCTTTATCATTAATGGCAAAATAGATGCTCTATTTTCAATCTGCCGTAAAGCTCAGTAATCCATTTTCTGACGGCTACTCGTAAAGTTAGCAGAAGAACCTGCAATTCTATCAAGTATCATCTGATGCATTGTTTGCATCCTTTCCGGTTCCAGATCAGCCAGGTTGTTTTTTTCTTCAGGATCGTTCTTGAGATCGTAGAGTTTTCCATAAATCACATACTTATACCCGCCAGATATTACTGCTGCATTTCCCTTGGCGATATTGCCCCGAATCGGAATGCCGTCGAGGTTCATGGAGAATACGGGCCTGTCAGCAAGTTGCTTTCCGCCCATTGCCTCTTTCAGGCTCCTTCCATCCATCCAGGCCGGCACAGCATATCCAAGCAGGTCAAGTATGGTGGGCGCAATGTCTGTTTGAGACACGGTCGAAGCAAGGCGGCGTCCCTTTTCCTGCCCCGGCAGGTGAATGAGCAGCGGGATATGAACCAGCGGTTGATACAGGAGAGCGCCTCCATGCCCCTGGAAACCGTGATTGAAGGATTCACCATGGTCAGCGGATACTATTATGATTGAGTCATCAAAACGCCCGGACTGCTTCAATGCGCGGAGATATTGCCCGAATGCTTCGTCTCCGTAAAAGATGTTTTCATCATAGTGAAGACGCAAACGATCTATATATGATTGTTCATCCGGCGCATATTCCGAAGCATAATATGGCCTCTGGAAAGCATAATCATAAAAAACATCGCCGTTGCCGTTACTGAATTTGCCCTTGGCCGGAGAGGCAGGAAGATACGGCGCGTGAGGGACCTGAAGATGTGTCCACAAAAAAAGTGGCTTGCGCTGAAAGTTGTTCGCATCGCCAAGAATGTCTTTAGCCCTGTTAAATACAAGTTCTGGTGGATAAAATGGTCTGGTATACGGCTTCATAAGAAGGAGTTTTTCGGGAAAGGCTGCGAATAGCTCTTTGGACCAGTCAGCCAGCCAGAGGAGCGATCTTATGCCACATTTACCTGATAATATTGACCCATTGCAAGCAAGCAGCATTGGTACCAACTCGTAATATGGGATATTGGCTGATGCCCTTGCATCAAACTTGTTGACATCGAAGAATGCCGAAGTCCCGTTTGCTATTGGCTGAGCAATATTGCTCGTACTTAAGGCGATTAAAGCATATCCGTCTTTCTTGAGTATAGCGGGCAGATTTTCCTGCGGATACAAATTGACATTGTTTGTCTGGGCCACATTTATCATGCGATGCTTGTCAGGGTATTTACCTGTCAGCAATGACGTCACACATGGTCTGGTCCAGTTGGCGGCAGCAATGG
>DATNCC010000182.1:0-10035 GCA_035571735.1 Dongiaceae bacterium | reverse complement strand
ACGAGGAAGACGACCAACTCCGCCTTGTTGATAAGGGGCGTTGTCAGGGTGACCCTGTCGATCTCCTCGCCGGCGCGTCGGGTGACCGCAGTCCACCGCTCCCGCTCGTCCAGGACCGGCGAGCCGGGAAAGAGGGATGCCGTGTGGCCGTCGTCTCCGAGCCCAAGCAGCACCAGGTCAAACCGGGGCGGAACTCCGGCGAAGAATTTGCGTAACAGCGCCTCGTACTCATCCGCAGCCTGCCGGGAGTCGTTATCGCAGGTAATAGGATGAATCTGCCCAGAAGGCACCGGTACCCGGTCGAGGAGCGCCCGGTAGGCCATCCGGGCGTTGCTACGCGGGTCATCAAGCGGTACACAGCGTTCGTCCCCCCAGAAGAGGTGCAAATGCCCCCACGGCACCCGGCTGCGTAGCGGCTCATCGGCGAGGAGCTCGTAAGTGCGGCGCGGTGTTTCTCCGCCGGCGAGGAGTACGGCACAGCGACCATGGTCGGCAACGGCACGCTCCGCAGTCTCCGCAAAAAGAGCGGCAGCAGCCCGGCTCAGGACTTCCTTGTCCGGATAGACCGAGATCATCTCCGCTCCTCGGGCATCGCAGGCTGCAGCCAGTGGTGCCCCTCCCGGGCGGTGAGGAGATCAACGGCCTCCGGACCCCAGCTCCCGGCGGGATAGTCCGGGAAATCGCCCGGGGGCACCGACTCCCAGGTTTCGAGCACGGGTGCGACGATCTGCCAGGCGCTCTCAACCTGGTCTGCCCGCATGAAAAGGGTGGCATCGCCCCGGATCACATCCAGGAGCAGCGACTCGTATGCCTCGGGCGGGATGACCTTGAAGGCATCGCTGTACCGGAACTGCATGTCCACCGGACCGAGCAGGAGGCGGGTACCGGGCTGCTTGGCCTGGATACGGGTAACGATCCCCTCCTCCGGCTGAATGCGGATGATCAGGCGGTTCGTCTGCCAGTTCTCCACCGCGGCCGAGGGGAATGGCTGGTGGGGTGCCGGCCGGAAGAGGATGGAGACCTCAGATACCTTGACAGGCAACCGCTTACCGGTGCGCAGGTAGAACGGCACCCCCTGCCAGCGCCAATTGTCGATGAAAAACTTGAACGCGGCAAAGGTCTCGGTGGGCGAATCGGGGGCCACCCCCGGTTCCTCCAGGTACCCGGCCACCGCCTGCCCGCCGACGGTACCGCGACCGTACTGCCCCCTTACCGCGCAGAGATGGACCTCCTCGGGACGAATAGGGCGGACGGCGCGCAACACGTCGACCTTCTTGTTTCGGACCTCGTCGGCATCGAAGGAAACCGGCGGTTCCATGGCAATGAGGCACAGGATCTGGAGGAGATGGTTCTGCACCATGTCGCGCAGGGCGCCCGCGCGGTCGTAGTATCCTCCCCGCTCCTCTACCCCCACCGTCTCGGCCACGGTGATCTGGATGTTATCGATGTAGCGCCGGTTCCAGATCGGCTCATAGAGTGAATTGGCAAACCGGAAGGCCAGGATGTTCTGCACCGTTTCCTTCCCCAGGTAGTGATCGATCCGGTAGATCTGGGACTCGGTGAACATGCCGGTCAGAATCCGGTCCAACTCCAGGGCGGACGTCAGGTCTCTGCCAAACGGTTTTTCCACCACCAGGCGGTCACGCTGGCAGTCCCGACAGACGCCAAGCCTCTGCAGGTGCGCCGCAGCCGCTTCCACCGTTTCGGGGGGGATGGCGAGGTAGAACACCCGGTTAGCCCGTATGCCCCAGGCCCGTTCCAGCTCCTCCAGTCTCGCACTGAGAGCGGGTCCGGATGCAGGATCGGAAAAATCATCGGACAGGTAGGAAACATGCTCGGCGAATCGGCCCCAGCCGTCATCGTCCGCAGGCTTGCGCCGGGAGAAGAGCTCCACCCCTTTCCGCAGGTGCTGCCTGAACGACTCGTCGTCCAGCTTCTTGCGGGCGACCCCCACGATGGCGAATCGCTCAGGCAGTAAATTGTCCAGATGGAGGTTATAGAGTGCCGGGATGAGTTTGCGCCAGGCCAGGTCCCCCCCGGCACCGAAGATTACGATCACGGTCGGTTCCATTGGCACGACGTATGGCATAGTCAATCTCCCTTCTCCGGATTTTTCTCCCGATGGCCGCCAAACTGGTAGCGCATGGCGGAAAGCAGCCGGCTGGCAAACAGATCGCTGCCACGGGAGCTGAACCGTTCGTAGAGGGCGGTGGAGAGGACCGGGGCGGACACACCCTCGTCGATGGCGGCGGTGATCGTCCAACGCCCCTCGCCCGAGTCGGAAACATGACCGGAAAACCCATCCAGATCGGGATCGCTAAGCAGCGCCTGAGCGGAGAGGTCGAGGAGCCAGGAGGCGACCACGCTTCCCCGCCGCCAGAGTTCGGCGATTTCCGGCAGGTCCAGGTCGTACCGGTACTGTTCGGGATGGCGCAGCGGGGTAGTCTCTGCATCCGCTTCCTGCCCTTCCTTTCCCACATTAGCGTGGTGGAGGATATTGAACCCTTCTGCATAGGCGGCCATCAGCCCGTACTCGATCCCGTTGTGGACCATCTTGACAAAATGACCAGCTCCGCTCGGGCCGCAGTGCAGGTAGCCCGCTTCGGCCGAACCGCCGCGCTGCTCGCGGCCGGGGGTGCGCGGAATTTCGCCGCAGCCGGGTGCCAGCGTGGCGAAAAGTGGCTCAAGCCTCGCCACCGCGTCCCGCTCTCCGCCGATCATCAGGCAGTAGCCCCGTTCCAGTCCCCAGACCCCGCCGCTGGTTCCCACATCCAGGTAGCTGATCCCTCTCCCCTGCAGTTCCGAACTGCGTCGGATATCATCGTGATAGTGGGAGTTGCCGCCGTCGATCAGGATGTCACCCGCGTCCAGTAGAGGCACGACGTCCGCAATGGTTGCCTCCACCGCGGCGGCCGGAACCATAAGCCAGACCAGGCGGGGTGATGGCAACTGGGCGACGAACTCCGTCAAGGACGCCGATCCGGCGGCGCCATTGCCAACCAGTTCAGCCACAGCGGCGGGGTTGCGGTCATAGACCACGCAATCGTGTCCACCCCGCATCAGGCGCCGCACCATGTCCGCTCCCATCCTTCCCAGGCCGATCATTCCCAGTTGCATCAGTTCCCATCCTTTCTATCCATACCGGTCATGCCGGCAGGGTCAGTCCGAATTTTGCAAGCTCCAGTCGCGTCGTTGTATGGTCACGATGGACGATTCCATGTATCCCCAGACTTGCGGCCACTTCGACGAACATGGAGCGGTCTTCAATGTAGAGAACCTGCGCCGGCGCCACCTGGGCGATGTCAAGTGCAATCCGGTATATATCCGTGTCGGGTTTGCGGAAGTGAACGAAACATGAAGACACGAAGAAGTCGATGAATTTCCCGAGCCCGAAGGTCTTGATACGGTACTCGGTCAGCTCCCGTCCCTCGTTGCTGACAACTGCGACCTTGAGCCGGTGGTGGGACTTTAGCCGGCAGACCAGATCAATCATCTCGGAAAAAGGCCGAGACTGTTCCAGCATGAACTCCTGGAATTCGTTCCGGGTGAAGGGGCGGGGCTCATAGAACACCACCCGCTCCAGGTACCCGTCAAGACTGAGCTTCCCTTCCTCGTAGGTGTCGAAGGTCAGGTGATGACGCTCGTTCATTTCCTCGAAGTCGAGAGCAAAAGACTCGGCGGCCAGCCGGCGAGCATTCCGGTCCCATCCGTTGGTCAGCAGGACGCCGCCGATATCGAGGAAGAGTGTTGAAATAGTTGTAGTCATGGCATATCCTCCCGGCACTCCAGCGCCGCAATCTTGGCAAGGCGGCGCCGGTGCCGCTCGGCGCCGCTGAAGGAGGCAGACAGGAAGGCTTGCACCAGCTCCCAGGCCTCGGCATAGCCGACCACCTGGCTCCCCAGACAAATCACGTTCATGTCATCGTCTTCCACACCCTGATGGGCGGAGTAACCATCGTGGATGAGGGCTGCCCGCACTCCGGCCACCTTGTTGGCAGCGATGGAGGCCCCTACTCCGCTGCTGCAGAGGGCAATCCCCCGCTCCGGACTTCCGGCGGCAACTGCACGGGCGAGAGGAATGACGAAGTCAGGGTAGTCGTCACTACGGTCCAGTTCCCATGCGCCGAAATCGGTCACCTCAAAGCCCGCCTCCCGCAGGTCGGCAACCATCCTCTCCTTCATGGTGAAGCCGCCATGGTCGGCGGCGAGTCCGATGTGCATTACGCAATCACTCTCCAGCCTGATCCGGCAGCTGCCGTCAAGGGGTGTTCCGTTATTCGCCATGGAGACGCACTGTAACGTCTTGCGGCATCGTTCATCCATGTCGTTTTTCTCCTTCCCGCGGTTCAGCCTTTATCTCTTAGGAAACTTGACGTACTTCATTAACTTGGGCGCTCAGCGGACTCTCTGCCACAGAATTTCGCGATTGGTCCCATCCACCGGCTTTAATGACATCAGATCACCTTCGAAGCGGTACTTTCTTACGAGAAGTTCTGGGTGATCGCCCGGAAAGAGTTGTCCCTCGACAAAATGGCGTACCACCCGGTTTTCCGTGTCGATTTCATATCTGCCGAAGTAAGCCAGAAATTCATGCTTAGAACGCGAAATAATCGTAGCCTCTTCCCTGGATTTCCTGCTTATCTGTACCGCCATGATGCCGGCGTCGCCGTAGTGGAGGTAGCCGATGGCATCCTCTCCAAAGGGATATTCCTTTGTCCCGTCCGGATTGATTCTTATTGAGTGGACCAAACGCCAGGTCCCGATGATCAGTTTATTGATGTCTTCCATAATGGCTCCTGGGATGGAACGGGGGCCTTCGGCATTATCGAGACACCCGGTTTTAGAGGAAAGTCATAGGCCAGCAGAAAATTGTCCCCTTCTTTCCTGAAATCTCCGACCATGTTCCTGCTCGCCGTAAAAACGGCATCATCCTCGATTATCGGGTCACCTTTCACGAAGACCTGGGTAACGAGAGTCTCATAGCCTGGGGCCGACACGATAAAGTGGATGTGGGCCGGCCTGTCGGGCGGTCTTTTGGCGGCGCGTAAAAGCTCGCCTACCGGACCGTCTGTAGGAACAGGATATGCGGTCGGCATCAGTGCGACAAACTCAAAGGTCCCCGTTTCATCGGTCCTGAAACGGCCGCGGAGGTTGTAGTCGGGCTGGTTCTCATCCTGGTTTTCATAAAATCCGTTTGTCGCTGCCTGCCAGGTGTCGAGAAACGCCCCCTTGATCGGGGCCTTGTTCTCAAAGTCGAATACTTTTCCGGAGATCCGCACGCGTGCTCCCGCGGTATCGTCACTTGCGATTGAATCTCCCCTTTCGCGCACCGGTGCGTCGGCACGAAAAAACGGCCCGACCAGGGCAAAACCAACGGGCTGGCCCGGCTTCTCGTGATTGAGCGTTTCGATAAGCTGACTAACGCCGATGACGTCGGCAAACAGGAGGAACTCGTTTCTTTGAGGGCCTGTCATGGCGGCCATCCTTTCCATGAAGTCCCAGGCAAACTCCCATTCGACGTCCGTCACCTTCATCTCCTTGACGCACGCGTGCAGATGTTCGATCAGTGTCGAAACGATAGACTTCAGCCTCGGGTTCTCGATTTTCGAGTAGGCGGCCAGCACTTTCCCGGTTAAAGCCCGATCCGTTCCTGCAGCAGTTTCCATGAGTACTCCCCCCTTTTTCTTCTCTCACCAGCAGGGCCGGGCGGCTAACGGATGATGGTGCCGATGCCGATCCCGAAGTGGAATTTCGGCGGTCCGGGTAATTCCTCCGGTTGCCAGAGGTGGATCTCCCGGATGGCAAGGACCGGGTAGGTGTAGACGACATCGCCCAGGAGCATGGTTTTCTTCCCCTGCACCTCTCCCACCAGGGTGACCAGGAGGCCGGACCGGTAGACGGCGGGGTCGAGAAACCCTGAACTCCTGGCGATGAACCGGCCACCGGAGCTGGCCGTGTCTGTGATCTTCCCGTTCTCGTCGGCCGCAAACTGTACAAGTTCCAGCTCACCCCCCTCGTTGGTGTTCCTGACTTCCGCGATCCCTCCCGCCAGGAGGAGATGCCTCCCCATGTGCCGATCCGGGTCTTGCCGAAGCTCGGCAAACGATAACCCCCGGTCGACTGAGCGGAGCGACTGATTGCTGATAACCGGGGCGCACCCGGCCAGGCAAAGGGCAGTTGCAGCAAGAAGTAGAAGCACACGCATGGTATTCCTCCAGGACTTTCATAGGAGTTGGTTTGAATGTGAACAGCCAAGTATCACATCCGGAACGGGGGAGAGCTAGGTTATCGGCATCAACGCAAATGGCCTGCCGCAAAATTCACAAACAAAGATTTCCGCATCGCCACTGGCAAAATCAACTTGTGTAGTGCCCGGTTCTGCCAGTTCGAAGGAAATCATACCGGCATCCTCCACAGGTCCTTTACAGGAAGGACAGCAGAGGGGGAGCCGGCCGGCAAATACCAGGTCACGGAAATCTTCGATCGAGTAATATCCTACAAAATCCAGACAAGAGAACAATTCCTCGGCAGGTCCGAACTGGCCGACGGTCGGGAACTCAAAGATACGCCTGTCGATGTTGTAGAGGCAGAGCATGCCTTTTTTTAATTGAAGTTTCAGGGTTTCAGGAACAGTGGTCAGTTTGAAACAGGGATAGGGTTGATTTCTTAAGACATCCTTCAATGTGGTCATCATGTTCCTCTTGAAAACAGGCTCGCTGCAATCCTTTTTGCGCCCATATCCCGCTCCTCCCGCGTAATGACGGCCCCGCCCGGAAAAGCGTGCATCAGCCTTTCGTCGGGGACGAAGCGGGTGTGAAACGTACTCTGCGAATGCGTCGACGGTCCAGGCTCTCTACGGTAAAACGCCCTTCCTCGTGCTCAATTGATTCCCCGGCGTTCATCATGCGGCCAGCCTGGTCGAGCATAAATCCGGCGACCGTATTGTAGGAGCCATCCTCGGGCAGGTGCAGATTCAGGCGGTTATTTATATCCCGAACGGTCAGCATGCCTTCCAGCAGGTAGCTTCCGTCGTCCTCCAATATCTGTGCCAGCGCCTCCTCGTCAAATTCATCGACGATTTCGCCGACGATCTCTTCAAGCAGATCCTCAAGCGTGACGATCCCTTCCATTCCGCCATATTCGTCCACCACAACCGCCAGATGGGTCCGGGAGGACTGCATCTGTCTGAGTGCAGTGCTGAGTTGAGCTGTGGACGGAATGAACTTGGGCGGATGAAGCAGTCTTGTCAGGTTGAACTCTTCAGCATGCGGTTGTTCGAGATACGGTTCCAGGTCTCTGCGGTAGATGACACCGACGATGTTGTCCAGCTGGTCGCGGTAGACCGGCAGGCGGGAATATCCCAATGTGCGAAATTTCTTCCTGGTTTCCCCAAGCGTTGCGGTCACCGGCAATGCCTCGACCGCACTGCGGGGCACCATGACCTCGCGGACTTCGGCATCCGAAAACTCGAATACCCCCTGCAACAGTTTTTGTTCGTCCGCTTCGATGGAGCCGCTTTGCCGGGAGGCGTCGATCAGATGCCGCAACTCGTCCGAGGTATACACGGAGGCGTTCCCGGGCGAGGGGTGGAGTCCGAACAGCCGGACGGTGCGGGTCCCGGACCAGTCAAGCAGCCTGATCGGCCAGCGGAACAGCTTATGGAACAGGCGCATCGGCCAGGCGATTGCCAGGGCTATCTTTTCCGTCCGCTCAAGGGCCAGCGTTTTTGGAGCCAGTTCACCGAGGACGATATGCAGAAAGGTAATGGCGGTAAACGCAAGGACAAAGGCAATGGTGTGCCGCACGGCATCGGAAACATGTCCCCGGAGGGGGGCTTCCAGCAGGTCCGCAAAGGCGGGCTCGCCGATCCAGCCCAGTGCAAGCGAGGCCATGGTGATGCCGAGTTGCGTCGCGGAGATGTAGGCATTCAGGTTGTCCAAGAGTTCAAGAAGTACCAGGGCGCGACGGTTGCCGTCCTCCGCGAGTACCTCGATGCGCGAACGGCGCACCGCCACCAGTGAAAACTCGGAGGCGACGAAAAAACCATTGGCCAGTACGAGCAGAAGAACTATGGCGATATATGTGATGGTCAGGAGCATGTATTTTTTTTCATTGTCAGCACTTCCAATCGATGAATTTGCCGGAGCACGGATGCAGAAATATATGCAACTCTCAGTGGGCAACGATACCAGATTTACGGGTTAAAGCAACCGGTCCCCCATCGCTTTTCTGTGCCCTCCGGCATCCATATTGCGGATCCCCCCTTCTGAAGGTACAATTATGCCAGGTAGGGGTCGAACATGAACATGGAGTCCAGAATACCGCTGCTCATCTTCCTCGCCTCCCTGGCAACGCTCGCCTTCGAGGTGCTCCTGACGCGCGTTTTTTCTATCACCCTCTGGTATCACTTCGCCTTCATGGCCGTCAGTATCGCCATGCTCGGCTTCGCCGCCAGCGGCACCCTCCTGGTGCTCTTTCCGGGTCTCAAGCGGCTTGACCGCATCGGGTGGTACACTCTTGCCCTTGCCGCCGCCCTGCCGGGAGGGTTCATTCTGGCCAACCTGGTCTCATTTGATCCGGTACGCCTCTCCTGGGAGCGGACGGAACTCTTCCATATCCTCCTCATCTACATCTTTCTCGCCCTCCCGTTCTTCTGCACCGGACTGGTCATTACCACCGCCTTCAGCGTGGAGAGCGAGCGGGCAGGACTCCTGTACGGCGCCGACATGGTGGGCGCCGGGATCGGTTCCCTCGGGATTCTCCTGCTCATGGGGTTCGTGGCCCCCGAGCAGGCGGTACTGCTGCTTTCGCTGGTGGTGGCCGCCGCAGCGTGCCTGGCGGGGGGATGGCGGCTCAAAGGAAGCGCCTGCCTGCTGGCGGCGGCCGTTCTCTCCCTTCTCATTCTCCATCCCGTCGGCATCCGCCCGCGCATCTCCCCTTACAAGGGGCTGGAGGCGGCGCTGCGCTATCCGGGTGCGGAACACCTCCGCACCCATCTCACCCCCTTCGCCCGGATCGATACCTTCTTGAGCCCGGCGGTCCGCTACGCGCCCGGTCTCTCCCTCCGCTTCCTGGAGAGGCTTCCCGAGCAGACCGGCATCAGCATCGACGGAGGGGAGGTGAACGCAGTGACCAGGGGAGGGGAGCCGGCGGCGCTCGCCTTCCTCGACGATCTCCCCGCGGCGCTCCCCTATGCCATGGGCCCCCGGCGGGAGGTGCTGGCCCTTGATCCGATGGGGGGACTGCCGGTTCTGATGGCGCGCAGAAAGGGGGCGGAGCGGGTGGCAACGGTGGAGAGCACCCCGGCCCTGATCGGGGTAATCCGGGACGACTTCCGCGACTTCAGCGGCGATATCTACGGCGGAGAGAGCCGGACCGGCCTGGGGAGGTCATGGCTGGCGGGAGGGGTGCGGCGCTTCGACCTGATCGACATTACCCACCAGGGGGCCCAGCCGGCGGGAGCCTTCGGCATCGGCGAGGATTACCGCTTCACGGTGGAGGCGTTCCGGGAGTACCTGGGACACCTGACGGACAACGGGCTCCTCTGCGTCAATCTCTTCATCATCCCCCCGCCACGGACAGAGCTGAGAATACTCGCCACCCTGGCAACGGCCCTGGAGGAGATGGGAGTGCGGGAGGTGGGAGGGCATGTGGCGGCGATCCGCAGCTGGGGGACCATCACCATGGTTGCAAAGCGGACCCCGCTCACAAAGGCCGAGATCGCGGCCGTCAGGCGCTTCGGGGGGGAGCGCCGCTTTGACCTGGCCTGGCTCCCCGGCGCTTCCGCAGCGGAGAGCAACCTCTACGTGCGGACGCGGGATACGGACTACTTCAGGGCCTTCCGTGCCATCCTCTCACCCGCGGAGCGGGACCACTTCCTCTCGGCCTACCTGTTCGACGTCAGGCCGGTGCGGGACGAGGCGCCTTTCTTCTCCCTCTTCCTGAGGCTCGACAAGCTTGGCGAAACCTATCGGACCATGGGGGGCAAATGGCAGTTCTTCCTGGAGGAGGGGTATCTCCTGCCGGCTGTGTTCG
>DATNCC010000181.1:0-2872 GCA_035571735.1 Dongiaceae bacterium | reverse complement strand
TTTGGCGCAGTCATCGTTCGATAATTTCGGGGAGACGGCAACCGCGGGATCGGCGGCGTAAACCATGCCTTGAACGGTGAGAAGGGCGAACCCGGCCAACAAAACAATCCATACTCTTTTCGACATGCTGCATTTTTTCATCGGTGTTGCCTCCTTGTATGGCCAGTGTTCATCAGGGCGTCCTTTCTATCATATTGCGATTGATTGTTCCAAGAGAAATATTGTAATACTGTCGGAAGCAAATATGAATCGCCCCGTCCGTTCGTACCGTTTGCGGAGGACTTCGGCAGGCGAATGTCTCACTGATGAATAATTGGAGAAATCTATGAAACTCCTCATCCAGATACCGTGCTTCAACGAGGCGGAGGCGCTGCCCGTTACGTTGAAGGAGTTGCCTCGTGAAGTGCCGGGATTCAGCAGTGTGGAATGGCTTGTTATCAACGACGGCAGCACGGATGACACCTCTGAGGTTGCAATAAGACATGGTGTGGACCACGTCATAACCTTAACCAAAAACCAGGGTCTGGCTCGGGCCTTTCTGGCAGGGCTGGATGGCTGCATCAAACTGGGGGCGGATGTCATCATCAACACCGATGCCGACAACCAGTACATGGCGGCCGACATTCCGAAGCTTGTCGCCCCCATCCTTGCGGGAAAAGCCGATGTTGTCATCGGCTCCCGGCCCATAAGTGAAATTGAGTCATTTTCAATAGCCAAGAAGATATTGCAGAAAGCTGGCAGCATGGTTGTGCGGTTCGTCAGCAAGACAAACATCCCGGACGCACCGAGCGGTTTCCGTGCCTTGAGCCGTGAAGCAGCCATGCGCTTCAATGTGTTCAATGACTACACCTACACACTGGAAACCATCATACAGGCCGGTCAGAAGAGTATTGCCATCACCTCGGTGCCGGTGCGGGTCAACGGCGAATTGCGCCCCTCGCGCCTGGTTAAGAGCATCTCCTCCTACATCAGGAAATCCCTTGTCACCATTGTCAGGATATTTGTCGTCTACAAGGCTTTCAGGTTCTTCATGTCGGTAGGACTGACGGTTTTATCTCTAGGGCTGATCGGAGGCATCAGATACCTGTACTACTACGCCACAGGCTCAGGAGCAGGGCATGTGCAGTCGTTGATATTGGCATCAATACTCATGGGAGTCGGGTTCCAGACCATGCTGACCGCTTTTCTTGCGGATCTCCTGGCGGTAAACCGGCGGCTTATGGAAGATGTCCAGTATAGAGTAAAGAAGCTGGAGTTTCACGGAACGACTGAGCAGCATCCGGGCGACCGGACGAACCGGTCATGAGAAACTTCTTTACAGCTATCTTGATGACGTGCTTAGATGAACCAGTCGGTTTGAAGGCTGAGTAGTTACAAAAAATTCTGGTTACCTGGGGCACAATTCTATGAATAGATTCATTTTTTTCTCGGCAATGGCAATCGTTATATCGGCAGCATCGGCAGCCTCGGCTCTGGACAGTGCAGCACTGATAGGCACATGGCAACTGGTTGAAAATGCCAGGGACAGCGAAGGGAAGCCATGTCCTTTTGTTGGCCAGCAGATAAAGTTCACCGCCGACGGGAAAATGATTTCGGCTAAAATGCCGGTTCCCTTCCGTTATAAAGTCAATCCAAGCGCAGCGGAAGCCAAGGGGGCCATAGCAAGAAACCCCGAGCTGGAGGGAATGGAGATTATGCTGGCTATGATGGGAAACTCACAGAGCGACTGGTCCAAGGCCCCAATCGTCTACGGAGTGCAGATAAAGGGCGATCAATTCACCATGAAAGTGTCCGGGTATACTCCGGCATTGTACAAGAAACAGAAAAAGTCGGAGTAAAAGCTTGATCGTACTTTTTGAGCCCTGGAACCTCGGCGATGCCATCATCGCCGCATCCGTCGCCAGGCTCGCTCCTGACCGCTTCATACTCGCCTGCAACAGTTGCTGGCGTGATGTATTGATGCTGGCGTCTGGCGACTCCCTTAACCTGCTTCCCTTGAATCTCCCCTATGTCTGGCGAACCGACAAAAGGTTCTTCTCCCTCGACGACGCCGCATCGACGGCTGCACTAAAATCAGATCCGCACCGAATAACCGAAGTCATCAGCATTCGCGGCGATATCCGCGATTGGGTTGCAGCGCACAGGATCTTTACGGAAGCCTCTTTCAGATTCAGCGGCTGGCTTCCTTTTTGTGCCCGCAAAATATCCATGTTTGACCTGCCTTTCAAACATGGATACCTGAAGGTACGCAATCGCTACCACGCCTGGGCCGATGCAGCCGGGATCCCTTTCAGCATGATCGAGAGCACCTATGCTGCCCATCCTGAAGAACATGACGATGCCCCCGTATTAATTCACGTTGGTGCACAATGGCGTTCCAAGCAGTATCCCAATGTCGCTGATCTGGCGGACCTCTTGAAAAAGTCCGGTAATCGTGTCACGATACTGGCCGGGCCGAACGATCCGCTGCCGCCGGGGATCTCCGCCGATATGGCGCAAAGGCCGAACTGGCCGGAACTTGTGGCGCAGTTGCGCAGTGCCCGGTATGTCGTCACCAACGACTCCGGCCCGCTGCACCTCGCATCTTTTCTCGGTTGCAGGGTCCTTGCCCTTTCCCGCTGCTCAAATATAACCGAGTGGCTCCCCCCGGGCGCAATGGCCCTGTCTTCACCTTCCGCTCCCCGAGGCTACCGGCCAATACCGGATTACTGGTCTGATCAAATCCTGCCTGGCTGGCCCTCACCTGATGCGATCCTGACCCTTATAAACTCAGCAAACCAGTAAATACTGCAAGTTAACACCCCGCACTCCCCCCTACGGATGTCCCCTTGCCGGAATAAAACCAATTTCAGGCATATTTTCCTACAGCATA
>DATNCC010000180.1:0-5060 GCA_035571735.1 Dongiaceae bacterium | reverse complement strand
TTTGGCGCAGTCATCGTTCGATAATTTCGGGGAGACGGCAACCGCGGGATCGGCGGCGTAAACCATGCCTTGAACGGTGAGAAGGGCGAACCCGGCCAACAAAACAATCCATACTCTTTTCGACATGCTGCATTTTTTCATTGGTGTTGCCTCCTTGTATAGAATTCCTTCTAAAATAAAATACTCAAAATAATTGTTTGAGCAAAAAAACGGGCTGAGTATTGCACGGAAAACAAAGACAGTCAACATATGAGAAGCCTGGCGCCAAAGTGTCTACAAATAAATTCCTTCGCATTTTGCCTGTTTTCAGTCTGACCGGGCCGATATTCGGACCATGAGATGTCGGCACTGCAAGTAAAAATCCGTCATCCAATGAAATGGTTTATTCGAATGAATTCCATGCGATTATCTATGCGAAACCCGCACAACTCTCCGGAAAAAAAAATTGCGCAAAACTCTTGAAATGTAGTATGGCTGTAAATTCGGTTATTCTACCATGGTAACGGTAACGCGTTTGCGGGACACTTCTTGATGAACACCATTTATTTCTTGAAGCTGCTATTGTCTGAGGGTTTGTAATGAACAGGGTCGTCAGCTTATTATGTCTTGCAGGGTGCCTGATCGTATTATATCATGGTCAAGCCTCGGCGCAAACGTGCTCGATAACATCATGTCATCGGTCAATTGTTGCGCCGGTAAATCTGCACGTCCCTGTGAAGGAAAAAGATTGCGTTGCATGTCACAAACGAATTAACCAGCAGCACCCCTTGCTGGGGAGAAAAAGCTGGGAACTGACGGCCAAGGTGCCCGTGCTCTGTTCACAATGTCACTTTACATTCGGGAAGAAGAAGGTGATGCACTCGCCGGTAAAGGATGGTGACTGTCTTGCATGTCACCAGAAGCACGGGGCTTCGGGCCGTTTTCTGCTGGATGTGGGTGAGGACCAGACCGGCCTCTGTCTCGGGTGCCATGACAGCGGACCATTCAAGCAGCAGTTCATGCATGGGCCTGTTGCCGTCGGCGCTTGTACCAAATGCCATGATCCTCATGAGGCCGAGGAAAAGGCCCTCCTCGAAGGCCCCGTACGGAATGTTTGTTTGAAGTGTCACATGGATTTCGCCAAATTACTAAAGGAAGCGCCGGTAGTTCATCCTCCTGTCAAGGATGGTCCCTGCACATCCTGCCACAACCCCCACGGCTCGCCGTATAACAAGCTGCTCAAGAAGCGGATGCCTGATCTCTGTGTCGAGTGCCATACCACGATCGGCAAAAAGCTGGCAGGGGTGAAGGTGCCGCACAAGCCGATCCAGCAGGAGGGGAGCTGCGGTTCCTGCCACTCGGCCCACTACTCTCAGAACAAGAGGCTCTTGCCGCTTGAAGAGATGGCCACGTGCCTTAACTGCCACGACAAGGATAACATGGGAAAGCCTCCCTTGCGAAACATCAAAAAGGAACTTGCCGGTAAGAAATATCTCCATGGTCCTATCGAAAAGGGTGAATGCAAGGCCTGCCATGACCCGCATGGTTCCGATAACTTCCGGATGCTCCGTGGAAGCTATCCCGCAGACATATATACCCCCTACAAGGATGGCGCGTATGGCATCTGCCTTACCTGCCACGAAAAAAACCTGCTTCGATTCACCGAAACTACCATTTACACTAAGTTCCGTAACGGCAAACGCAACCTGCATTACGTGCACGTTGTTAATTCCCGGAAAGGGCGTTCCTGCCGTGTCTGCCACCAACCCCACGCCGCTAATGGTGTGAAATTGATAAATAAGGAGAATATGAAGTTCGGGGAATGGGACTTGCCGATCAATTTCACCATCAATGCCTCCGGCGGCAGATGTGCTCCCGGATGTCACCAGGCTTTCAGCTATGACCGCGAAAAGCCGTTAGTATATAAAACGGATCCGTCACTCTAATATCAATCCTGGAAAAGGAGCTTAAAGAACATGAAACCAAACACAAGAACTTTCCGGAACCTGCTTTATTTCCTGCTTACGTGCCTGTCGTTGTCTGCCCTGCTGCTTGCCGGGTGTGCTTCAGATCAAAAATGCCGCTTTATTCCGAACAAAACGATCTATTTCCCGCCGGCGCCGGATGAGCCGCACATTCAGTATCTTACCGGCATCAACTCCACTGAAGATATCGGCGAGGCCAAGAAGCAGAGTAACATTTCGCTGGTGGTTACCGGCAAGGAAAGACCGGAAATTCTGAAAAAACTTGGCAAAGCCTATGGCATCACGGCGCACAAAGGAAAACTCTACCTTGCCGAGGGGATGTCAAAAGAAATAAGCATAGTTGATCCGGTGAAAGGAACCATAGAAACTCCGGAAGGGACCAAAAACGCCAAGGGGGCGCTCGGCTATCCGGTCCATACCGCTGTCGATGACGATGGCAATCTGTATGTAGCCGATACGGCACGACGGGAGATCGTGGTGTATGATGCGAAGGGCAATTTCAAGACCACCTTCGGAAAGGGGATCGATCCCAAGTCGAAGATTACCGATATCAGCATATACAACGGGAAACTCTACGCCCTCGATCTTGGAACCAGCACTGTTAGAGTACTGAACCTCAAGACCGGTGAACAGCTGGCTGAGTTCGGCTCCAGCGACAAACCGAACCAGAGTCTCAGGGTGCCCGGAAACTTCACGATGGATTCGAAAGGGAACCTCTATATCACCAACATAGGCAACAACATGGTGATCAAGCTGGACCAGGACGGCAACTTCCTCGGTTCATTCGGCGGTCTTGGCGATCAGTTCGGCCAGTTTGTCAAACCCAAGGGGATTGCTCTGAACAAGGATAAACAGATCTTTGTGGTTGACGGCGGGACCAACGTGGTGCAACTGTTCGACGATCAGTTTCACCTGCTTACCTATTTTGGCTGGCCCGGGCTCCCCTTCGGTTCTCTCAACGGCCCGGCGGGTGTAGCGGTGTCCAGTGACAATATAGAATATTTTCAGAAGTACGCGGCTCCCGGGTTCAAGCTGGAAACGCTGATCTACGTGGTCAGCCAGTTCGGCCAGGAATTTTGCATTCCCAGAATTTCGGTATACGGGCTTGGAGAGATAGAGAAAAAGTAGCGAGGTTGGAACGAGCGGAATCGGGGCGAAAAAGAACCCTTTCCGGATGGAAACTAACTATGCCCCTGATCTTATAACTTCGGAAAAACCATGTTCAAAGTCATAGTTATATCCTTTATAACCGCTGCCGCTATTTTTCTTGGTGGTTGTGACCCCCTGACCGTGCACAAGGTAACAAGCACTATTTTCGACGGGGTGCCCAGCCTGCCGTCTTCAGAGCAGTACTGCAAGGATTATCATGAACAGGCAACCCTGAATGATCTGGCGGCCGAACAGAAAAAACAACGTAGTATAAGCAATGAATCCAAGCACCCCCCCTATGCCGAAAAGCGCTGCGATTCCTGCCATAACAAGGAGACGGAATCAGGTTTTGTCGTAGAGAAGGATGTCCTGTGCGCCCATTGTCATAAAGGGTTTCCGAAGGGTCGTTTTCTGCACGGTCCTGCCGCGGTTGGCGCCTGCCTGAAATGCCACCTGCCCCACAGCTCGCAGAATTCGAGCCTGCTCATCAAGCCGAAGGAGGAACTGTGCGGTATCTGTCATGCCGAAACCCGTGTTGCCGAGGGACTCCATACCAACGTGAAAGCCAAGGGCCTGGCATGCACCGACTGCCATAATCCACATGGCGGCGACAATCAATTTTTCCTTAGATAGGCATGCATGCCGGTACTGAGATCACTTCTCATATGTATTTTGTTTCTGCACACAGCCCTGGGGGTTGCGCGGGCTGACACATATGAGGTCAAGCAGCAGAGGGGCCTGTTGGTTTTTGAGGGGTTCCGGCAATGGATGGACCTCAGATACTCGTACCTTGATCACGAATCTACCCAGAATGATCAGAAACGCTCCAACGCTCTCCACTCGTTCAAGGAAAGCTACAATATCTCTCTTGCCGCGGCCGTTTATGACCCGCATATCTTTGATACCACCCTGCATGCCGGTATAGTTTTTGACCAGAACCGGAGCCGGTACGATACGGTTTCCTCGTCAGACAATGCCGCCACCTATCAGTACAATTTCAGCGGCTCGGGGCTTGACAGAAGTCCCACCCCCTTCACTCTGCTGAGTTACCGCGACCTGAACATGATTGAAAGTACTTATGCACTGCCATATACCAGTGAGAACAGCGGCAACGAAGTTGATTTTGCAATTCGGAACGGGATACTGCCGTCCAGATTCCACCTGGCCCGTATCACCATTGACACCAGAGGGGGGGGGAATGACAGCAGTTCGGTTTCGAACTCCTATTCTTATTCAGCCGAGCACAAATACAAGGATCTCAGTGCGACAGTCCTGCAGCTCATCTTTGCCGACCAGACCGGGCGTTCGTCAGGCGGCGCGGATGTGGTGAGAACTTCCAACTCTCTGACGATTTCAAATACCTTGTCCCCGGGGGAGCAAAAAAAGTATTCTCTGCTCACATGGTTTAATTTGTACAACTCCCGATCAGCCACCTTTCCGCAACGTACCATCGATTTCAGGGAAACGTTGCTGGGGCAGCTTGGAAAGGCTCTTTCCCTGGAGGTGGTCGGCGCTCTTGCCAAATCCCGCAGCACCGATGACAGCGGGGTATCCCAGGAAAGCACCACCAGTCGCGGAGAGGCAACCCTCAGGCACAAGCTTTTCAGCAGTGTGGAAACGACCTTGAATGGTTCTGCCTCCTCAAACAACACGGATGGCGGCACGGAGGACAGATATTCCGGCAGGGCGGGCATCAGGTACATCAAGCATCTTCCGAAATCAAGCCTTTTATCTCTCGGTGTGACCAAGGATTATGAGCTGGTGGACCGCAAGATTAATTCCGCGACCATAAGGGTCACAGATGAACTCCACTCGGGTGTGCATCAGGGTGATGTCATCAACCTTCCGCTGAATGATGCCACCCTGATCTCCGTTGTCAGTGTCAAGGGCCGAAATCCCGATGTCACCTACGACGAGCATTTTGATTACAATGTAAATATTCCTTTC
>DATNCC010000179.1:0-3012 GCA_035571735.1 Dongiaceae bacterium | reverse complement strand
TCAACTGCGAAAGAGGGGTCACTCATGAACCATGTAACGTCTGCCCGCAATGCATCGAGATAACCAAAGGCACCTCAACCGACGTGTTCGAGATCGATGGCGCCTCCAATAACGGCGTGGACGATGTCCGCGACCTGCGTGACAATATCAAGTACCTCCCTTCCCATAGCCGCTACCGTATCATCATTATCGACGAAGTCCACATGCTCTCCACCAACGCGTTCAATGCGCTCCTGAAGACGCTCGAAGAGCCGCCTGAGCACGTCAAATTCATCTTTGCCACGACCGAACCGCACAAACTGCCGGTAACAATCCTGTCGCGCTGCCAGCGCTTTGACTTCAAACGGGTGACGCTGCCGAAAATCATTGCCCGACTGCGTGAAATTGCCGAAAAAGAGTCGGTGGCAATCTCCGACACCTCGCTGGCGCTTATTGCCCGCAAGGGGGACGGCAGCATGCGCGACTCGCTGACCGCTTTCGATCAGGTGCTGGCTTTCTGCGGCAACAGCGTCAGCGACGAGGATGTCGGAACGCTGCTGGGAACCATCGACCGGCGGCTGCTGGCGGATATTTCGGCGGCAGTCTTCGGAGGCGACACCCAGGGGGTGCTTGCAGGCATCAAGCAGGTTGATCTGGTCGGATACAACATGCGTCAGTTTTGCCAGGAGTTGATCGAGCATTTTCGCAATCTGCTCGTGATCCGCTCGGTCAAAAAGCCGGAAGAGATTCTCGATATGACGGCGGCGGAACTGGAAGAACTGCAGAAGCAGTCACTCCATGTCACTGCCGTGGACATTCAACGGCGTCTGACGCTGTTCATAAAGGCTGAATCCGATATGGCCTATGCCAGCTTTCCGCGGCTGATTGTGGAGATGGCGCTGTTAAAGGCATCTCAGCTGGCTCCTCTTGTGCCTATCCAGGATCTGATCGACAAGATCAAGGCGCTGGAAACCGCGGCGGTTCATACGCCGGCGCTGCCATGGGAAACCGCCAGAGCCGCCTCCGCGCCGCAGCCGCAGCACAGCTCCGCGCCACCCTCTCCGCCAAAGTCTGCCGCCTCTGCCCCTGCACAACCCGAATCAGCCGGGGGACCGACCGACTGGGGCCGTTTTGTGGCTTTTGTCAATGAGCAGGATCGCCAGCTTGGATCGGTGCTTGAGCATGGCAGCCCGCTCAAACAGGAAGCCGGCTTGATTGAAATCGGCTTTCCCGCCGGCAGTTACTACCTGACCGCTGCCCAGGACGCCGAGTTTATCGCCGACGTCCAGACACTTGCCTGCACCTTTACGGAAGGAAGCACGGTAATCCGGGTAAAGTCGATTGAAACCGGATTCACTGACGCGCCCCTGTCATTGGCTGAAAAAAAAAAGAGTGATGCCGAACAGCACCTGGAAGAGCTGAAGCAGGAGGTTGAAAGCAATCCGGTGATCAAGGAGGCAAAGCGGGTATTTGGTTGCAGCATTACCGACGTGCGGGAATTCTAACGGTTCCCGGCACCTCTGTTTCAAACATTATCACGAAAAATTGGAGGAAAACGATGTCAAAGGGATTAGCAAATATCATGAAGCAGGCCCAGATGATCCAGCAGAAAATGGCCAGGCTGCAGGAAGAGGCCAGCCTGAAAACAGCCGTGGCGACATCCGGAGGCGGAGCCGTAACGATTACGGTGAACGGCAAAAATGAAATAATTTCACTGGAAATAAAAAAAGAGGCGGTCGATCCGAATGATGTCGAAATGCTGCAGGACCTCGTAATTGCCGCTGCCAATGAGGCTTTGAAGAAAGTTCACGCCGAAATGGGGGATGAAATGTCTAAAATTACCGGGGGTATGAACATACCGGGTCTTTTCTAGCCATATCAGACGGTTAAAGCGTTATATGACTTTACCGGTCAAACTGGTATTTTATTTTGACTAAATGTTTTAGTTCGGCTAATAGCAGTTCATGTATACGATGTCTTCATCCGTCGTATCGGTGAGCCTGAGACTCCTTATTTTAATGCTCCTCCATGGTTTTCGGTCACTTCTCGACCCGCCCGGAACGGGGGAGCATTTTTTTTAACCACGCTATAATACTAAAAAAATGTTTTATTTGTGTCGGATTTTATGTTAACAAAATCACCCTCATTGATGCGTTTGGTAGGAGAGCTGAAGAAGTTGCCGGGTGTCGGGGAACGAACCGCACTCCGTCTCGCCTTTCATCTTCTCAAATCGCCCCGGAACCTGACCGCTTTGTCGGAATCTCTTTGTGAGGTTCGAGACCGGGTACACCCCTGTTCGACCTGCTTTGCCATTACTGAGACGGACCCGTGCTCCATCTGCTCCGGCAACCGCGATTCCGGCATTATCTGCGTGGTTGAAAACTCACAGGATTTGATGGCTCTGGAACGGAGCAACGCCTATCACGGCACCTATCATGTTCTGGAGGGGGCCATCTCGCCGCTGTCCGGTATCGGACCGGCCGACCTGAGAATCTCGGAGCTTGTGGACCGGATCGGAGCGGGTACGGTTCATGAGGTGGTGATTGCGACAAATTTCACAGTTGAAGGTGAAGCGACGGCACTCTACCTGACCCGGATCCTGAAGCCGTCCGGAGTCAAGATCAGCCGTCTGGCACACGGCATCCCGCTCGGAAGCGATATTGAATTTGTTGATGCGGCCACGGTACAGTGGGCGCTGCAGGGAAGAAACGAATTATAAAACAGTGCCGTATTTGAGCTAACTACGTTGGCCCATCGCGGCGACCGGGGCGTACCTTGTGGGTTCGCCCCGGTCGCCTCTTCTTCGCCGCCATCATCTCAAATCTAAGACGCTGTTATGTCTCACACAACTTTAGACAGGTTGACGCAACCAAAAAAAGAGGAGGCAGTACATGAGCAGAAAAATGGTAACCATCGACGGCAACACGGCCGCTGCGCACGTGGCGCACGCCACCAACGAAGTCATCGCCATCTATCCGATCACGCCGTCATCGGTCATGGGCGAGATCTCCGACGCCAAGAGCGCCGCGGGTG
>DATNCC010000178.1:0-6421 GCA_035571735.1 Dongiaceae bacterium | reverse complement strand
CCATGCGGCGCAAATGTCTGGATTCCGAGGACTCCCCTGGGGTTCCGAGCTTTCCTCGCTGAGTAGCACCGAATTCAGCAGGGTCTTCCCCGGCAAGGGGATTGCTCCCGAAATGGAGAGTTACCAGCGCAAGAATGACTCCCTCAAGCTTGACAGCGTCGTCGTGGATAGCATCAATTACAACTTCAAAAAAGGGAAACTTGTCTCGGTTAACATAGATTTCAACGGGTTTCACAACTACGAAGGCCTCCTGGCCTACTGCGAGAAGCAGATTGGGCCGGTAACCACTTCCATGGCAAAGAACATGGAATTAGTCACCTCCTTTGTAGCGCCTAAGACCGGTGCGCTCATCGTATTTCAGGCCGGCGGGGCCCAGATCAATTTCGGAAGGCTCTTTCTTTTTTCCAACGACTGGCTGCACTAATCTATCCTTGTGGGCCAAATGACAAAAGGGACGCCCTCCAAAGAGAGCGTCCCTGATCATTGACAAACCCCGTCTTTTAGGCGGGGTTTTCTATTCCCGGGGCAGTGAGATTCTCTGGAGCATATTGCCTGAAACTTCTGATGAATGCGTCGAGTCTTTCGTTAACAGTTTTACAGAGTGTTTTCAGCGTCCAAAACGGTCGTAGCAGCTTCAATAAGTGCAATAAATCATCCCTGTCGACCACCAGGGCGGTCTTCTTCATATTCTGAACCGCAGCACATAACAAACACTGCTCAAAGACCTTGCCTATACAGGTTTCAGGTGAGCAGGGTAAATTTTGAACCTTCCCTTGACCAGGGACGTTCGATCGGGATGACATTATCGCAACATTCGATATGGGGCACCTGGGCATGCAGATAGGTGTCATAGCGGAAAAAATCGCTATGATACCAAGTCTCGGTCTTTTTTCGGCAGGAAGCCCCGCTGCACCCGCAATTGGGGCAGCGGAGGGGATTCCCGTCAAGAAAATCGATGCTTATATCGAGTCGTTTCTTGTCTTTGGCAAAAGATACTGAGGTAATCTGCCAGGGAAAGGATAGGCCAAGAGTTGAAGAAAAAATTGCTGGAAGTTCCATCTGCATAATTTCCCTTAATACTATCAAAATTACTCAGACGTTGTACAAGTTGACGATGGTCGATAACAATGTAAGCTGTATAGCACAAGCTGCTCGTTTCATTAATTATATAGCATGAAGCGAGCCAGATTTGCAATTAGCCGAAATTACGGTAATTACAGGCATGTGTGCCCGAGCAGAAGATTGTCGTAATTTTGTCAGGGTAGTGATTTTGAAGACAGTTGAATTCAATTTCTTTGACGCATTAAAAGGCCCTTGAAACCATATCAAAAATGATCCAGCGGCCCAGGCATGGCCCGGATTGCAGGGGTGTAATATTTTTTGCTGGAGTAAAAGCCCGGAGTTGGCTGTAGCTGGCCTGTTTATAAGGATTACTGCCGAATTCCAGTTCCTTACGGATAGTTGCTTTTTCATCCTTTAGCATCAGCTTGTACTTGTAATTGCCTGTTAATCCGGCTAGTTAACACAGTTGTCGCATTTATGGCATTACATTTGCTTACAGATAATTGATACTTTTTGTCAAATACCGCGTAAACCTGTATATTCAGACAAAAAGTTGTATCTCAGGAAAAAACTACAATGAAGAAGGGGTTCACCATGAAGTCACGAGCTACTCTGCGTTTGTTGGCGACTGTTCTGATCTGCACCTGGCTGCCGACCATGACATGGGGAGCGGTACCTCCTGCCGCCCTGTTCAATAAGCCCCTCAACCAGGTCCCGGTACCGGAACCCGCCAACCTGTTCCAGTTCGTCAAGAACAAGCCTGCCGCCATCAAGCTGGGAAAAGCCCTGTTCTGGGACATGCAGGTGGGGAGCGACGGGGTCCAGGCCTGCGCCAGTTGCCATTTCTCCGCCGGTGCGGACAACCGGCTGAAGAATACGGTCAATCCTGGGACCAGGAGAGTAGTGAATGGAGTAGTGGATACGATCTTTAAGGTGCGTGGCCCCAATGAAATCCTTCTGCCGACCGACTTCCCCTTCCACCAGCGGAATGACCCCACCTTTCAAAACTCGCTGGTCATCCGGGACGCCAATGATGTGGTCGGCTCGCAGGGGGTAAAACTCACCGATTTCGTGGCCATCAACACCGATATCAACACCGACAGATCAGTCGACATCGGGACTCCGGCTGTTGACCCGGTCTTTCAGGTCGGCGGCGCCAACATGAGGCGGGTTACGGCGCGCAACACCCCGTCCGTCATCAACGCGGTCTTCAATTTCAACAACTTCTGGGACGGCAGGGCCCACTTCATCTTCAACGGCGTGAACCCATTCGGCCCCCAGGACACAAGCGCCAAGGTCTTGTTCAGCGACCCTGCCGGAAACCTTACCCCAACGCAAATTCAAATAGAGATGGCCGGGCTCGCTTCCCAAGCAACGGGCCCCCCCCTCGATTCGACCGAGATGTCCTTCGGGGGGCGCACTTTCCCGCAGCTGGGCAGGAAGATGCTCAGTCTCACCCCGCTCGGAAAGCAGGTGGTCCACCCCAACGACAGCGTGCTCGGACCGCTTTCCCGGGCTGTTCTTCAAGGCGGGAAGTTGAGCGGTCAACCCGGGCTGAGTATCACCTACGACCAGATGATCAGGGATGCCTTCCAGGACACTTTCTACAAGTCCAGCAATCTGACGAACGGATTCACCCAGATGGAGATGAATTTCTCCCTCTTCTGGGGGCTCGCCATCCAGCTCTACGAGGCGACTCTTGTGTCCGACCAGACCCGCTTCGACCGGCTTCTGGGTGGTGATGGGGCCGCCATTACCCCCCAGGAGGAGTCCGGAATGAACGACTTCTTTGGTGTCGCCAACTGCTTCGTCTGCCACGGCGGCACCGAACTCACCTCCGCTTCGGTCGCGGCCGCCGCGTTCCTTTCCAACGCGGAAAACAGGGCGATCGAACAGATGCAGGTGGCTAGCGGCCTGGGGATTTACGATCAAGGTTTCAACAGCACCAGCGTGCGTCCTGTGGTGGACGATATCGGCAGGGGGGGCGATTCGCCCTTTCCCAACCCGTTGCTGGCCGGTCAGTTTATTCCGCTGTCGTTTTCCGCCATGGCCAAACTTCAGGCGCAGGTTCCAAGCGCCCTGCCGTTTCCATCGCTTGCGGCGGGAGTCGGAGTCAACATTGCACTCCCTGTTACCAATAACGGCGCGTTCAAGGTTCCCGGGCTGCGCAACGTGGAGCTGACCGCCCCCTACTTCCACAACGGCAGCGTCCTGACCCTGGATGATGTGGTCGATTTTTACGTCCGCGGAGGGAACTTCCCGGCACTTGCGGACAGCCCCCATCTGGACCCACTCATCACCCAGATCGGCGCCCTGCAGGGGCCAAATGCCATCACCAGGAGAGCGAATCTGGTCGCCTTCATGAAAACGCTGACCGATGAACGGGTCAGGAACCAATCGGCGCCTTTCGACCATCCCGAACTCGTGGTTCCCAACGGTGATCCGGACTTTATCAGAATCCCGGCTCGGGATGCCAGCGGCAATGTCGGTGTGACGCCCCCCGTCACGATCAGCCAGGTTAACTCCCTTACCAACAACAAGAATTTCCCCGTCAGCGGCCTGAAGGATCTGGGATCGATTGTCCAGGTCACGGTGAACAACGGCCCGGCAGTTACGGCGGACTCACCTTCTGCCACCACCTGGAGCGCTGCTCTTTCCGGCCTCGTGGAGGGGCTGAACAATATTGCGGTATCAGGCACCGATGCCGCAGGTCTCCCGGTCACGGTAACCACCACCCTAACCCTCGACAGCATTCCGCCGGCTCTTACCATAATCCCCATCACCGCACCGATCAGGGGCGACGACTTTCTCCTGGCCGGCACGGTCGAAGCGGGGATAGCCCCGGTGGTGAGCGTCAAGACGGGAGCTGTTATCGGCACTGCAAACATATCGGGCTCTGCCTGGAGTGTCCCGTTGAGCTTGCTCAATGTGGGAGCCAACGATATAACGGTTACTGCTACCGATAAGGCCGGCAACGTTGCCAGCGCGACCGCGTCGATCTTTGTACTGCCTGACGGAATTTTCAACGGGACAAAGATTCCGGATGTCTCAGACGCCATCAAGGCTCTGCGCATAGCTGTAGGTCTTGTCACGCCGACAGCCAACGATATGCTCCACGGGGATGTTGCGCCGCTGGGCGCGCCGGACGGCAAGATAGACCTGGCCGACGTTGTACTGATAATGCGGAACGTGGTCGGTTCAATCAATCTGGCCAACTAATCTATCGCCAAACAGGAGCAGTGACCATGAAAATTAGATTGTTATTCAGCTCAGTTGTTTTGCTGACAGTGATGAACCTTTATGGCTGTGGCGGCGGTGGAGGGGGCTCGTCGACAGTACATCCGGAAGGCAGCGTTACCATCAGCGGCGTTGCAGCCATGGGACCCATCAGTGGCGGCGACGTCAAGGTCTACGCCGTCAAGGACGGTAAGATCGACACGAGCGCGGTGCTCGGCACCGGGACAACGGCCGCGGACGGCAGTTATACCATTACCCTCGGTTCAGCTCCCACCGGCCCGGTGGTTGTGGAGGTGACCGGCGGCACCTATACCGATGAGGCGAGCGGCACTCCCGGTGTCAGCAATAAAATGAAACTGCGGGCCGCCGTCTCCAGCGTAGCTGATGGCGCAAAGGTCGCCGTAACCACGCTGACTCACCTGGCTTGCAGTCAGGTCGAAGGAATAGGCAACTTCAGCGCTGTCGAGATCGACGACGCCAATCTGCAAGTCGGCAGATTCTTCGAGGTCTCCGACATCATAGGGTCGCTCCCCTTTGATCCAACCCTGCCGGCGCCAGCCGGCGTCAATAACGACCAGCGAAAACACTCCGCGGCCCTTGCCGTCATCTCCTTTCTGATGAATAGCCGTAAGGGAAGCCTCTCCCTCGAGGACGCCATGGTCACCGTCCATGCCGACCTGGAAAACGAGTTGAAAAACAATGGCGGTTTTTCTCTGGCCACCATCAACGATATCAACGCCGCCATCAGCAGCTATACCGACAGCGGTAAAAACAAGGGAGGATTGATCATCAAGCCGGTCACTTTCACCGGCGGCGTACTTCAGGTGTCGACCAAAGGTACGCTACCCGCAGGCACACTTATCAACGGTATCGACTTTTCGGTGACCCTTCCTGCCGGGGTAACAGTCAAGACTGACCCGATGACCGGTGAAGCCCTGTCCGGGGTGGTGGCTCCGGTGAGCCTGGCCTCGGCCAACAGCCAGGTCAGCGTCAAATTCGACAAGGTTACCAGTGTTCTGCACGTCGTATTGATCAATGTCCAGCCCGGCTTTGCCATCGGGGAGTTCGCACATATCGAGTTCCTTGGTTTTCCCGTCAGCGGGGCCGCTTTCGACGTGAAAGTCAACCGGATCGACGGCGGCAGCGGCACAACCTCCGGCCCCCTGACAGGCATCTCACTTACGTCCAATTTTGCGGGGCTTTAAATGGTGCCGGGAAGATAAGCAACAGAAGGGGCGGGGATTCCTCTCCTCAGAATAATAGACAAAAAACCCCGTCTTTTCAGGCGGGGTTTTCTATTTCCGGGGGCAAGATGTATTTGAGAGCATATTGTATGATATGATCTGATTATGAATGAGTCGAATTTCCGGGGGTTACTTCCGAGCTCACAACCTGCCGGTGATTCATATCCGGCATCTCTCGACCAGTACCAACAATAAGTTTTTTCTCCCTGGTACCAATGGGGTGACCGGCGTGGCGGAGTTTCTGGCGGAGTTGGAAACTGAAAAAATGAAGAGTGGACCGGGACAAGAAGGTGAATCTTCATGAGTCAGACCTACGCATTTGACAGGCAAGGATAATCACCGAAAAGCCTTCTCACTGTCATGCTGACCTCTTCTCTTCTTTCTATGGCGTTGCCCACACCCTTGTCAATGGCGGGGCCGGATGGCACTTAAAGGTGACGCTGAAGTTGCCGGGGGCATTGACCGGAGTGCAGGAACCGCCGACATAACGGACAACGTCCCTGATGGTCTTTGCCGGTACCTGTTCGAAGTCATGTGTTTTGATGTTGATAAAATGGCCCGGAGCCAGCTTTCCGCTATCGTGACAATCGATACAGATCAAACCAAGACCCCCCACGTGAAAATCATGTTTGCCGGAAAAAAAACTGTTGAACTGGTCCGGCGGCTGCAGTGTCCGTGACCGATGACAAATCGTGCATTGTGTATCCACATCGATTCTTCCAATACGCCAGGGCGGGGTAGTCAATGCGCCGTGGCAACTTACGTTGATGCAGGTCGAGGTTGTGGGGTCGTACGATGCCGTGCCGGATTTGGCGTCGTAATCGGCCGAAATTTCAACGTTAACCGCTTGGTTGAAGTGTTTAACCGAGCCGATTCCT
>DATNCC010000177.1:0-5592 GCA_035571735.1 Dongiaceae bacterium | reverse complement strand
ACTTGCAAGCCGCTGATCTCCATTGTAATGCCGGTTTACAATACCCCGGAAAAGTGGCTGCGGCTGGCCATCGAATCGGTGCTGGCGCAGCTCTATCCCCTCTGGGAGCTATGCATCGCCGATGACGCTTCAACTTCCCCTCACGTGCGCCCGCTGCTGGAGGAGTACCAACAGCGTGATGCGCGGATAAAGGTTGTTTATCGAAAAGAGAACGGCCACATCTCTGTTGCCTCCAACAGTGCGCTGGAGCTGGCAACGGGAGAGTTCATCGCCCTGCTCGACCATGACGACGAGCTGCCCGCACATGCTCTGTACATGGTAGCTGCCGAACTGAACAGAGATCCTGACGCCGACATCATTTATTCCGACGAGGATAAGATTGACGAACAGGGCCGCCGCTTTCAGGCCCTGTTCAAGCCTGACTGGAACCCCGACCTCTTCTTCTCCCAGAACTACATCTCTCATCTAGGTGTATACCGGACGAGCATTGTGAAACAGATCGGGGGCTTTCGCGCCGGGTATGAGGGGAGCCAGGACTACGATCTCTGCCTCCGCTGTGTTGCCAATACGGAGGCTTCCCGCATTCGCCACATTCCTTTCGTGCTCTATCACTGGCGGGCTATTGCCGGTTCCACGGCGGTCTCCACGCACCAGAAGTCCTATGCGGAGCAGGCTGCGGTGCGGGCACTATCCGACTATTTTCAAGCAATCAATAAGTCAATTACTGTGAAGGCCGGAAAGTGGCATACCACGTACGTAGTCAGCTATCCCCTGTCTAAGGCACTCCCACTGGTCTCCCTGATCATCCCGACGCGGGATGGATACCCGGTGCTCAAGCGTTGTGTAGAGAGTATCCGGAAGAAGACCGACTACCCGAACTATGAACTGCTCATTGTCAACAACCAGTCGGCAGAGCCGGAAACCCTCAACTATCTGAATCGACTCGAGCGAAAGGGAATCGCCAGGATATTGCACTACGATGCGCCATTCAACTATTCGGCCATCAACAACTTTGCCGTGCGTGAGGCCAGCGGTGAGATCATCGGATTGATCAATAATGATCTGGAAGTTATCTCAAAGGGCTGGCTGACCGAGATGGTGCGGCACGTGATCAGGCCCGAAATCGGGGCTGTGGGGGCGAAGCTGTACTATCCGACCAATCGTATCCAGCATGCCGGCGTCGCTCTCGGGATCGGTGGAGTGGCCGGCCATCTTCATCATGGCTACTTCAGAGAACAGCTAGGTTATTCCGGCAGACTTGTGCTGGTTCAAGACTTTTCCGCAGTGACCGCTGCCTGTCTGCTCGTGCGCAAGGCCGTCTACGAGGAGGTGGGTGGGCTGGAAGAGGAGAATTTGGCAATCGCATATAACGACATCGATTTCTGTCTGAAGGTGCGGGAAGCCGGCTATCGTAATCTTTGGACGCCATTTGCCGAGCTGTATCACCATGAGTCTTTTTCCCGTGGTTATGAGACGTCTCCGGAAAAACAGGCACGGTTTGATCGCGAAACCGCCTACATGCGTCACCGATGGGGAAGCCTGCTGGATAATGATCCATACTACAGCCCCAATCTCACCCTGGATGCACCTGACTACACTCTTGCCTGGCCGCCACGTGTTTATAGACCTTGGCTGGGTTCTTAAATGTTGCCACGACGATGAGGGACACTATTCATATTCTCCTTGCCACTTACAACGGTGCGCCCTATCTGCAGGAGCAGCTGAATTCTCTGCTGGCTCAGACCCATGCCAACTGGTGCCTCCTGATTCGGGACGACGGTTCTACCGATTCAACTCCCACGATACTTGCCGGATATCAAAAGCGGTTCCCCACACGCATTAAGATCGTTTCAAGTGAAAAGGTTAACCTTGGTGCCAGTGGCAATTTCGGCGCCTTATTGGCAGCGGCCGATGCAGATGCCGATTACCTGATGCTTTGCGACCAGGACGATGTCTGGTATCCGGACAAGATCGAGCGGACTCTGGCCGAAATGCGCAGGCTTGAGAAGCTTCACGGAATAACGACGCCGTTGCTGGTGCATACGGATCTGGCGGTGGTTGAGAAAGGTCTCCGCAGTGTGGCTGACTCACTCTGGCGATTGCAGCATTCCGATCCGATCGGCGGGAAGGTTCTAAACAGGCTTCTGGTTCAGAACGTGGCTACCGGCTGCACGATGATGTTCAACCGGGCCTTGCGAGATCTGGCTCTTCCGGTACCTCCCGAAGCAGTCATGCATGACTGGTGGCTGGTACTGGTCGCGGCGGCGTTTGGTGAAATCGGGCAAGTTACGATGCCGACGGTACTTTACCGGCAGCACGGAGCAAACGACGTTGGCGCTCGGCCGTTCAATGTACGAGATATTGTCGGTCAGCTATATTGCCGGCCGGAGACGCGAGCAATAATTGCCCGCATCCAGTGCCAGGGAGCCGCCTTCTTCGACCGATATCGCGACAAGCTGACACCGTCACAGCGGGAGATGCTGGAGGTATATGCCAGGTTCGACTCGTTCAATGGTCTAAGGAGGCGATGGTACCTCTTGAAGTACCGCTTTTTTTATACCGGGATAATAAGGAATGTGGGACGACTCGTTATCGGGTGATTAAATGCATATGAAAGAGAGCTGGCAACTGAGTTAAGGTATGTGGATATTATAAGCAAGAGTTGAGGGACGATATCGTGCAGCGATATGATTTGATCGAAAAATACATCGATAAACGCGGCCATGGTGTTGAGATCGGGCCCAGCCATAACCCGATAGCTCCAAAGAGAGCCGGTTTCAAGGTTGACATAATTGATCATACTGATAGGTCGGGACTGTTGGAGAAGTACAAAGAGCATGGTGTCAATCTAGACAATATCGAAGAAGTTGATTTTATATGGAGCGGTGAAAAATACTCGGAAATTACCGGTCGTTCCAGGTATTACGATTGGGTTATTGCCTCGCATGTTATCGAACATGTTCCGGATTTCATTTCATTTATAAACGGTTGCCATGAGATACTTAACGGTAGAGGTGTTTTAATATTGGCTGTGCCGGATTCGACTCGTTGTTTTGATTATTTCAGGCAAATCACAAGTATATCCGGAATTATAGATGCACATATCTCCGGCAATAAGATTCATACTGTCGGAACTGCCGTAGATCATGTGCTGAATGTTTGTACAATGGATGGCAATATCACGTGGAACACCATGTCTAATGGTGAATTCAGGTTTATGCACTCCATGTCAGATGCCAAAAGTCACTTTGAGCAAGCAGCAGAAGGCGTAACATATCTGGATTACCACGCATGGTGTTTTACTCCGCACTCATTCAGGATATTGATAGAAGATTTATATAATTTGGGGCTTATTTGTGTAAGAGAAGTTACCTTTATTCCAACAGACGGGTTCGAATTTTTCATAGTTTTGGGTGGAAAAGGCGAGGGGCCAAAACAAAGCCGTTTGCAAATGATGAAAAAAATGAAACGAGAGATAGCTCAAGAAAAAACGGTTATAAAGCAATTATATTTTAGCTTGCTGCGACTGAGGAACCGGTTTGTAAGGCGGGCATGAACACCGGCATCCTGAAGTACCGGTTTTTGGACCGGCTGATTCGCAACATCTGGAGGCTGCTGCCGGTATGATCTCTGTCTGCATGGCTACCTATAACGGCGAGCGTTTTATCCGGCAACAGCTGGAGAGTATTCTCCCGCAACTGGCGCCTGATGATGAGCTTGTCATCAGCGATGACTCTTCCACGGATGCGACGATCAGGATTGTAAAGTCGCTGCAGGATTCCAGAATCAGGCTTTTTGAGGGGCAATCCTTCAGGAGTCCTGTCCTGAATTTTGAATTTGCGCTCAAGCAGGCCAAGGGGGAGATAATCGTTCTCTCCGATCAGGATGATATCTGGCTACCGAATAAGCTTGAGATTGTTAGAGGTATCTTTGCAAGGAATACGACCCGTCCCCTGCTTGTCGTACTTGATGCGACGGTAGTCGATGAGAATGAGCGGGAGATATGCCCGTCGGTACTTGAAAAGCTGAAAGCCGGCCGCGGCTTCTGGAAAAATCTTTATGACAACCGTTACCTGGGTTGCTGTATGGCTTTCAGCCGGGATCTGCTGGCACGTGCCTTGCCGTTTCCCCGCAAGATTCCGATGCATGACATCTGGCTCGGGCAGCTCTGCGAGCGCATCGGTTGCACCGAATTTGTCCCGGTTGTGACTATGAAGTACCGCAAGCACGGTGCGAGTCTCACGGAGTTTCGCATCCGTTTTAGACCCTGGATCCAGCTGAAGCGGCGCTGGTTTCTTGCTTGGCATCTGCTTTCACGATCACTGCAAGGAGTGAGGTATGAGTAAAACCCCGAACCCCGAGCACCGAACCCCGAACCTGATTTCTATCGTAATGCCGAGCTACAATCAGGCTCAGTTTCTGGAAGAGGCTGTCCGGTCGGTTCTCGATCAGAAAGAGGCTGACGTGGAGCTCCTGGTCATGGATCCCGGATCAACTGACGGTTCACGGGCTCTTCTTCTGCGGCTTTATGATGAGTACGGAGCCAGGCTCCGCCTGTTTTTCGAGCCGGACAGAGGGCAATCTGACGCAATAAACAGAGGGATGGCAGAGGCCAACGGGACGATAAAGGCGTGGCTGAACTCTGACGATCGTCTGAGACCCGGTGCATTGGCACTTGTCGCCGGATTGCTTGAAGATAGCCATCCTGCCTGGGTTTATGGGCGGGCAGGGATGATAGGCGTAAATGGCGAAGATGTAACCAGCCTGATTGTAAGGTACAAAAACTGGCGAGGGGCATCTTTTTCCAGAGTGAAGCTGTTGACGGAAAACTTTATCCCCCAGATGGCTGTGTTCTGGAATCGTCAGATGTGGGAGAGGGCAGGAGGGCTGGATTTAACCAAGGATCTGGACATGGATTATGACCTTTGGCTTAAATTTGCTGCTATTTCCGATCCCGTTGTCATTCATCATGAATTATCCGATTTCAGGGTGCATGGCGATGCCAAGGGGAGCAGGTATGCCGGCAAACAGCTTGACGCCGCCTTGACGACCGCCCGTTGCCATGCCCGCGGTTTCGGCTGGCGGGGTGTTTGGGCAATTGCCCTGCACAGGTTGCTGAGCCTGCGGACACGCATCATCTATTGTTTTCTGAAACCGTGATATAACGCCGCAAACCGAAAAAGAAAAGGCTGCCAAATGAGACGGCAGCCTTTTTCTTATCCCGGATGCCGGCAAAAGTTACCTGGGTTTCTTTCCAACCTTCCCCAGTGCTTCCTGCATTGCCGAACCCATCTTCGTCGGACTCATGGCAACAGTAACGCCGCATTCAATGAGAGTCCTGATCTTGTCTTCCGCTTTCCCTTTCCCGCCGGTTATGATCGCGCCGGCATGCCCCATCCGTTTCCCCGGAGGTGCGGTCACCCCGGCGATGAAGGCGGCAACCGGTTTTTTCATATGCGCTTTGATCCAGTGAGCAGCATCCTCTTCGGCACCCCCGCCGATCTCCCCGATCAGGAAGACAGCCTCGGTATCGGGATCTCTGTTGAAAAGATCGAGGCAGTCTATGAACTTCATCCCGATGATCGGGTCTCC
>DATNCC010000176.1:0-2790 GCA_035571735.1 Dongiaceae bacterium | reverse complement strand
GCCTGCTTTGGCCAGAGCCACCTGGATCACGGCAGCCACGGGGGCAGAATCTTCCACAACCAGGACAGCATCACCACCATCAGCCCGGTCAGAGCTTTGAAGGTAGTTTTTGGAGATGGCGTTAAGGATTTCCCGGCGGGTCGAAATGACCGGAATGATCTGCAAACCGGTTATGCGGGCCAGCATCTCCATGGTCTCCATATCGAAGGGATCGGTTATCGCCACTGCCAGCATGCTGCCTTGCTGCTTGAGCGGGAAAACCAGTTTCTTCATGGCAAAGTCGGAAGGGAGCAGATCGAGCAGATCCTGGGGAAAGTTGCGCTCAACGAAGTTTTTAACAGTCTTGAAGTTGAACTGGGTGCCAAGCGCATCGGCCAGCTCTTCCTCGCTGATAACCCCCATCTCCTCCAGTACCGCTCCCAGACGTTTTTGACCTGCTTTCTGGCGGGCAAGCGCCTTCTCCAGCGTCTTCATGCTGATGATTTCCGCTTCGACCAGTATGTCCCCGAGATGTTTCATGCGCCTAACCTCAGTCTGAATCGAATGACAACCGGCAAATGTGTATCACACAGCGCCGTAATCCTGCAGCAGAGAGTTGCAGCCCGGTATCTTCGGCTGGAGTGTATCGTAAAACTCGATATGCCGCAATCACTATATAAACACTGTTCTGTTGATGCACAATCCGCAAAAAAAGCCCGGAAGTTCAATCTTCCGGGCTTTCGGGTGATCCATGAAAACGGGTCTAGTTGGGGTAAACCGAAACCTTCTTGCGGTCTTTGCCCATGCGCTCAAACTTGACAATGCCCTCGATCAGGGCGAACAGCGTGTAATCCCTGCCGCATCCCACGTTGTTGCCGGGATGAATCTGGGTGCCGCGCTGACGATAGATGATGTTGCCGGCTTTTACGATCTCGCCGCCGAACTTTTTGCATCCGAGCCGCTGACCGTCCGAATCCCTGCCGTTGCGTGAACTTCCTCCAGCTTTCTTATGTGCCATCTCCGTATCTCCTCGGGAAAATTACGTTAATTTATGCGCTGATCTTTTCAATCTTGAGAACCGTTTTATGCTGACGGTGGCCGCGCAGCTTACGGGTGCCTTTGCGACGCTTGGACTTGAACACCAGGATCTTCTTGTCCTTGCCCTGGGCTGCAATCTTGGCCGTCACCATTGCGCCGGCTACTATTGGAGCCCCTATCGCAAGCTTCTCGCCACCGATCATCAGTACTTCTGCAAATTCAATCTTGTCGCCGATCTCACCCTCAAGTTTTTCTACCTTGAGAAACTCGCCCTCAGCAACTTTGTATTGTTTTCCACCGGTCTTAATAACTGCGTACATAGCCATCTCCATCCGAATCATTTTTAAAAGAGTTTTGGACTATAGTGAAGAGTGCTTTGCATGTCAAGGATAAATTTGGCACCGGCCAACTATCCGCATGAGACGGCCGAACGGAAAGTCGCGATTTTTTTATGTACCGCACTGTGCCATTTGTGGCACAATGCGCTTACGCGTTGATGGTGCCTGGCGTTACGGCCTCGCGACTATACCACTGGGAGCAGACATGGAACCGATCATTACCTACAAAGAGCGTTGCCGCCGTTGCTATTCCTGTGTTCGAACCTGCCCGGTCAAGGCAATCAAGGTGGACCAGGGCTTTGCACAGATCATATATGACCGTTGCATCGGTTGCGGCAACTGCCTGAGCTGTCCCCAGAACGCCAAGGTGATCGTGGACCGCATGGTCAGGACACAGGAACTGCTGGCCTCGGGCGCACCGGTGGTGGCTGTGCTGGGCTGTTCATTCCCCGCCTTCTTCCATGCCATCACGCCCGGTCAATTGGTGGCCGGACTGAAGAGCCTCGGTTTTCTCGAGGTCCATGAAGGCGCCTATGGGGCCCGCATGATAGCCGACAGCTATCGCAAGGCCCTGACCGACACTGAACTGCCGGTGATATCGTCCCACTGTCCGGCGGTGGTTGACCTGATCGAACGCCACTATCCAAAACTGTTGCCCAATCTGATGGGTATCGTTTCTCCGATGATCGCCATGGGGCGGTTTATAAAGGGCGTTCTGGGGGAGGAGACCAAGGTCGTCTATATCAGCACCTGCATTGCGGCAAAGTTCGAGATCCAGGCCAGGGAATCAGCCAACGCAATCGATGTGGTACTTACCTACCAGGAGATCGACAAGCTCTTCAGAAGCCGCGGCATCAATCCTCCCTCGCTTGGTGAGGCACCCTTTGACGGCATCGATCCGGGCGAAGGGCGGCTCTTCACGCTGACCGGCGGCCCGCTCAAGGTATTCGGCATCGAGCCGGACTTTCTTGCCACTGAAACCATTTCCAGTGAGGGGGAGTTACACACCCTCGACATCATCCGCGACCTGTCCGCCGGACAAATTGCGCCGGCTTTTGTCGACCTGCGCTTCTGCGACGGCGGGTGCGTTGATGGTCCGGCACGGGACAGGGAGCTCAATCACTTTTACAAACGCAAGCTGATAGTCTGTCACAGCAGCAGCCACATTTCCTACCGTACAGCGCCCCATTACCTTTCTAAGGCAGGACTACCGGATCTGCACAGGTCATTTTCCGACAAGTCCCGCAAACTGCCGGGCCCCGGCAAGGATGACATCAAACGGATACTGCACTCCACGAACAAATTTGCACAGGGAGACGAACTCAACTGCAGAGCCTGCGGCTACAACACCTGCCGTGAACACGCGGTCGCCGTCTATCAGGGACTGGCCGATATCGAGATGTGCCTGCCCCACAATATGCAGCAGATCGAGGAG
>DATNCC010000175.1:0-3861 GCA_035571735.1 Dongiaceae bacterium | reverse complement strand
GTTTCTATCGGCGGCGGTGTAGGTTATGACCGGGGTCGCGATCTTGGTCGTCGTACCTTGACCCTGCAGGGTGAGAGTGACCACCGGAGGGGTGGCGTCAACTGTGATAGTGGGGGTTAGCGACGTCGCCGTGTTGCCGGGGGCCGGAAGGGCAGTGTCGTTGGCGTTGACCACGATGCTGTGGACGGGGAGGCCGGTGGCGTCGTTTTGTGCGGTCAGGACGGGAGTAGTGAAGGTCCAGGTGCCGCCGGTCACTGTGGCTGCGGCCGGGGCAGCGCCGTCAACCGATACCGTAACAGCCCCAATGCCGTTAGCGTCGCTGGCCGTGCCGGTAAGGGTCTGCGCAGTGGCGGTCTTAACGAATGCGGGGCTGGTGAGGGCAAGAAGAGGCGCGGTGCCGTCGGCGATGCCGGTCACCGTAGCGGCTGCAGGGGGAACACCGGCGCCGGTGATGGATATGTCTGCGCTCCTGGGCCCGTCCGCGCCTACCGGCGTGAATTTTACGTCGAAATTACAGTTCGCGCCGGCGGCCAGGGTGGCGATGCCGGTGGGGCAGGGCAACACAGCTGAAGGCACAATGGTAAAGTCGGGACTGACAACTACCGGATTGCTGGCGGGAACGTTTGCGGCTATTACCGGGGTAAAGGCAACCCCTGCCAGGTTGTTGATGTTGATGGTTTTCAACACCGCTCCGGCGGGCTTCACCACGCCGAAATTGGCTGTTAGCGGGGCTATTTCCAGGCCGAGCGTTTGGCCGGTGAGAACCTTAAGTCCTGCGATGGGACCGCTGGTATTACCCAGGGGGTCGACGACGGTGACGGTGTTGCCTATGGCCCCGCCGGTGTAGGCGAGAACGGCCACGGAGGTGCCGAGGAAACCGGCCGGTGCCGTGGGATCCTTGACGAAGGTGCTTATGGAGCTGTCAGGAGCGACAATGGCGGGGGTGATCCCGAGCGCAGCGGTAGGATTCGGACCGGCGATCGGCTGGTCGCGCACCATGGAGCATTTGGTATCGCCACCGGAGTTTACGCACTTGGCGCCGGAGACCGGGAATTTGGTGATCCCCCAGGGTGTTGTGACGGTAAAAGCGCCGGCGGGCGGCAAATTGATGCCTAACGGGCCGATGTCTCCGCCTCCGCCAATAAAGGTGTGGACAAGTCTCAGCCGCTGAAAAGGATTCCCCACAGCGGTTGGGGTCGCAGCAAGCGAGGTGAGTGCGCCAAGCGGATTGAGGAAGGTATACTCCAGAGCCATGACCAGGAGCACGTCCGACGCCCCCGGCATGACGAAGTTGGCGGTGGCGTTGAAGTAGAAAGCTTCGCTGGGGAAGTTGGTGCCGATTCCTCCGGGAACAATTTGCATCGGGAGCGCCGGATTGAAGTCGGGAACGCCGGGGAGAGCCAGGCCGCAATTCACGAGGCTGAGACAGGGTTTAACCGCTACCCCGTTCTGATCCTGATACCAGGCGGGAATGGCACCGACGCCTGCGGCGTCGCCCCCGATAAAGGCTACGGTGCCATTGGGATTAGTGAAAGTGGCCGGGTTCGGGCTGAACCCCGCAAGACCGGTAGCCGGCAGGACGGCATTTGCCGGTGAAACGCCGGAGAATTGTATACTTAGTACCGCCAGCAGACTCAAATAACTCGTCAACTTCTTCATAACTATTACCTCCTGTTAATTTCCTTGATTGAAAATCTGGTTATCTCTTTCATATTGTCAATCTCCTTGCCCTTCATTGCATTGCCACCGCTACGTTACTGCGTATTCCGGGTATGGTGAAACCTCTTGCCTGCCCGGCTCCGCTCGGAATAGAGCATTTCTCGACTAGTTGAAATGATACTGAAGGAATGATGATTAACAAGATGCAACAGGTCTGATTAACTTGTAGGAACGGGGCGGGTTCTTTTGTCGGTGTCTGTCCTATAAAAAGGCGGGAAGTTGCGGAACGAGGTGTAATATTTAGGGCTTGCTTCAATCCGCCAGTTTATTCGTGATGGCGTAATGGATTAATTCCGCGTTGTTTTTTAACTTCATTTTTCCCAGAATCCGCACCCGGTGAGTGCTGATGGTTTTTATGCTCAGTGACAGTTCCTCGGCAATCGCGCTTACCGTTTTACCCGAGGCGATCATCCGGAACACCTGGTACTCGCGGTTGGAAAGAATTTCCTGGAGCGGCCTGTCGGTATTGCCGCTCCCCAGGTTGTCAGCCAGTTTCTCCGCCAGAGCAGCGCTGACATACTTTCCTCCTCCCAATACTTTTTTGATAGCAATCACCAGTTCGTCCCAGGCGCATTCCTTGTTCAGATAACCGGAGGCCCCGGCGCGCAAGGCCCGCACCGCATATTGTTCTTCGGGGTGCATGCTGAGTATCAGGACTGGAAGTTTAGGTAAGTGGGTTTTCAGCGCCTTGAGCGCATCCAGCCCTCCTCTGCCGGGCATGGAAATGTCCAGCAAGACCAGATCATAGTTTTTATCCAATGCCTTGCTGAGCGCTTCCTCACCGCTCCCCGCTTCATCGACCGCAAACATGTCCGGAACTTCCATGAGGATCTGCAGCAGTCCCTGGCGGTAAATGGGATGGTCATCCGCGATCAGTACACGTATCATCTCTGCGGCTCCTTTTCCTTGCCGGTAAGGGGAATATTTGCCCGAACAGTCGTCCCGCCGTCCGGAAGCGGGTTGATTGTCACTTCTCCACCGAAGCAGCGGGCACGCTCCCGCATTCCGATAAGTCCTAGCGACAGGGAGTCGCGAAGCTGCTGTTCGGTGATCCCCTTGCCGTTGTCTGTGATAGTCGCAATCAGTTCATCACCATTTTTAGCCAGGGTCACCTCGACCCTCGTTGCTTCCGCATGCCGGGAGACGTTGGTCAGCGACTCCTGAAAGATGCGGAACAGCGCCGTGGAGCGTCCGAGGTCCAATGAGCCGGAGTCGAAACTGCTGCGGACTTCGCAGATGATCCCGGTTCTTTTCTGGAATTCCTGCGCGTGCCACTCGATTGCAGCCGTGAGCCCGAGATCGTCCAGGATGGCAGGACGCAGTTCGGCGGATATCCTCTTTACAATTCTGACGGCCTCATCGAAATGGGTTTCCATCCCCCGGGTCTTATCGAGGAGTTTGGGGTGCCCCTCCGGTAATTTACTCCGCAGCCATAACAAGTCTATTTTCAACGCTGTCAGCAACTGCCCGAGCTCGTCATGGATATCCCTGGATATAATGGCCCGCTCTTCCTCCCGAACCGTCTGAAGATGCTGGGAAAGGTTACGCAGTTTCGCCGTTCGCTCAGCGACCCGTCGTTCGAGGCCGGCGTTCAGCCTGAGGACCTCCTCTTCAGACACTTTGCGTTCGCCGATCTCCCGCTGGAGAAGCTCGTTCGACTCCCGCAGATCTGCAGTACGTTTCTCCACCTGTCCCGACATATCTCGAAAGCTGTCGGCCAGTACCCCGAGTTCATCAGCCGATTGGTAGTTCAGCTCGACGAGGTAATTCCCTTTCACTATCTCCCGGGTTGCCGTGGTTATTTCCGCAAGCGGCCGGACAATCTGCCTGGTTGTCAGGACGGAAACAGCGAGCGCGGCAAGCACCCCTATCAGTGACATCGCCAGTCCGAAACTGATCGAGTCTGTGAGCACCTGATGGTACTCTTTACTCGCTTCCCGGCTGTCGTTCGATATTTTCTTCGCGAAACGTTGCAGGGCAAGTTCAATGGTCTCTATCCGCTCGTCAAGCCGGGCGTCTATGTCTAAAAGCGGCCCGTGCACTGCTTCCCCATTCTTGATACGCGGCAGCATCTCCTGCTCGTAAATGCGGAATATGTCGGCAAGCGCGTTCTGCGCCTTCCTCACCATGGCCTGTTCTTCC
>DATNCC010000174.1:0-63141 GCA_035571735.1 Dongiaceae bacterium | reverse complement strand
CAATCAACTGGCCGAGCCAGTACTCCGCCTTGCGCATCTTGCCCTTGGTGTAGTTGATGATGGAGTCCAGTTCATACTGTTTCTGCTCGACGGTGTCCTTGGCATGGGTATGGCATCCCAGACAGGCGGCCTTGACGTTCTGCTTCGGTTTGATCACGCCGTGGGTCGAGAACATCTTGCCGTCTTTCCCCTTCATCTTGGGCATGTGGCACTGGTGGCACTGGACACCGGCCTTGTCGTGGACGCTGCCGGCATAGGTCTCGGCCTCAGGGTGCTGGAACTTGACCAGACGGGCTCCGGTGACGGCGTGCTTGAAGTCGAAGAAGTCCAGATCCTTGTAATGCTTCAGCAGCTGCAGGACGTTCTTGAGCGGGAAGTGGTTGGTGCGCTGGTCGTCATATTTGACCGCCTTGCCGTCGCTCCACTGGGTGCCGGCGCCACAGGCGTATTCCACGTGGCACTGGGCGCACATCATGCGGGAATCGGTCTTCGGCATCACGCCGATTTTGCGGAAGCCGTCGCGGAACGAGATCACCTTCAGGTCGGTCTTGCCGTCCTTGGAGAAGATATTGTTTTTGGTGTCCCGCTCGATCGCCTGGATCAGGCCGTCACGGACCACGCGCGGCTGGGTGCCGTGCGGGTCGTGGCAGTGGATGCAGCCGACCGCGTTGTTGGTGTCCTTGGCGACATCGACGATGTTGGAGGTGCGGTCCCACTTGGCCTTGGGATCCTTGTCACCCATGAACTTCCACTTCAGGATATGGTCCGAAGTTTTGCACTGGATGCAGGTCGGGTTGCCGGCCATGGCGGTTTCCTTCAGCTTGAAGTCCTTCCCCTTGTCCTCCAGCACGTCCCATACCTTGCCGGTTTTTTCGATGCCTCTCCAGCCGTCCTTGAACTGGAAACGGCCACCCTGGAAACGATCGACGGCAAACTGGTCGATGACCATGAAGGCGTGACCGCGCGGTTCATTGTGCTCAAAGGTAAAGCCATAGGGGGCCAGCAGTTTGTCCTGCATCGGCGAGCGGCCGGTAGGAGTGCCCTTTTCCTTGCGGGCGCCGCCGTCATAATTCACCTTGAAGAAGCTTTCATACTGGCTCTTGTGGCACTTGCCGCACAAAGCCTGGTCGATCACCGTCACCGGTTTGTTCTTCTCCGGGTCCTTCATGTGAACATCGAGCTTGTCGTGGCAGACCGTACAGGCCAGCTTGGCGTGCTTTGAGCCCTCCTTGAGCGCCTTGACCTCGTCGTGGCATTCGTAACATTTTGCTCTGCCATCGTTGGCCAGCTTGGTGGCCGGCTTGTTGACGGCGGTGGTCAGGGCGGGGATTGACAGTACGGCAACCGCCCCGGTGATGGCCGCAGCAAGGGCCAGTTTTTTCTTCAGCATGTCGATATTCCTTTCTTTGTTAGTTGTTCTGCGTGATCGGCAGATGGTGTGTGTATGGTACGAGCCTGCATCCTGATCGCCTTGGGGGTTACCGGGCAGACATGTTCGCAGGCTCCGCAACCGGTGCAGAGCTGCTGGTTGATCCGGACGCCAACTCCAGGAATAAGCTTGATTGCCCCGAATTCGCAGCGCTCCATGCAGGAGAAACAGCCGCTGTTTTTAGCCAGACACCGGTCGTTATGGGCTGCCGCCACGAGGTCTTCGCTGGGGGTCGCGGTAAAATTTTCCGTTTCACGGACATCCTGAGGGGGAGCGACGGGTGCTTTCAGTGCATCGCTCACCGTGCAGATCGCCTCTCCAAGAGACGTCAGGCTTTTTCTGAAAAACTCTTTACGGCTGATGTTCACTACTTGTTACCCTTTTCGCCATGCTTTATCTCCTTGATTTCCCCTTGCCCGTGACATCCGGTACAGGTCAGACGCTCTGGGTGTGGCGTCTCGGGGGCTCCGTTCAGGCCGGTTCGATGGCAACCAAGGCAATACATGCCATTAGATGTATCCGTGATGCGGTGGGGTATCATCGGCGGGGTACTCTCTGCTTGTTGGGCGTATTTTTCATAATTTTCCGATTCATCGGCACTGACGATGCACGGGAGAGCCAGAGCTGCTATTAGTGACGTTATTGCGCAGCAACGGAGCAGCATTCTCATGGGAAAACCTCCTTGAATTAAACTATATTTACGGGAACCGGAATTAAACTTTTTCCACCTTGACGGCGCATTTCTTAAAGTCCGGCTCGCCGGAAATCGGGCAATATGCGTCGATGCACAGTTCGTTGATCAGCTTGTTTTCATCGAAAAAGGCTACAAAGATGTTGCCTTCTTCGGCCTTGCCACGACCATTAAGATCCACCGGCAAGATGATAGTGCCGCGCCGCGATGTGATCTTGACCTTCTGGAGATTCTCAATGCCGAGTTTTTTGGCATCATCGGGATGCATCTCGCAGACCGCCGACGGGTACGCCCGTTTGAGCTCGGGAACCCGGCCGGTCATGGTGCCGGTGTGCCAGTGTTCCAGGACGCGCCCGGTGCAAAGCCAGAAGGGATACTGTTTGTCGGGGGCTTCTGCCGCAGGTTCATAGGGGCGTGCCCAGATGACCGCCTTACCGCCGTCTTTCTTGTTTTTGTAGAACTTGATTCCCTCACCGGTCTTGACGTACGGGTCATGCCCCTCGGCGTAGCGGTAGAGGGTTTCCTTGCCGTTCACGACCGGCCAGCGCAGTCCGCGCGTCTTGGTGTAGGTTTCGTAGGGAGCAAGATCCTTCCCTTGCCCCTCACCGAATTTGCGGTACTCTTCCCAGATTTCTTTTTCTATATATTTGTAGGGGAAGAGGTTGCCATGCCCCAATCGTCTGGCCAGCTCGATAATCTGCCACAGGTCGTTCCTGGCTTCTCCGGGCGGTTCCACCATCTTGTACCACTGGTGGGTACGCCGCTCAGCGTTACCGAAAACACCCTCCTTCTCGACCCACGAGGCTGACGGCAGAATCACATCCGCAACTTCGGTGCTTTGGGTCGGGTACATGTCGGAGACAATGATAAAACGCCCATCTCCCTTGCGGGCGCCTTTGCGGTAGCGGTTCAGGTTCGGCAGCGACTGGAAGGGGTTGGTGACCTGGGTCCAGACGACCTTGATGTCGCCACGGTCGAGGGCGCGGAACATTTCGGTAGCATTATAGGTCGGTTTGGCCGGGATCTTGCCGGCCGGAATACCCCAGATTTTTTCCGCCTTGGCGCGGTGTTCGGGATCGGTAACCACCATGTCGGCCGGCAGGCGATGGGTAAAGGTGCCGACCTCGCGGGTGGTGCCGCAGGCTGACGGCTGGCCGGTCAGCGACATCGGATTTTCTCCCGGTTTGCAAATCTTGCCGGTCAGGAGGTGGACGTTGTAGGCCAGGTTGTTGACCCAGGTGCCGCGGGTATGCTGGTTGAAACCCATCGTCCAGAGAGAGTTGACCTTGCGGCTCTTGTCGGCGTAGAGATGCGCCATTTCGACGATTGTTTCAGCCGGCACCCCCGACAATTCGGCAACATATTCCGGGGTGTAGGTTTTGAGAAACTCCTTGTATTCGTCAAAGGTCATCGGCTTGGGGTCGTCGGCAAACTTGAACTTGTCCTCCATGCCGTAGCCGATGTTGGTCTTTCCCTTTTTGAAGACGACATGGCTCTTGATGAATGCTTCGTCGTAGAGCTTATCCCTGACGATGACATGGGCGATAGCATTGAGGAGCGCCAGGTCGGTCTGGGGTTTGAACTTGATGTATTTGTCAGCCATCTGGGAGGTGCGGGTACGGCGGGTGCCGAAATCGATGATCTTGACCCTGGGGTTTTTCAGGCGATTGTCGATCAGGCGGGAGAAGAGCACCGGATGGCATTCGGCCATATTGGCGCCCCAAAGAAAGTAGGTGTCGCCCAGGTCCAGATCGTCATAACATCCCATCGGTTCGTCACTGGCAAAGGTCGTCATAAAGCCGGTGACAGCCGACGCCATGCAGAGCCTCGCATTCACCTCGATATTGTTGGTGCCGATTCCACCCTTGAAAAGCTTGCTGGCGGCATACCCCTCGAAGACGGTCCACTGTCCCGAACCGTAGATCGCAACCGAATCGGGGCCATGCTTTTCGATGGCCTCCTTGAACTTGCTTGCGATCAGGGTCATGGCCTCGTCCCAGGAAGCCTCAACCATCTTGTCTCCCTTGCGGATCAGCGGTTTGGTCAGTCGGTCCTTGCCATAGAGAATCTTGGAGAGGAAATATCCCTTGATGCAGTTGAACCCTCTGTTAACCGGGGCTGCCGGATCGCCCTTGGTGGCGACTATTTTGCCCTCCTTGACCCCGACCAGCACGCCGCAACCGGTTCCGCAGAAACGGCAGGGAGCTTTGTCCCACTTGATCCCGGCCTCAGCCGCTTCGGATGCCTTCGGCTTCAATACGGCTGCTCCGGCAGCGGCAAATGCCGCGGCAGCTGCGGTAGCCTTCAGAAAATCCCGTCTGGAAAGTCCCATTTCTTCCTCCTGGTGTGTAGTCGTGATACCGAAAAGCAGCCTCAAAGCTGCTCAATGATTAGATGTCCTCAAAATTGTGGTAGGCCAGATGGACTGTGATGACGTCTTCAACCTCATGGAGCCGTGAAACGATGTCAACCTCACCTTGAACCGTATCGGCTTCAACAACGGCCACTATCCGGCCATCCGGCAGAACTCCATGCACTTCAACTCCTTCAAACGCTGCAATCCGCCCCGCCACGGCATCGGCGCAACCATCAAGGCAGCGGACTACTATTCCTGAAACCGGCATACGAACTCCTGTAAAGCCTGTATTTTAATCATGTCATGCAGGGGGGGCTGAATATTGAGCTGCCAGTGTAAGGGTATCATCAAATTAAGGATGCACAACAAACGCGGGTTACACAATAACCGCATATATTCTGCTGGAATTGTTTTTATACACTTCGGGAGCAAATAAAATTGATGGAAGTCAATTTTATGCCGTTTATGGTTTTTGAATATCCGCCGAATGCCCTATTAAATCGCAGTTACTTTCGGCTTGACGTCTTGGTTGGTAATGGTAAAGTGGACGCAAATAGTCTTGTTTGCTTCAGAGGAGGATCTGTCATGGCACTGGAAGGGAAAAAGGCTCCCGAGTTTTCGCTGGAGGGGAGCGACGGTTCGCTGCACACCTTGAAGCAGTATTCAGGTAAAACGGTGGTGATATATTTCTATCCGAAGGACAATACGCCCGGCTGCACCAGGGAGGCGTGCGGCTTTCGCGACCATTTCGCGGAACTGGCCGGATTGGGCGTCGTGGTTCTGGGGGTCAGCAAGGACAGTATCGCCTCACACGGCAAATTCATCGCCGGATACAGTCTGCCGTTCATACTGCTGAGCGACCCGGACTGTTCGATGATGCAGGCCTACGAGGCTTTCGGCGAGAAGGTTATGTATGGCAGGAAAACTGTCGGTACGGTCCGTTCGACGGTGATCATCGGGCCGGATGGAATAGTGAAGAAACAGTGGGCAAAAGTTGCCAAAGCCGAACAGCACCCGGATCAGGTACTGGCATATCTGCGGGGCTGATTCCGATGCGGTGCTTAATCAGGCCATCCCCTTGCGCCACCCAAAGGCCAATTTCTGGGAGACGAGCACATCTTCAAGGGTGACTCCCATCTCATCCAGATGTGTGCTGAGATGGTCGAATTCCAGTTCTTCGAGCAATTCCGCCATATGGAGCAGATTCCCCAGCCCGCCACTCTGCCAGACAAGGGCTTCTCTGACATCTTCGGAAAGGTCCAGTTTCAGTATCACCTCATCCAGCGGGATGTCATAGACCTTCTCCAGAATCGACAGGATCCCGGTCATGAAGGCCTTCTCGGCCGAGTCATGGCCGCCTTTCAGGCTGCGGTGACGGCCGGCCATGTTTTCCATGAAACCGGCCCGGACTGCCGCCATGTCCACCAGGGGATTTTCCATGCCGCGATCGTCGCTGCTCGCGAAAAGAGCCAGCTGGGCCCAGCGTTTTATCTGTTGCCGCCCCAGGATCGCAATGGCATGGCGGACGGTACCGATCTTGTTGCGAACGCCGGTGCCGACCGAGTTGACCAGAAGAAGCAGCTTGTAGGTTAGTCCGGCGTCTCCGCGGAAGGTGGTTTCAATTTCAACCTGTTCGGCGTCTTCACCGAGCAGGCGCATCAGTTTGAGCAGGGTCGAGCCGGAGTCGTCCATTTTTTTCTTTTCCAGGACCGACGGCTTGGCGAAGTAGTATCCCTGAAACAGGTCAAAACCGAGGTTGAGGCACTGCTTGAACTGCTCCTGGGTTTCCACCTTCTCCGCCAGCAGCTGCAGGGGGTAGCCTGCAAACTGCTTCACCATCTCCGCCAATCGCTCGGGGGGACTCAGCATCAGGTCGACCTTGACGATGTCCACTATCTCGTACAAATCGTGGTAAAGCGGACTGTACTCATGATCGTCAAGGGCCAGGCTGAAACCGCTTTCCTTGAGGAAGCGGCAGCGCTCCACCAGTTCTGGCGTGACCTTCAGGGTTTCCAGAAGTTCGATGACCACCTGCTCCTTGGGCAGGATATGTAAGGCGTCGTCCATCAACAGTTCAAGCTCCATGTTGATGAAACCTTTGTACTTTCCCAGGATGTCTTCGACGCCGAAGCCGGTCAGGGTATTGATAATCACGCTGGCGGTAGCATGGGAGGCGTCCGTTACGTCGGCCGTAGGCGAACCGGCGGAGCGAAACAGCAGCTCATAGGCAACAAGTTCTTCACTGCGGTTAAGTATCGGTTGTCTTCCGAGAAGATAGCTGCTGCTTGCCATAGAATCCCCTTCCAAGAGCCTTCGAGATTTTGAAAGCTGCGAAGTGATGACACCTTTGACATCAATTGAGCTGTGAACCAAGTATTGTTTATTCTGAGCCAGAATGAAAAGCTAGCTGCGAGGTGATGGCATCTTTGACATCATTGAGCCGTGGAAACTAGCATTGGTTTATTCTGCGTCAAAAAGAATTGACTAAAGTCAATTTATGCAATTTATATCATGAATAATTTATTAATACAAGTAACGGCCTGTCAAAGCTGCCGAGGGGGCAGACGAGCTTGCTGATGACGAACTTTGCCACCGCCGCAGGATTGAGGCGATTTGACCTGATTAGCACTGATCTTCCGCTAATCGCACCAACCCGTACAAGTTTAACGGCTGAGGCCCTGATCGACAGTCCGAGCAATGGATATTTGTTGAGAATATTGGGCATACTGTCCGCCTCTGACACAATATGTCCCTCCCGGGGACACTCCTTTTTTAAGTAAACTCATAATATGCTGAAATAACAACGAGTCGTATCTTGGTATCATTCCTGTAACTACTGTCTCCAGAAGCGTTACCTGTCATAATTTATGTCCCAATTAGGGACATTAACCGAAGAAAATGCAAAGAATAATGAATAATACTGAAGATCGAGTGAAGATTAAAATTGAATTAAACTCTGAAAAAAGCTTTGCTTTGATGTTAGTCAATTTGTTTACTGTTAAAATGGATAAGTGTAAGTCTTATGAGATTATTTATGTAACTAAGTCAATAACTAGGAGTGTTTAATGTTGAAAAATATGAGTATCCGCTTGAAGTTGCTTCTGATGGTTCTGGCTCCTGTAATTGGCCTGCTGGTGTTTTCAACCCGAGAGGTCGTCGAAAAATACCACGTTCTTGAGAGTGTCAGTGAGACACGTACTCTGACCGGACTTGCCGTTCGGGTCGGGTCACTTTCCCATGAGATTCAGAAGGAACGGGGGCTCTCATCCGGTTTCATCAACTCCAAGGGAGAAAAATTCCGGGACGAGCTCGCAAAACAGCGCGAACTGGTTAACGGTGAAATTGTGAAGGTCAAAGAGTATGTGACAGCTAACAGTGCAGCGTTGGACCATGTCAAAAAGCCGCTTGACGCCGCAAACGGTGGCCTGGAAACACTGAAGGATGTTCGAGGCACAATCGACACGCTCAAGATAGAGGGGAAGGATTCTTTCTCGTTCTATACAAAGCAGATCGGTTCCTACATTGACGTAGTTGCCGCGGTTTCAACCACCAGCAAAAGCCATGAGATCATGAGAGCGGCTACAACATACTATGCCTTCGTAAAGGCCAAGGAAGAAAACGGCAAGGAACGTGCTACCCTGAACGCCGTCCTGGCTGCCGACAGTTTCAATGATGAAGCGTTTCAAAGGGTTCTCTCGATCTTGTCGGCTCAAAAAAACTATCTTGATCTGTTCAGACAGTATGCAACTTCGGCAGAACAAGTCGCCTTTGACGACAAGAGCAAGTCCCCCGCTTTCTCGAAGGTCGAGGATCTGCGCGGTGCCGTTCTGGCGAAGGGGATGGCCGGTGGCTTCGGAATCACGCCAGAGAGCTGGTTCTCGGCTGCCACAGAAAAAATCAACATCATGAAGGAAGAAGAGGACATGCTTGCCAAGGATATCGTGACTGTCGCCGACGGACTTGCCGCCGGAGCCAGGGGGGCACTGGTTTTCAGCATTGCTCTCTCCGTCATTTTGGGTGGCATTGCCATTGTTCTGGGGCTGCTGGTCGTAATAAGCATTACCGCCCCGCTCTCCAGAATGCTGCACATGCTCAAGGATATCGCCGAGGGTGAAGGTGATTTGACAAAACGTCTTGATACCGACCGTAATGATGAATTCGGAGAGTTATCTCACTGGTTCAATCGTTTTGTCGACAATATCCATTCCATCATTTCGCAGGTAGCAGACAATACCGGCCAGGTATCGGCGGCCGCAAACCAGCTGCATTCTACCGCCGAGCAGATCGCCACCGCAGCCGAGGAGGTGGCCTGCCAGTCCGTAACCGTGGCTACCGCCAGCGAGGAGATGTCTGCAACATCAAACGATATATCTCATAACTGTTCTTTGGCTTCGGAAATCTCAAGCCGCGCCAATCAGACCGCAACCGGCGGAGCTGCGGTTGTACAGGAAACACTTGAGGGGATGCAAAATATCGCCGAGCGTGTTCAGGAGTCCGCCCGTACCGTCGAAAGTCTGGGTGCCAGATCCGACCAGATCGGCGCAATCGTCGGCACCATCGAGGACATCGCCGATCAGACCAATCTGCTGGCCTTGAATGCTGCGATCGAGGCCGCCCGTGCTGGCGAGCAGGGGCGGGGCTTCGCGGTTGTTGCCGACGAGGTTCGTGCTTTGGCTGACCGTACCACCAGGGCTACCAGGGAAATCGGCGGGATGATCAAGGCCATCCAGGGAGAAACCGCGGGTGCCGTAAGCAGCATGGAAAACGGGGTCAGAGAGGTGGAAAAGGGGATGGAGAGCTCGCGCAAGTCGGGTGAAGCGCTGCAGCAGATTGTTGAGGCTATCAACGACGTCACCATGCAGGTCCACCAGATCGCCACAGCCGCCGAAGAGCAGACCGCGGTGACCGGCGAAATATCCAGCAACATCCATCAGATCACCGACGTGGTACACGACACCGCACGCGGCGCTCACGATACGGCTGCGGCAGCATCACAGCTCTCGTCACTGGCCACCGATCTGCAGCGGATTGTGGGGCGTTTCAGGCTGGCATAGAAGGCGCTCCGGCACCTGTGACGGCAAGTGGCATTGACAGCGAAACTGTCAATGCCTTACTCGTTTTTATGTCGGGAGTATTTGCGGCAATATAATTGACACCGCTTTACTCATGGATGTATACTAATAAATTTAATGAAATGCACTTCGGGGGAAGGATGATCCGCTTCCGCTCCATCACCACCCAACATTTTCTCAACAGCCTGCTGATCCTGGTGTTCGTAGTCGGCTATGTCATTTCAGGGGCAAATTTCACCAATGACCTGAAAAATGACGGAGAGATGATCAACATCGCCGGAAGCATCCGCTATCGCTCCTACAGATTGCTGGCGCTCGCACAGCAGACCCATATACCATCCTTCCAGAGTGCATCTGCATCTTCTTCCCCGGCAAAGGGAGAGATCGAGCGGATTCGCGCATCATTTGCGTCGGTCCGGAAGGACCTTTTAGAAGATGCCGACAGTCACGCACAACTGATCCGGCATCTGCAGCCCCTGATTGCCCGTTGGGAAAATGAACTTGTCCCGCTGGCAAATATACTGATGCTCAGGCAGGAGGGCAATTCTCAAGCCATCGTCCGTTTCGGGGAACTGACCGGGGACTTTGTCAAGGACGTCGATGTCCTGGTCAATATGATGAGCGACCACTACCGGTCACAGGTTTATTCCTTTCAAAACCGCCGCATACTGTTTGTCACGGGCTTTCTTCCAATCTTCCTGATGATCGCCTACTTCTCGAAAAAACACCTGGTCAACCCGATCCTTACACTGCAGAACGCGTCCCAGCGACTCATAGAGGGTGATTTCAGCATACGGCTCCCCATCGTCTTTCAAAATGAGGTTGGCACCATGACCGAGCGGTTCAACCAGACCGCGGCGGCTCTTGAAAACCTGTTCTCGGCAAACAGGAATTATTCGGAAGCCCTGAGCGAACTGAACCGCGCCTCGATCGAGATGATTTCCATGGGAAGCCAGGGTGAGGTATACCAGTTCGCCTGTAACGAAGCGCGGGATCTGCTGGCTCCCGATATGGTCTGGCTGGGACTGGTCGAGACGGAAACTTCACACGTCCGTATAATCTCCCGTTCAGGTGATGATTGCAGCTATACGGAGGGACTGTTAACCACCTGCGATGATTCCGCTAATGGTAACGGACCGGTGGGCATGGCCATCAAGACCCGCAGACCGCGACTGGCGAGCATTCAGGACAGTACTTTCAACCCGTGGCGCGGCCAGTCGCAAAACCCCGGGTATCAGACAATACTGGCAATTCCCCTTGTTACCAGCCGTGACTGTATCGGCGTTCTGGCACTCTACAGTAAACAGCCCGATTTCTTCGGCCAGGAACGGATCGAGCTGTGCCAGATCTTTGCGAACCATACTTCGGCGGCCATCGAGGCCATGAACCTGCTGCGTTACGTGGTGTTTGCCCTGGCACGGGCCGCGGAGGCAAATGACGAGGATACCGGTAATCATATTCTGCGTGTGGGGGAATACTGTGCACTTATTGCGGAAGAGATGGCGCTCGACCATACCTTCATCGAACAGATTCGCTTCCAGGCAACGCTCCATGACGTGGGTAAACTGCATACGGATTCATCCATTCTGAAAAAGCAGGGTTCCCTGACCCCGGAAGAGTGGGGGGACATGCGCCAACACACTACCCACGGGGCCAGGATAATCGGCGAACACCCCATGCTTCACATGGCCTGCGATATTGCCCGGTGTCACCATGAACGATGGGACGGCTCAGGATATCCAGACGGCCTGAAGGGAGAGCAGATCCCTCTCAGCGCCCGTATCACGAACATCGCCGATCAGTACGATGCCCTTCGAAATTCCCGTGTCTACAAGCCCGCGTTTGATCACCGGAAGACCTTCGATATTATCACCAGGGGTGACGGACGGACCCTCCCTTGCCACTTCGACCCGGAAGTGCTTGCCGCATTTTCCCGGATTGCACACCGCTTTGACGACATCTATGAACGCCTGGCTTAACATGGAGCAGTTGTGAAAAGGTTCATCGGCCTGAAAACCAAGATGTCCATCGTCGTCTCCCTGCTGGTGGTCGTGCTGATGGTCGCTGTGGCGTTTCCGATCATTTATTACTTCGATATGCGTTTTCGGGACGCCATCGTTACTCAGCAGTATGCTCTCGTCACCGAAATGGCCAGGGATATCGACAATACCATCAGGCGTACGCAAGAGACCCTCTTCGCCAAGGCCGCGGCCATTCCCGGCGAAGCGGCAACCGATTCTGCCCTTGCACAGCGGTTGCTGAACAGCGAATCCGACCTCTACACAACCTTTGATAACGGTGTCTACATTTTTTCAGTCACCGGCAGGATGATCGCCGAGTATCCCGACCAGAAGAGGCAGGGACGGGACTATTCCTATCGCGAATACTTCCGCAAGACTATGGAGACCGGCAAGCCGTATGTCTCCGCCCCCTTTTTCTCCTCCAAGGCCCATCACCATCCGGCTGTCATGCTTACCGCCCCGCTCTACGACGGCAACGGGAAAATTATTGCCATCCTGGGGGGGAGCATTGACCTGACAAAAGACAATATCCTCGGCGAGCATGCCCGCACGAAGATTGGCAAGACCGGCTACATCTATATTTACGACACCGATCGGACCATGATCATGCATCCCGACCGAAGCAGGATTCTCATGCGGGATGTACCTCCCGGCGCCAACCGGGTCTTCGACAAAGGGATCGCGGGCTTCAACGGTACGGAGGAGACCGTCAACTCCCGTGGGTTGCACGCTCTGACCTCGGTCAGAAGACTGGATACGACCAACTGGATCCTGGCGGCCAATTACCCGCTCCAGGAGGCTTATGCTCCGATCAGGTCAACCCTGCGTTTTTCGATCCTGGCGGTGATTGCCGGTGTCCTTGCTTCCGTATTGATCGTGTCACTGAGCATGAAGTTCTTCACAGCGCCGCTCTGCAAGCTTACCGACCATATCAGGAACATATCCGGCTCCGGGGGAGCGGAACAGGAAATCCTGATTGACAGCAAGGATGAGATCGAGGAACTGGCAACCGCCTTTAATAACATGATGAAAAGCCTCGACGGCAAACAAAAGGAGATGCACAGGATTTCCCAGGAATTTGCTCTGGAGATCACCGCAGCACTCAAGGATGCACAGGAGGAAAAGGCCAGGAGCGAGGCGTTCATAGCCGCGATCGGCGACTCTGTCACCGTAGTTGGGTCTGATTTCCGCATCCTTTACCAAAACATATTGGCAACGGAAATGTTGGGAGAACATGGGGGCGAACTCTGCTTCACAGCCTTTCATGGTGGTGAAGTCCCCTGTGAGGGGTGTCTCGTGGCCGAGGCGCTGCGGGACGGGGAGGTGCATCGCGGGGAAAAGGAGGCGACACGTGCCGATGGCGCTTGTCGGCAACTGGAGTTTACCGTCTCCCCGGTAAGGGATTCATCCGGCATGATCGTGGCGGCTGTCGAGCTTGTCAGGGATATCTCTGAGCGCAAGCATGCTGAATGGCGTTTTGCCTCCCAGCATGCATTAAACAGCATTCTGGCCGAATCCCCCACGGTCGGGGAGGCGATACCAAGGGTGCTCAAAGCGATCTGCGAAGCTATCGACTGGGAAGTTGGCGGAGTCTGGTGGGTAGACAGCAGAAAGGAAGTTCTCCAGCTGCTGGATATGTGGCATCAACCGAAACTGGACGTCGCACTGTTCGAGGCGATGAGCCGCGCCATGTCTTTTTCCCCGGGCGAGGGGCTGCCGGGCAGGGTCTGGGTCTCAGGCGGTCCGGCCTGGATTTCCGATGTTCAGAGGGACGAAAATTTTCCCCGCCGTCCGGCTGCGGTACAAAGTGGCCTGCATGGGGCCTTCGCTTTTCCGATCGTTCTGGGCGGTGCTGTAGTGGGGGTAATGGAGTTTTTCAGCAGCGAAGTCCGGGAACCGGACCCGGGGCTTCTTGATGCGATTGCCCCCCTCGGCAGCCAACTCGGATTACTGATTGAGCGTAAATGGGATGAACAGTCCCTGCGCGAATCGGAGCGGCGCTTCCGGGAGACCCTGGAAAACATCCAGCTACTGGCGGTAGAGCTTGATCCCTCCTGCCGCGTCCTCTTCTGCAACGACTTTCTCCTCAGTCTTACGGGATGGACCAGGGAAGCCAGGGAAGAGGTATTGGGGCGCAACTGGTTCGAGATCTTCACTCCGGACAACAGCGTTTTTGCCGAACAATTCTTTGCAGAGCTCGCAGATGGATCGCTTCCCCGTCATGGCGAGTATGAGATCGTTACCCGAAGTGGCGAGCGGCGCTCTATTTCGTGGAATCGGACCATCCTGTACGGCTCCGACGGCATGGTGAACGGAGTCGCAAGTATTGGTGAGGACATAACCGAGAGGAAAAAAGCCGAAGCAGAACTCATCTATCTGAACTGTCACGAACCTCTGACAGGCCTCTATAACCGGGCCTTTTTCGACGAGGAGTTGAAGAGATTGTCTTGTGGGAGGCAGTTTCCGGTCAGCATAATAACAATCGACGTTGATGGGCTCAAGAAGGTTAACGACACGCTGGGACACGAGGCCGGCGACAGATTGATCCTGAAGGTTGCCCAGGTTTTGCACAAGGCGTTCAGAGCCGAAGACATTGTGGCCCGCATCGGGGGTGACGAGTTTGCCGTGCTCCTGCCGGAAACGGACATATGTGACGTGGAAGCTGCCGTCGACAGGATTCGAAGATGCCAGGAAGATGTAAACAGGGCGGACAATGAATTGTGTTTGAGCATGTCGATAGGTGCGGCAACCGCAAATGAAGGCCCGGAGATGTCGTCTGCCTTGAAACTGAGCGATGAGCGAATGTACCGGGAGAAGTTTGCCAGGAAGAAAGTGCCGCCGCCCGGTTCTCCAGGCGTTTTCGGTGTGACAGGGAAATAATCCGGTTACACCTGTACTTCGATCCGGAACCCGGTCCCATCCCCGGTATTTCAAATGCAGCCGTTCATAATTCAGCTGGCGCGAATCAAAATCGGTATTCGGCCATCAGGCCGAACCCCTGTTGACTGACCGCAGGCAGTATCTTCAGGGCCTTATCACTCTGGACAGAATGGTAGCGAACCACGGTTTTTCCGACGAAGTAGCCGATCGCCCCGCCGAAAAAGGCATCGGATGCCCAGTGCTTATTGTCGTAGATGCGCGCAAGTCCGGTAAGCGTGGCCAATCCGTACGCGATCGGGGGAACATATGGATTGGAGCCGTACTCTTCGGCAATGACGGTCGCAACCGAAAATGCGGCCGTAGTGTGCCCGGAGGGAAAAGAGTAGTCGCCTATCTTGGAGCCTGGGCCGTTCCAAGTGCCGGGACCCGCTCCGGTAAAGGGGCGGGGACGCTGTGCTGTCACCTTTAAGGTCCAGGTGAATGCTCCGCTGACGGCGAGACTTTCCACTGCGAGCAGGGACGTCCGGCGCGCTTTCGGGTCTTCGTTGAAGTGGCCATACAGATAGAACAGTCCGAGCGGCGGCAAGGTATAGAGCGGGTTGCCGAGAGCATTACCGACGGCGGCGCCCCTGCCTCCGGTCGAGCTTTGATTTTTCTGGGCGAAGTCCCTGATATCGGCATCGGCAAAAAAGAGTCCCGACGTCGCTCCGATAACCAGACCGGCTTTCAGCCAATCGCTTCCGTCCCAGTTCACCGGCGACGCCAGAATTCTGCCGGTGTCGGTGAAGTAACCTTTGAGGTATTCGCCGGTGATCCGGTCGGGCTGCGCCGGTTCGGATGCTGCGGGTGCCGGCTCCTTGACGGGGTCCGTCACCGTTTCCGCATATGCTGGAAACGTCGCTGCGAACATGTGCAAGACAGCGATTCCGATAAGGCAGCGCCGAGATGGGGTTGAAAAGGTATGACATCCCGAAATTGTACGGGTCACGTGAGATCCTTACGGGTGGAATTCAGAATTTGCCGACGGCAAAAAGCGCTCCGCCGTTATTGATCGGCATCGGGAGAATCACGATGTCGCTGACCGGTGATCGTTTCGAGCTCTTTTCGGGAACGTCTCCCGCCGAAACCACTTTTCGGCCGTGAGAGACGGCAACCTTGCCGAGACCATAGCCGATTGCCAGCGCAAGCGGATAATCACTGGCCCAGTGGACGCCGTTGTTCATCATCTGAAACCCGGCCGCCGTCAACAAACCGTAACCGATCGGCTTGATAAGGGTGTATTCGGGATAGTTATCGGCCAGTACTGTGATGGTCATCATTCCGGTTGCAAAATGCCCGGACGGCATCGCGTCATACTTTGGAGTATTACTGCCGTACGCTTTGAAACTCGGGAAAAACCGCCATTTTCCACCCGACTTCGTCGCAGTTTCAGGGCTCTCACGTCCGGTGACGCGCTTGATGGCTTGCGTCACGATTGCAACGGAAAGAAGCCCTTCCGCCAGCTGGCTGGATGTCTGAAGACTACGGACGTCGGTGGTGGCCATTCCGTAGCTGAACATGCCGACAGTGATCGAAATCGGGATCATGCCGTCACCCAGGTAGTAAAGCGTCGTACCGAAATCGATCGGGTACTGGATAGGAGAGCCGGGGGCAACACGTCCCATGACGCTGTCGCCGGAAATACCCAGGCTGTGACCGACATCGCGTGATATCCGGACCAGATCCTGATCAACCACGATCAGACCGCCCGTTACAACCGCCAGTCCGGCAATGGTGAGGGCATTTTTCTTTTGAAAGCTGTCTTTTAGCCAGTCGGCGATATCAAGCGGGGCGTTTACCAGGAAACCGAATGCCTTGGGCTTTTCGTAATAGGCATAGCTGTTCGCGTCGATTCTGTAATAGCTGCCCGAAGCGGCTGTTTTGATGTTTTCCGGAGCAGCCGGCAGTGACTCCAGTCGTTCGGCTGTCGCCTCTCCGGCAGGTTTTTCAGGAATGGAGCCGTTTTCTTCAGCGCCTGATATTCCGGACAGAAGTGCTACGAATGCCGCCGCAGCAATACAGATCGCGAGGCGGTCCAGATAGATTTTGAGAAAAGGCACTCGTTCCCCCCGAAAAACACCGACTATTGCACTCAAATAAATTTTACGATCCGTTTCAGCAGAAGAGAGTTGAGAACAACCGATACCGACGAAAAAGCCATCGCCAGACCGGCATACTCCGGTTTGAGATATATGCCGTAGCCGGACAGCACTCCTGCAGCTACCGGAATGCCGAGGATGTTGTAAAAAAGAGCCCAGAACAGATTCTGCTTGATCTTGGCAAGTGTGGCCCGGCCGATTGCGATCGCCCGCACGGCATCCATCAAATCACTGCGCATCAGGACTATATCGCCGGTCTCCTTGGCGACATCGGTCCCTCCGCCGATGGCGATGCCGATCTGGGCCTGGGCAAGGGCGGGCGCATCATTGATGCCGTCACCCACCATGCCGACGGTCATGCCGCGATTCTGGTACTCCTTGACCACTTCCCGTTTGCGATCCGGCATCACTTCGGCTTCAAACGTGTCGACCCCCGCCTGTTTTGCTATGGTAGCGGCAACATCGGTGTGATCTCCGGTAATCATACAGGTGGTTATGCCCATGCGGCGCAGTTCGGCAACCGCATCGATCGATTCCGGTCTCAGGGTGTCGGCAAATGCCGCGACGCCAACCAAGGTGTTGCCGGCAGCGACATAGACCAGCGACTTGCCTGCCGCCGTCAATTCGGAAACTTTCTTCGACAGTGGAGCCAGAGAAATCCCGAGCTCTTCCATCAGCCGCTCGTTGCCGACCGCGAGCTGAAAACCCTCGTACGAGCAGGTCACTCCGAAGCCGCCACGCTCCTCGAATTCATCAGCTCGGCCCGGCTCGACCCCCGCTTCCCGCGCCGCTGCGATTGCCGCCTGGGCCAGTGGATGGGTCGAATACGCTTCGGCGGTAGCCAGGCATTCGAGCAGCCTGGTCGGGTCGATGTTTCTGGCAACCGGCACCAGGTCGGTCATCTCCGGAGTCCCCCTGGTCAGGGTGCCGGTTTTGTCGAGCAGGAGCACATTCATGCGTGAGATTGTCTCGAGAACGGAACCTTTTTTTACCAGTATCCCGCGACCAAGGGCAATGCCGCTTCCGACCATGATGGCGGTCGGCGTTGCCAGACCCATGGCGCATGGGCAGGCGATTACCACTACGGCGATCGCGTAGCGGAAGGCGGTCAGGAAGTCGCTGGCAAGAACCGCGTACCAGATGACAAAGGTGGCCGCGGCCAGCAGCATCACCAGCGGCACGAACCAGGCCGATACGGCGTCGGCAAACTTTTGAATCGGGGCTTTGTCCCCCTGTGCTTCCCGTACCATCTTGATGATTTGCGCCAGCAGGGTAGCCTCGCCGATTCGGGTTGCCCGGATCCGCATGACACCGTTGGTGCTGACGGTTGCACCGGAAACGGGATCACCCGGCTTTTTCAATACCGGCAGGGACTCGCCCGTGACCATGCTCTCGTTGACGGCACCCCCCCCGTCGATCACTTCGCCATCTACCGGTATGATATCTCCGGCTCGCACCAGAACGACGTCGCCGACCCGGATAACGGAGGCGGGCACCTCCTTCTCGCCGTCTTCGGTGACCAGGCGGGCCTTGTCGGCCTGCAGGTGGAGCAGTTTCTTGAGAGCCTCACTCGCCTTGCCGCGGGCGCGGGCCTCAAGATATTTCCCGAGACGGATAAATGCAATCAGCATGACCGAGGTTTCGAAGAATACTTCGCGATGCGGACCCAGCAGCCCGAAGTAGGCGGCCAGCGAATAAAAATAGGCGGCCGAAGTGCCCAGGGCTACCAGAACATCCATGTTGGCGCTGCGGTTTTTGAGGGAGCTCCAGGCGCCGCGGTAGAAGATCAGCCCTGCGGAAAACTGGACCGCCGTGGCCAGCAGCAGGCTGAGCTGCATCGCGGCACGATTGGAGTGCAAGCCCATCGTAAGCATGATCGGCAATGAAGCGAGCATTGAAAAGATAAACCAGTCCCGTTGGGAACGGAGGTCATCGACCTGGGCAATGTCGGCACCGCGCAGTTCTACCGGGGTGTAGCCTGCTGCATGGACGATACTGAAGATGTCGGAGGGACCAAGCCGCTCCGGGTCGAAACGGACGAAGCCGGTTTCAGCAGCCAGGTTGACGATGGCGGTGGTAATGGCGGGGTGTTCAAGCAGCTTCTTTTCAAGGGTGCCCACGCAGGTTGCGCAGTGCAGTCCGCGTACGTTAAAAGTCAGTTCGCCGTCCGGTTCAGGCAGGACGGCGCCGTATCCGAGCGCCTCGACGAATCCGGCGATCTGTTCTTTCGATATGATGGCGGGGTCGTGGCTGACTGTCAGTTCCGCCATGGCGAAATTGACCACGGCGCCCTGCACCCCTTTCCGTCCTGATAGATCCTTTTCGATCCGGGCGGCGCAATTGGCACAGGACATTCCGGTTATTGGTAAGTTTGAAGTTATATTCTGCGTTTTTTCGGCAGAAGATAACTTCGTTAACGCACCTATCCCGTTTCTCGGGGCTGGAAAAGTTGCCTTGCTCACGAATCTTTACCTCGTTTTGAAATCGCCCCGAACGAAGTGACCCCAGGTGATCTTGATTGCCGATGCAATGGGGAGCGCCAGGAGGATGCCCCAGAATCCGAGCGTTTCACCGAGAGCCATGACCATGACAATGGTTACCAGGGGGTTCAGGTTCATCGACTCCTTGAAGACCAGCGGCTTTATGACATACCCCTCGACGAAGTAGATGATGGCAAATGCAAACGCGGTCTGTCCGAGCATGGCGGCAGACTGGAATTTGAACCAGGCAAAGAAGAGCGCCGGCAGCGTTGCGATGATAACGCCTATAAACGGCAGGATCGAGGCAGCGCCCGCAAAAGCGCCGCAGAAGATCGGATGAGGGATGCCGAGCGCAAAAAGAGCGATGGTTGCGAGCAGGGCAACGATGATGGAAACCACCACCTGGCCGCGCAGATAGCCGCCTATACTGGTGTTGACTTCGTTAGCAATATCCACGATCTGGGTGCGCCGGCTTTCGGGGAGCCAGGAGATGACGGTATCGATAACGGTCTGTTTGTAGTAGAGCATGAAGAATACCAGGATCGGTGAGAGTACGATGTTGAAGAGATTAAAAAAGATGCTGGTGCCGAAGTTGTAGGCCCAGAATCCGGTCTTTTCCGTCGCGGTGTCGATGTTGGCGGATGCCTTGTCAATCAGCCACTGAATTTCATCCGATCCATAGCGGTCGGGAATACGTTCTTTCCAGTCCAGGGCGACCTGCTTGAGCTTCAGGATATAGGCCGGCAGATCAAGGACGAAGGAGTTCCAGCTGATGGTGATGGCCGGTACGATGAACATCAGAAAAAAGACGGTCAGAATCGTCAAGACAACATAGAGAACCACCAGGGCGTAGATCCGTTTCATGCCACGCCGACAGGCAGCCACGAGAAGGGGATCGAGAAGGTAGGCGATGACCCAGGAAAGCAGAAAGCATGAAATGGTATGCTGCAGGGCGTAACCGGCAAAAGCCAGCAGGCAGAAAAGCAGAATCGAGGCGATGAACCTGCCGTAATCGCTGCGCGGCGTATGAACGTGGTGAGTATGCTCCATGTTCTCTCCTAACCCTGATAAACAGGATAGTTCGTTAGCCAAAGTATTTTCTGCCGAAAAACGCAGAACATACTTTGTAACTTACTAGGCGTGCTTCATGCCCTGCAGGACCGAATCGGCCGTGAACAGGTTATTTTCTTCCATCCATGATTTGAGGCGTCTGGAAAGAAACTGATCCTTCAATAACGCAAAACGCTCTTCCTCCTGCGGGTAGAACGAGAGGATATCCTCGATTTTTCCGAACGGTTTTCTGGCTGCCAGCGAATTGTGCAGAAGGACTCTTAATTCAGGATCGGAGATCTGTGCAACAAACTCGGTCACTATCTGCCGTTCACTGCGGTAGTCAAACGGGGGAATTTCCAGGAAGCGTTCGCCGTTGTTCAGAAGCTGTTGCCGGACCTCGTTGCTGTCAGGCGTAGAGGGCACAGAGAATATTTCGCCGGTCAGCCGATCGAGATAATATGCTTTATCAAGCTGTCCGCTCGTAAACGCACCGAGCAGATCCTCCCACGAAATTTCAACACTGTGAATTGTCGCCATCCGTTTCTCCCCTATTCTTCTTATTGACTTTTTACTCTGTCTCGAAGCACAATCTGCGCCATGCGAGCCATATTTATAGCCGATGCCCACCTCGTGTCACCGGACGATGCCAACTACCGCCTGCTGCTTCGTTTCCTTCGTGAACTGGAGGGGGATCTGGACACCCTCTATATATTGGGCGATCTGTTCGACTTCTGGCTGGGATTCCCGTCACACCCGTTCACACAGTATGATGCCATACTTGATGCGTTGGAGCGGTTGGTGGCGCGCGGTTGCCGGCTGGTCTATTATGAAGGAAATCACGATTTCCACCTGGGCACGATTTTTTCGCAGCGCCTGAAAGCCGAAATCCATACTGGGCCTGCGATCGAATCGGTGCAGGGAAAGCGGCTTTATATCTGCCACGGTGACCAGATCAACAGTGAGGATCGTCTCTATCGTCTGCTGCGTTTTCTGCTGCGCACACCGCTTGCCGCAGCCAGTGTCAGGCATTTTCCCCCGTCATGGGCGCAAAAAATCAGAGAACATCTGCAGAAACGGAGTCAAGCCGGCTATAGTGAAAAAACAGCGCGCTGGGACTACCGTCAGATCCTTCTTGATTTTGCCCGCTCTCTCCTGAATAAGGGGTGCGAAGGGTTGGTCGCCGGCCACTTCCATCTTGCCATGTGTGAAAACGTTCCGGAAACTTCCATCGTCGTCCTGTCTCTCGGCGACTGGATGGAGCAGTTTACCTATGGCGAAATGCGGGATGGAGAGTTGCGCCTGATGACCTATCCCGCGAACCTCCCTATTTCCTGAAGAACTCTTCCAATGCCTTCTCCCCGACCTGTGACGCCTTAACCTTCCATTTATCAGGATTGATAACCAGTGCGACCAAGGCGATGCGGGGGTTCTGAATCGGTGCAAAGGCGGCAAACCACGAGTAATGTCCCTTGGGGTCCGTGCCGTTGATGGATCCTGTTTTTGCTGCTATCGAGACATTCAGCAGCGGGCGACCGCGGCGGTCATGAAACGCTTTTCGTGAAGTTCCGGTCGACACGGTACTGGAAAGCATTCGGGTTAACGACGCCGAGGTCTCCGGCGTTACCAGCCGGCGCAACTCACGAGGAGCAAACTTTTCCGTTTCGACTCCCCGGGCATCGACAATGCTGCTGGTCAGCCCTGGAACCATCATTTTTCCGCCATTGGCTATTGCCGACATGATCACCGCAGCGTGAAGCGGTGAAATTTTAACGTCGTGATCGAGGCCCGCTCCCATCAGCCTCAAACCATGATTACTGGCAGGTTCCCCCGCCTGACTCGGCTTGGCCGGAATGCCGGGCAACAGTTCCTGATTGAACCCGAAGCTGGATATGGAAGCCATAAGGGATGGTTTGCCGGCGATGTCGCTTGCAACTCGCCCGTAAACCGGATTTATCGATTTGCCCATGGCGTAGGTGGCATCCATGCGGTTGTTTCTGCCGCGAGGACTTATATCCCAGTAGCGCGGGTTCTCCGAGTAGTTATTGCCGCGGAATTCGATCACGGATTCAGGCGTAATCTTATGGTTCTCGAGTGCTGCAGAGGCGGTGATGATCTTGAAGAGTGAGGCCATGGGGTACAGCTCGTAGACGGAGCGTTTCTCCCAATTCGGATCAATGGAAGAGTAGGAGGTCATGCCGAGAATACGACCGGAGGCTGGTTCAATGGCGACAAAAACGCCATATGGCACCCGGTTCTTTGCCAGAAAAGCATGGACACTTTGTTGCAGGTCGCCCTGAATGGTATAGATATGTTGCAGCCCTTCTGGGGTACGGGCAGAAATGCGGGAACCGTTGATCTCTGCCGTTGCAAGCATGTCTGAGGCGGTCTCGAAACGGCTGGTTGAAACAGGTGGTTTAGCCGCTTCAGCCGGTTTTGGAGCGGCTGCCGTGAAAGATGCAACCAAACCCCGGGCGCGCGATTCGACCGATTTTGTCTGACGCAGCGCCAGAACGGAGAGCGGTGCAATGGCCAGCACAAGAGCTATGAACAGCAGCGCCAGTTTCAGTTGGCGGAGACGTTTCCCGGATGGAAGAGACAGTTTGGTCCGGACGGGTTTATCGGCCGGTATAAGGCGTCTGTTTCGGGAACCGTATCCGAATAACCTGAAACCGGGGACTGTTTTTTTGTGAGTTAAATGCTTGAGATCCTGCATGCTGTCCCGAAGTGAGAGTAATTTAGTGAACTATATCTTCAAGCATCTGATGTTGTCAACGAAACAGGCGGCGGAGAACACGGTATTTTAAGTATCAGAAAGAATTTATACGGTTAATAAAGGCAACCAGCAGTCCGTAGTGGTGATGGTCAAACAGCATGGTGATGCGCGGCAGATGGGCAAGGTCGGGTTCATCGATCTCTTCCGGGAATGACTCGCAACAGCGGATCTGATCACCTTTCTTGATAAGCTCCGGAAACTCTTTTGACAGAGTCGCGACCTGTTCTTCCGAAAGTGGTTTCTGCAGGCGAATAACCAGACGGTTCTCAATGAATCTGAGTGAATGATAGTTGCAATAGAAAGTGTTAATTATCTGGAGCGCCTCCTCCTCGTTTCTGGTGATGGAAAAGAGTGAGAAATCCTCGCCGGAGATGAAGCCTTTCACCAGAAGGCTCTCTTTTATAAAAACAAAGAATTGCTCCCAGAAACCATCCCGGTCGTCCATCAGAATCAACGGTTTGGGAGAGGTTTTACCGGTCTGTATCAGGGTGAAAACCTCCATCGCCTCGTCCAGAGTTCCAAATCCTCCCGGAAAAACCACGATTGCATCAGCCTCTTTAACAAAAGCCACTTTACGGTTGAAGAAGTACTTGTACGTCACAAGTCGTGGATTGCGATACATGACCGGATTTGGCTTCTGTTCGAAGGGGAGCCGAATGTTTACTGCAAACGAGTTTTTGCTTCCCGCCCCTTCATTTCCGGCCCGCATGATTCCGGGCCCGCCCCCGGTAATGACCATATAGTCGTTTTCTGCCAGACTGCGACTAAAGCGCACGCATTTCAGATACATCTCTTCCGTCTCTTCCGTGCGGGCAGATCCAAATATGGTAACTTTCTTGCGGTGGCGATAGGGACCGAACACCTTGGCCGTATAGCGCATTTCACGCAATGTGCGGTTGATCAGTTTCAGGTCGGCAAGATAATCGACCTCCTGACCGATTTTAAGAGTTGCAAGTATCATTTCCTTGATTACGGCAGGATGATGAATGCCTCCTGATTTTTCAACCAACTGGCCGATAAGATAGTCAATTTCTTCGTTGCTTCTGGAAAAACTCAATTCCATAATGTCTGCCTTCCAGCCGGGTGTAGTAAAGTTTTGATGAACGAGCCAAGATATCACAGCCGTCTTTGTAAAGCAAACAGCTGATTGCTTCCGCGGACTTGATGACAGGATCGAATAAGCTTGAAAGCAGGCTGGAGGTTTGCTATAAGGCAAGATATTCATTTTTTTATCTATTTTTTAATCTATAAGTAGTGATGATACATTTGTCGCCGTGCAAGGAGATAGGGCATGTCCAATTCACAGCTGGTCATGTACGACGAAGAATTTCAGAAAATCAATGAAGTTATCGAACGTTTGCTTAATGAAGCAAACGCCAAGGTAATCTTCCTGGTAGACAAAAATGGGCAGCTTATCTCCGGCGTCGGAGAAACCGAGCGTTTTGACACCACTTCACTTGCTTCACTGACTGCCGGAAATATTGCCGCCACAGGCGGACTTGCAAAGCTGATCGGCGAAAAGGAATTTTCAATTCTCTTTCATGAAGGAGAAAAGGACAATCTCCATATTTCCATTGTTGGCGGCAGGGTTATTCTTGTTGTTCTGTTTGACAATCGCTCATCTCTCGGGCTTGTCCGTCTCCGGGTAAAAAAAACGTCCGAGGAGCTTTCGGCAATATTTGAAAAAGTGATGAAAAAGTCGGAAGAGCGTGAAAAACGCGGCTCTTCGGACTTTCCTTTTGCCGAAATCACCGACGACGATATCGATAATCTTTTCAGTTAAAACCAATCAATCGATTTTGCAGGTTAAAACGACCTGTAACTGCTCCCGCTATCACCGAAATAATTCCTAACCTACCAATTAAAGTGGGGAAAGCCAAAGATGTCCTTCATCAACTATGCTTCTCGTGAAATAAATTGTAAAATAGTTTATTACGGTCCTGGTTTGTGCGGGAAAACTACGAATCTTCAATTTGTTTATCAAAAAACCGCGCCGGAAGCCAGAGGCAAGATGATAAGCCTTGCAACCGAGACCGAGCGAACGCTGTTTTTTGATTTTCTTCCGCTTTCGTTGGGCGAAATTCGCGGATTCAAGACCCGGTTTCATCTCTACACTGTTCCCGGGCAGGTTTTTTATGATGCGTCCAGGAAACTGATTTTAAAAGGTGTCGATGGCGTTGTTTTTGTAGCTGATTCCCAGGAAGAACGAATGGATGCGAATATTGAGTCGCTTGAGAATTTGAGGATAAACCTCAAGGAGCAGGGCTACGATCTGGATAAACTGCCATACATCATTCAGTACAACAAACGGGATATACCGGATGCCGTGCCTGTTGAAGAGTTGCGTCGCGAGCTGAATCCTACAAATGTCCCTGAATTTGAGGCATGCGCTACAACTGGCGAGGGAGTTTTTGAAACGCTCAAAGCGGTAGCAAAGTTGATTCTGGTTGATCTGAAAAAAGGGAAATAGCACGCATCAGGAGAGCGGATCGCTCTTAGTGGCGTACTTGAATGATGCCCGGTTCAGGGTGGTCATGCCGGCTGTCGTTTCTTTGGACTTGATTTATTTTGTGGAGCGTGGTAGGTATCACATCCCGCCGTTACTGAAGATTGCTACTCATACGGAGAGATGGCCGAGTAGGTCGAAGGCGCTCGCCTGCTAAGCGAGTATACTGGGAAACCGGTATCGAGGGTTCGAATCCCTCTCTCTCCGCCACTATTTCAACGGATACCGCATTGATTTCTGCTCGAATGGTATTGCTGTTACTATCTGTCTTTTTTTCGGTGCTTGTTCCGGGCGTCAGTCGGGCGAACACTGAAGCTCCGCCTGATAGTTTAAAATCAAGCCCCTCCCATAGGACCGTCAGAGAAAAAACAGTGGTTGTTCCCCCCGAGGTCTTGCGGCGCTGGAGGGCTATCAAGCTTGCCGTGATTGATAAAACCCGCGGAACCGAAAATATTTACGTCGTTCCCATCGGTTCGCTATACAAGCTCCCTTATTCTTCACTAACCGTAATCGTGGAAGCATTTCTTCCCTCGTTCATAATGGAAGGTATGACAATTACAACCTCCTCAAACGAACTTGTTAACCCGGCAGCAAATGTTCGTATCAGCGACAATGGTACTCCTGTCTTTCAGGGGTGGCTCTTCGTAAAATTTCCCAATACGCGTGCCGTTACTCATCCCAAATTCGGCTTCAGTCTGATTGGCGCAGTCCCGGTGAACAAATAGCCTCCTAATGGCAGTTCAGGCGGGGATTCCTTCCCTTGCCAGTTGGTCGCAGCGCTCATTTTCAACATGCCCGTCATGTCCTCTGACCCATTTCCATTGAACTGAATGTGGCTTTGTCAGAGCAAGCAGCTGTTCCCACAGGTCTTTATTGACGACCGGTTCCCTTTTGCTGTTGCGCCATCCCTTGCGCTGCCATCCTGCAATCCATTCCGTCATCCCTTTAACCAGATATTGAGAGTCGGTCGTGATCAATACTCTGCAGGGGCGCTTTAACTGGCGTAGTGCTTCGATAGCCGCCGTCATTTCCATGCGATTGTTGGTTGTGTCTCTGGCGCCGCCGCTCAGCTCTTTCACGCGCCCGCCGTAGCGCAGGATCGCTCCATATCCACCTGGTCCGGGGTTGCCGCTGCAGGCACCATCGCAGAAGATCTCTACGATCGGATCGTTACTTTCTGCCACAATCAACCCCTTCCCCGTTTAATAGAGCTGCAATCGATTGCATGACCCGATCAACGATCAGGAGATGGGTTTCCTTGCAGTCTTCCAGTTGGAACAGGTCGCTGAAATCGGGAGCGGCACCGAATATAACCGCGGCATTCTGCCGGAAACCGGGAAACTTCCAGTGGTTCAGTCCGATCAGTGCCGTTGGAATAACTGTCGGGCGGGTATCGTAGATGATCTTTCCTGCTCCGCGGTTGCCCGGACCCAATTGCCCATCCTTGTGACGGGTACCCTCCGGGAACAGCATGACTTTCTGGTCGAGAAGGAGGTCATTCAACTTGCGGCCGGCCCTGACGTCCCGTTTGCGTTTGACCGGAAAAGCTCCCCATGATGTGTAGATCAGGCGCTGGAACGTTTTTGTAAACAGTTCCTCTTTGGCCGGCGCCCAGAGCATCTGGAGCGGATTGTGTCTGATAACGGCCCAGGGGAGAAAGACGGTGTCGTAGGCTGAAATATGATTGGAAGCGATCAGGACCGGGCCGCTATGGGGGATATTGTCACCGCCCTTTATGATAAACCGGTTCAGGCATGATGCGTAGAACCCGACGACATACACGGAAAATGTAACCCAACAGCGTTGTAGAAGATGTGCCTTCACGTTACTCCCTCTTTTATGATTCTCGCTTATAGCACACCGGAGCGCATCAGGCAACATCCCACCGGGCGCTGGAATATTACGTTGAAATCACATATGATGTGGTATAGGTACGATCAGTTACCTGCATGTACTGGACAAGTTCAAGGCTGAATATAAATAATCAAAAATCGGGGATCGCCACAGCATGCCTGAATTCGCCGTAAGTGAAGAAAAGAACCGCTGGCTGCGGCAAAAAATGGCCGAGATGGGGGTGCGCGAAGAGGATCTTGAGGAGAGTTTCGTGCGTTCGTCGGGCAACGGCGGACAGCACGTGAACAAGACCTCCAGTTGTGTGCAACTGAAACATAAGCCGACCGGTTTAACAGCAACCTGCATGCGGGAGCGGAGCCAGTCGGTCAACCGCTTTCTGGCTCGCCGCGAACTGCTTGAGCGGATCGAAGCCGCTGCAGGGGTGATTACGCCGGAGATGAAACGTATCGAAAAACTGCGCAAGCAGAAAGACCGGCGCAGGAGGCGGAGTGCCAAGACCTGAAGAACAGGAGAAAACTGGCCGCCGTATCGGTAACCGGGTGTCTCCGTATCTGCTGCTTGTCCTTACGACACTGTTCTGGGCTGGAAATTTTGTGCTTGCCCGTGGAGTAAAGACCTCCATTCCGCCAATTTCCCTCGCCTTCTGGCGCTGGATATGCGCGCTCGTTATCCTGCTCCCGTTTTCGGTTCAGCATTTCCAGTCTCAATGGCCACTCGTGAGAAAAAACTGGAGAACCATGGCGCTCTATGGAGTTATGGGTGTTTCCTGTTTTAATACCTTCGTCTACATCGGACTTCATTCAACGACTGCTACCAATGCGCTGTTGCTGAATTCAGTTATTCCGGTGCTGATAGTGCTGCTCTCACGCTTTATAAATGCCACGCCGATCACTCGCCGACAGGCGGTAGGGATATCCATTTCTCTCTGTGGAGTCGCCACCATCATCTGCCGTGCCGACCTGGGCGTGTTGCGAACGCTTACGGTTAACAGGGGCGACCTGTGGGTCCTTCTGGCGGTTGTCAGTTGGTCCATCTATACGGTGCAACTTAAGCAACGCCCAAGCGGACTCCATCCGCTCGTCTTTCTGACATCCATAATCGTGATCGGTCTGATTCCATTGATTCCGCTCTATATCCTGGAGTTCGGCCGGTCGGGTGGTTTTCTGCCGACAACTCCTGTCTGCTTCACTATTTTGTATGTAGCCCTGTTTCCATCGGTACTCGCCTTTATATTCTGGAATCAGGCGGTCGGCGAAGTAGGCGCAGGAAAGGCGGGGCTATTTCTGCATTTGATGCCGGTTTTTGGTACGATTCTTTCGGCGGTTTTCCTGGGGGAGTCAATCCAGCGCTTTCATCTGCTCGGAATTGCGTTGATCTTCTGGGGCATTTTTTTGACGGTCAGAACCGCTACAGCCAATTTGTTCCCAGTCGCTTCTGCCCGGAAATAAACAGCGTATCCTGATATCGGACGAAAGAGTCCTGCATGCCTACCTCGGCGGGTAGAGCGACGATGTCCCGCCTTATCCGGACAATGAAAAATCGTTTATTTTCATTTTGGAGAATTCAGCGTACAATTCCATTATAAAGATGGATTAACTAACCAGAAGTGAGGTGTTAGCCATGTTGAAAGGAAGGATTTACGACAAGCTTTGCACCATTGACGACACCGCACGCGCAAGTGCTCTGTCGAATGAAGCAACAGTCTTCTGCGCCCAGTGCGGCGCCGAAGCTTACGATCCCTCAGCCGTCTGCGATCCGGAGCCGTTATCTGTGCAGCGCGGCAGGAAGTCATGATAAACAGCCGGATAAATAACCCGAGGGAATTGTGTAATGAAAAAGGCCTTTTCGAGGCCTTTTTCCATATGTGCGTTAGTGCGCCTCGCTCCAGTTGGCTCCGTAACTGATATCAACCTTGAGCGGCACCCTTGCTTCCACCGCCCGCCCCATTTCCTCCTCCACCAGCTGCTCCATCTTCAGCAACTCTTGCTCCGGAACCTCCAGCACCAGTTCATCGTGTACCTGCATGATCAGACGGCTCTGCAGCTGTTCCAGACGAATACGGGAATCAACCCGGATCATCGCGCATTTTATGATATCGGCAGCCGATCCCTGGATCGGATAGTTGATGGCATTGCGGCGGGCAAAGGCCAGTACATTGCCGTTGCTGCTCCGGATGTCCGGGATCGGAAGGCGGCGGCCGAGAATTGTCCGTACGGCGCCGTGCTCCTCCGCTTCCCTGATGCAGGAGTCCAGAAACGCAATTGCACCACTGTGCCGTTCTTTATAGGTGTTGATGAAATCTTCGGCGGTCTTGCGGGCGATGCCGAGTTGCTTGGCAAGAGAAAAGGAGCCCTGACCATAGATGATGCCGAAATTAATGGTCTTGGCCTGGCGGCGCATCTCGGGTGTGACCATTTCGGGAAAAAGCCCGAATACCTCGGCGGCGGTGCGGGTATGAATATCTTCGTCATTGGCGAAGGCGTGACAGAAAACAGTATCGCCGGAGAGGTGTGCCAGCACGCGAAGCTCGATCTGGGAATAGTCGGCCGACAGGATTACGTGCCCCGGCGGGGCGATAAAGGCGTGGCGGATACGGCGCCCTTCATCGGTACGGATCGGGATGTTTTGCAGGTTCGGGTCGGATGACGAGAGCCGGCCGGTGCTGGTAATGGTCTGGTTGTACGAAGTATGCACCCGACCGGTGCGTGGGCTGACGAGGCGGGGAAGGGCATCGGTGTAGGTGGATTTGAGCTTGGCAACGGAACGGTAATCGAGGATCAGGCGGGCAATCTCCTTTTCTTCAGCCAGGGCGGCCAGCACCTCGTTATCGGTTGACCATCCGGTTTTTCCCTTGTTCTTTTTGCCGCTCTTCAGCCCCATGCGGTCGAAAAGGACCTCGCCCAGCTGTTTTGGAGAGTTGAGGTTGAACCGTTCACCCGCCAGAGAATAAACCTGCTCTTCGAGTGCTCCCATTCGGCCGGCGAAGTCGACGGACAGGCTGTTCAGGAGAGCGCAATCCAGAAGGACGCCATGATTCTCCATTTCGGCCAGGATCGACAGCAGCGGCATCTCGACCGTGTGAAACAGTCTGTCGTCATTGCCTTCCGCCAGCAGCGGTTCAAATTTCCGGCGTAACAGCCAGGTTGCATCGGCATCTTCCGCGGCATAGCGCGCAGCGGCTTCCAGTTCCACTTCGGCAAAGTTCAGCTGCCCCTTGCCGCTGCCGGCCACATCTTGAAAGCTGATCATGCGGTGATTCAGATGCTCCTGTGCCAGGGTGTCCAGGCCGTGTCCCTTCCGTGAAGGATCAAGCAGATAGGAGGCAAGCATGGTGTCAAACCAGACACCGGCCAGGGAGATGCCGTTATTGGCCAGTACCTGCATGTCGAACTTGATGTTCTGACCGACCTTGCGCAGTGCGGGATTCTCCAGCAGGGGGCGCAAACGGTCAAGCACGGTATTACGGGGAAGCTGGCCGGGGACAAGGTTTCCCTCCCCCTCCTGTCGAGTTTGCGGGAGAAGGTCATTTTTCTCGTCAGCGTAATGAGCAAACAAGGTTCCCTCCCTCGGCTTGGGAGGGACAGGGAGGGGAGCAGCTGTTACATGCCCGACCGGAATGTAATATGCCTCATGATCCAGGTATGAGAACGAGAGCCCGACAATATCAGCGTCCCGCGGGTCAAGACTGGTCGTTTCCAGGTCGAAGGCGAATTCACCGGCCTGTTCCAGTTTTGCTGCAAGAGTTTCAAGTTCCGCCGCAGTGCTGACGGTATAATATTTTTCGGGAGAAAGGGTCGCCTTGCCGGTTAGCTCCTTGATCAGTGAGGTGAAACCGAATTTTTTGAAGAACGAGTTCAAGGTTTCCTGATCCGGCTCCCTTGCGATCAGCGTTTCCAGATCGACTTCCAGCGGGACATTGCAGTCGATAGTTGCCAGACGACGTGAAAGCAGAGCCTGTTCCCGGAATTCCCGCAGCTTCTCGCCGTTTTTGCCCTTGACCTCGGCTGTCCGCTCCAGCAGTTCATCAAGCGAACCGAATTCCTGTATCAGTTTGGCGGCAGTTTTCTCGCCGATACCCGGTACTCCGGGAATGTTGTCCGAGGAATCACCTGCCAGTCCCAATATATCGGTAACCAGTTCCGGACCAACGCCAAAGCGCTCAACAACCTCAGGGATACCCGACTCCTTCCCCTTCATGGTGTCCAGGAGGGTGACGTGATCGGTTACGATCTGCATCAGGTCCTTGTCTCCCGTTACCACCACGACCTTTCCGCCTTGATCGGCAAATCGCCCGGCCAGAGCGCCGATTATATCATCGGCCTCATACCCCAGCAGTTCCAGCGTCGGGATGTTAAACGCCCGCACCACTTCTCTGATCGGTTCCATCTGTACGCGCAGGTCATCGGGCATGGCGGCGCGATTTGCCTTGTACTCCGGGTATATTTCGGTGCGGAATGTGGTTCGTCCGGCGTCAAAAACGACAGCCACATGTTGCGGGTCGTAATCTTTCAGCAGTTTGAGCAGCATCTGGATAAATCCGTAAATGGCGTTGGTGGGAAAACCGCTTGGGGACGACAGGTGCCTGATGGCGTAGTAAGCGCGGTAGATGTAGGAGGAGCCGTCAACCAGATAGAGGGTTTCTTTAGAACTCATAATCATTCCCCTCCGCGAGCTTCTTCCCTTGTGAAAAGCGCAAAGGCCATGGCAGGGCGCTTGCTCGATTCACGCATGGCAAACTGCAGCCCATCGAAATTCCATCCTTTGGAACTCCAATTGTTCAGCGCTTCCTCGATTGCATCTTCGGTGACGGTTCCAATTTCAACAACCTTGTAGATCAGCATGCTGGAATCCTTAGTCGTAATAGATATACCCCTGATGTGCCGTACAATCATCAGGATAATAAAAAAAGGCGGCTCAAAAGCCGCCCTGAAGATGTCTGTTGGAAGCCGGTTACTTCTGGAAACCGAGTTTGGCGGAAATCTCGTCCCCGGCCTTCAGTACCAACGGAATCAGTTCTTTATTGATGCGTTCATCAGAGAAGCGCATTGAGGGTCCGGAAATACTTACTGCACCGATAATGCGGCGGGTGTAGTCGCGGATCGGAGCGCTAACACACTTGACGCCGGTGTCCAGCTCTTCATTGTCGAAGGCGTATCCCTGATCGGCAATCTGTTTGAGCTGCTTAATCAGAGTGTCACGATCAGTAATTGTGTTGGGAGTATATCTTTTCAGTTCTTTCGAGGGGATATATGTTTCAAGTTCCTCATCACTCATATATGCTATCTGGACTTTCCCTGCGGCTGTGCAGTAGGCAGGCAGTCTCGAACCTACCCGCGGGACCACCCTGACGGTCATGGCGGTTTCAACAACATCGAGATAAACTATATTGAAGTCTTTCAGGATTGAAACGTAGGTCGTCTCGTTGCAGTTGGCAACCAATGCTTCAATTACCGGTTTTGACTGTCTGAGCAAGCCCATCTGCTTGATGAACGTCTGCCCGAGCTCCAGTGTCTTAAGGCCGAGACGGTAATTTTCAGTTACTTTATTCTGCTCGATGTAGCTGCGGGATTCAAGTGTCGCAAGCAACCTGAAGACATTGTTTTTATGAAGTTTCAGGCGCTTGCTCAGTTCTGTGACGCCCAGTTCATCAACTTCCCCGTGAAACTGTTCCAGAAGGTCGAGCGCATGGGAAACTGCCTGTATAAGATATTCAGATTTTTCTTTTTTTGCCATTAGATGATTCCTTTTCATGAATTAGAGTAACAAGACGGCACGTGCAACTTATCAAAATGCAATCGCTAATTAAAAAATAAGTTAAAAGTGCCACTTTCGCAAAATTTTCTAAAAATGTTAGAATATTGTTTTACAATTGTCAAGTACGAAAAATTGTTTTATATTTAAATCCGGAATGCGGTTACAATGTCCGCTTAATAGTTCGTTTGTAAAACACGTACGAAGGATGCCATGCTGAACCTGCGCAAAAAAATACTTGTAGCGATCGATGGCTCTCCTCAGTCCGACAAGGCCGCAGAAGAGGCCGTTCGCCTTGCCGCAGGCAATCAGAGCCAGTTTAAAAGTCGAATATATGCGTTGCTTGTGCTGCCGAACGCGCCCACTTCAACGTTCACCGACTTCGTGCCGGCCGCTCCGATGACGGAAACAAAAAAATGGGATGAGCTTCGGGAACGGATATTTTATGTCGTCGAGAAGTGCGCAGCCGAACATGATATTCCTCTGGAGATGATCGTTGAGTACGGCGACCCTGCAGATAAAATTATCAGTCTTGCCAAGCGCGAAGAAATCGACGTGATAGTCATCGGCAGTTCCGGCAAGGGTTTTATCCAGCGCCGAATCAAGGGGAGCGTTTCCCATAAAGTTGCCAGTAGTGCAGCCTGTTCGGTTTTTATTGTAAGGGGTTGATTCTCAGATGATATGTTGTTTATGATCATTTTCATTGTCCGACGGTTTTTTTATAACGAAATGCGGCCGATTTATGTCTGATGAGACTCCGAAAAAGCATCCCTGTCCTGATTGCACCTGCTGTCAGTGGTGTTCGGATGACCGTTGCAGGATTTGCCTGAACCGGTCGGACTGCCGTCGCCGCAGGCTTTCCATTGCGGAGCAGATTGCGTTGTATGACTCCTTGAATCCCCCCGATTGTGGCACGTCAAAGAAGTAATGATGTAAAATCATATCGCCGGATCGCCTTGCCGAGATGGCTCGCATATGAGAAATAGTGTTATATTAACGCGTGTTAGAATATTTCTCTTGGAATGATCATCTATAATATGATAAAAAGTGAAAGTTATCAAAAATCAGGAGGTAGCAGGTGAAAAAAACAGCATTAGTAGTTCTCAGTATTGCCGCTCTCGCTCTTGCAGGGTGCAAAGAGAAACCAAAAACTGGAGCATCAGCTCCAGCTCCAGCTCCAGCTGCTCCACAGCAGGGTCAGATGCCGGCAGCAGCACCGGGCGCAGATCCTCATGCAGGTATGAAATCGCAGGAAATTCCTGCTGGTGCAGGCAAAAAGGCAACGGTTACCCAGACCATGAATTCCGGCGGTTACACGTATGTTGAGGCAGCTGACGAAAAAGGTGTGAAAGTCTGGATGGCGCTGCCTGAAACCAAGGTTGCAAAGGGCGACAAGATCGAATATCCGGAAGCTCCGCCCATGGTAAACTTCCAGAGCAAAACTCTGAACAGGACTTTTGAAAAAATCCTCTTCATTCCCGGCATCAGGATTACCAAGTAATAATCAGGACGAACCTCGGACGGGGCCATGCTAAATGGCCCCGTTTTTTTATACAGCCGAATGTGCCGCTTTTGATGGGCCATGCTCCGGGACAATGCCAAGAACCTTGGCAAAGAACTCCTTCCCTTTTTTGAAATTCCCCTGTTCTGAATACAAATCTCCGAGAAGAAACCACCCCCATGGATTACCCGGTTGGCGGGTTGTAATCTCCCGCAGTTCCTGTTCGGCTTTCTTGTATTCCCCCCGCTGGCGATACCACTCTCCTGCAATAACATTGGTAGTGTAGCAATATCCTAGACGCTTCTTCTGTCTTTTGAAGCGTTCCGGATCATCCTGCTGATTATTTGACAGCTCTTTCAGAAGGCGTGTGGATGCCTGTCCTGAAGGCTTGGAGGCGACATAGAGGGCGGCTTTTCGTGAGTCGGAGAAAATTCCGGCGGTAATGCTGCCGGATGTCAGTGCGTCTTTATAGAGCTGCGTGCCCGGATAATAGGCAAGAGGCGAAACGTAGCCGTCATCCGGATGAGTGTGGCGCACCAGTTCGATCGTTTGCCGAATGTCGGCATCGGTTTCTCCCGGAACGTCACTGATCAGGTAGATAGAAAGATTTATGCCGATATCCCTGATTAATGCACATGCATGTTTGATCCGGGCCGGAGTGATGTTTTTACCCAGCTGCCGAAGAATGTGCGGAGAACCGGATTCGACACCGAGCTGAATGCATTCGCAGCCGGCCCGTTTCATTTCTATCAGCAGCTCTTCGTCAATTGCAGTGACTCGCGACTGGCAGTTCCAGAGGATTTTGACCTCCTCATCCTGCAGAAGCGAGCAGAATTCAAGGACCCGCCTGCGGTCAGCCGTAAAGGTGTCATCGCGTATCGAAAAATAGATCAGGCCGAACTTATGACGAATATACCGGATCTCTTCAATAATAGCGCCCGGTGAACGGAAGCGTACCTTTCTTCCCCAAAAATCGGGGGAACTGCAGAAATAGCAGGTTGATGGACAGCCGCGTGTTGTGACGATGAACTCGGATTGCAGTTCCGGATCAAGGCCGATAGACCTGTCCAGATAGCGCGCCGGCAGCGGCAGGCGATCCAGATCATCAAGAGTTTTTCGAGGGGGGGTGACGACAATGGTGCCGTTATGGCGAAATGCTATTCCGGCGATGCTCTGCCATTCCATTCCCGAGGACAACCGTGATGCCAGTTCCAGCAGTGTGGACTCACCTTCGCCCCGAACGACAATATCCACAGGAGAGCCTTCGAACAGGATGTCTTCATAGCAGAAAGTTGCGTGCCCTCCTCCCATGACAATCATGGTGTTCGGGAGAAGATTACGACAAATCCGGGCAAGTTTAAGAGAATCGTGCCTGTTATGAGTCCATTGGGAAATGCCCATTACATCGGGATGGAATGACCGTAATTCCAAGGCGATTCTTGAGTCCGGCCAGGCTGAAAAATTGGCCAGGATCGAGTCAAACCCGGCTTCGGATAGACAGGCGTGCAGGTAGCACAAGCCGGTTGGTACGAGATTGATATAAGGGTCACTGCGGTCCGACAGTCCGGATTGGTAGGCGAGCATGATTTTCATGGCGAAAAAAAATCCGGGTCATGGGACCCGGATGTGGTAGCTATGAACATGTAACAGGTGCTATTTGGCAAGGTTAAGCGATACACCGAGCGTATCGTTTGCTAAAATATCATTTTCATTTTCTTCTTCGACACCAAGCAGCAGTTCATTGAAATTGATGGAGTCGGAAGCCGTATTTGTCATGCGCCTCGCTCCCAGATAGCGTGACAGGTAGTAAGGGGTATCCATTGACGAAATAACAACGCGGTGTTCACGCGAAGAGGCATGAATCATCTTGCGGTTACCAAGATAAATACCGACGTGCGAAGGGAAACTGGCGTAGGTCTGGAAGAAGACGAGGTCACCTTTTTTCAGGTCACCGCGCATGACTTCGTTGCCGACATAAAATTGTTCCCGGGCCGTTCGGGGAAGCTTGACACTCTGCTCTCGAAAAACCTGCTGAGTGAAGCTCGAACAGTCAAGAGCGCCGCGGCTGCTCCCTCCGAAACGATAGCGGGCACCCAGAAAGCTGTAGGCGCTCTTTTTTAGGCTGTTGATAGCCTGATTGGCTTCAAGTGATTTGGCGAGGTCGACCGGGTGATCCGACTCAAGATCGGTCAATTCGGCGAGCGTGTCGGTCAGTTCCTGCTCATTTAAAAGATCCTTGTTTATAAGCTGCAGTCTGTTGGTGCTGGCTGAACGAGTGGGAACCTCAGCAGCCACGAGGACAAGCACCTGGCCGGGCTTGATCCTGTTCCCTTTCAGGCCGTTCAGGCTTCTGATGTCAGCCATTTTGACGCCGGTTTTTTTTGCTATTTTGGGAAGCGTATCGCCCTTGGCAACCTTATAGGAATCCTGGCGAACCGAAGCTGTCGCTTTCTTTTGTTTTGACTCGGCATGTGACGGAATGATCAGGCGCGTACCCTTGGAAACACGGGAAGAGGTCAGGTTGTTGACGGCTTTCAGCTCATCGGCGGACACATGATATTTACGGGCAATTGACTGCAGGGATTCGCTTTTTCGTACCACATGAGATTTTGAAGCCAGAACCAGCTGAGGTAGTGTCAGGAGTATGAGGCAGATCGTAGCAATAATACGAATTCGGGCCATGTTCCCTCCAAATTGTTTGAATTTCCGTAAAGAAGGACCCGTTTATATAACAACCGATTTTAAAAGTCAATCTTTGTTGCATTTTTCAGGGTATCGGAGGGGGCAAAAACATCTGCCAATCCTTTATTTATGGCGTCTCTCGCGAACGGAAAGTTTAATGGTAACGGGGGTGTCTCGAAGGACGGATACCTGCTTCTCGGGTGCTCGCAGATTCTTGAGGTATTCTTTTCCCCTTTTCAACTGGCTGGCGTCGATGTCTTCGGTCGCTACGGATAAAACCTGCGAGACCTGGCTGGCCGGCCCCTCGATATCGACAGATTCCGGTTCGCAGATGATGTTAAAAGGTGACCGGCCGGCTACCGGCCTGCCTTTGAGAACTGCCCTTACCGGAACGCTCTTGCGCAGCTTTTTTTCTGCTGAAACTTTAACGCTGGAGGGGGATACCGAAGTTACAATCATGCCGGATGGAACGGTTATGTCGGCATGACTGACTCTGACAGCGGTGATACCCTCGGTTATTTTGGAGGCATCAATTTCAGCGGTCAGGTCGAGCTTCGAAGGTGGCGGCGCCAGACTTGACATGGCTTTTATCTGGACAGTCACATCTTCGGGCAGTGTGCGGAGCAGGACCAGGCTGTCAGGAACGCCATGAAGCCGCACTGGGGCTGTTACCGTAGTTATTTGTCCCTGACGGGTAGTTATCAAAACCCAGAAAACGCACACACCAAGCAGAAGCGAAACCTTGGGGAGCAGATTTGAAAAAAAACGCTCGCGCAGCGTGATGTGCGCGGGGGGGGCTTCACTTCGCAGCAGCTCGTCCAGCGCCATGATCAGAGCGGTGGGGGAGTTCATGCGGCGAAATTTTCCGGCGGTTACCAGGGTAACTTCGCCACGTTCCTCCGATATGGCGACAATGACCGCATCGCTCCGTTCCGACAGGCCGAGGGCTGCCCGGTGGCGGGTTCCCATGTGCTGCGGAACATCCGGGCTGACCGAGAGCGGCAGGTGGCAGGCCGCTTTTTCGATCCTGCCGTTACTGATGAGCGCGGCGCCATCATGAAACGGCGCCCCGGCATAAAAGATCGACTCCAGCATTTGAGGGGAAATCTCACTGTCGATCACTACACCGTTTGTCAGCAGATCGTGCAGCGATTCTTTGCCTTGAAATACTATCAGTGCCCCGGTTTTGTTGGCCGCCATCCGGAATAGAGTCTCGGCAATATCCTGAAATTGGCTGTGCCGGGTTTCCTGACGGCTATCAAGCATGTGGCGCAGGAGGCTGAAGCGATACAGTGTCTGCCGGATCTCGGTTTGAAATACGACGATTATCAAAATGATAAGAACGGTGCCAAGCTCCTGAAGAACCCAGCTGGTCATATACAGATCAAGGAACCGGGTTGCAAAATAAATAAGAGTTACAACTCCCAGCCCCAACAGAACCTGAATTGCCCTCGTCCCGCGAAACCATGAGTACAATTGGTACAGCAGAAAGGTCATGATCAATATGTCTGCGATATCCTGAATGCGGATTGTCGGGATCACTATGGCGGCGGCTCCTCTAGGTATACATAAGATTTCGTTTTTTCTGGTTAATTGCGGGCAAAATGTGCTACATAATCACGCCGTTTTTATAGCATTTAAATACGTTAAAAGGTAGTGGAAACGAATGTTCAGGCTTTCAGACAAAGGGGAACAAATCCAGCAGATGTTCGGGGCGATTGCCCCGCGCTACGATTTTCTTAACCGGCTATTGAGCTTTGGTATCGACCGGCGGTGGCGCACAAAAGCCGTGCGGCTGCTCAAATACCGTGAAGGCTCCCGCATTCTGGATGTGGCGACCGGCACCGGTGATGTTGCCATGGAAATTGCCCTCCGTACGCCTGCGTCGGTCAAGATTACCGGAGCCGACTTCTGCAAGGAGATGGTTGATCTTGGGGCCGTGAAGGTGGCGGCATCGCCATATGCCGACAGGATTGACCTCAAGGTGGCCCCCTGTGAGGACCTGCCGTTTGCCGACGATACTTTCGACTCGATTACCATCGCCTTCGGCATCAGAAACGTTGTTGATCGCAAGCTGGGGCTAGCGGAAATGTGGCGGGTGCTGCGTCCCGGCGGTCGGATGATCATACTGGAGTTTTCCACGCCAAGTTCAAAGCTGTTCAGGCAGCTGTACTATTTTTATTTCCGTCGTCTGCTGCCGGTTGTCGGGGGGCTGTTCTCGCGATATAACGCCTACAAGTACCTTCCTGACTCCGTGCTTGAATTTCCTTCACAGGAAGAGTTCTCGCGCATGATCGCCGAAGCCGGCTTCCGCAACATCCATCTTCATGAACTTACCTTCGGCATTGCCACGATCTACGTCGGAGAAAAAGAATAAAATTACGTGCGTATTGATGGACGGTTAACCGGAAAGGCGGCTTATCAGCCGCCTTTCCGGTTTTCATGTCTACAGTAACAGACTCGGCATCATTTTCCGCAGCATTTCTTGTATTTGAGCCCGCTTCCGCAACTGCATGGATCGTTGCGGCCGATCCTGGTTACCGTCAACGGCTTCGGACGGACCATCTTCCCTTCGGTAAAATACCAGCTGCCATCTTTTCGCTTGAACTGCCCCGCTTCGTGATGCTCGCGCTTGGCACCTTTCTCTGTGAAACGGGCGATGAATTCAACTTCTCCGACGGAGTCGTCAACTCCGCCCCTGTTTGTGCCGATGATTTCAAGTCCCTGCCATTCGGCGGTTTCAGCCCACTCCTTCGTGCCGGCGTGATCGTACCCCTGGCGGTGGTCGGGGTGGGTACTATCAAAGACAAAATCCATCTTTGCGAAGACGTAGGCCGAATAGCGGGCGCGCATAAGCTGCTCGGCGGTGGCTGCCGGCCGCCCGCCCGAGATGATCGGTTCGCAGCACCCGGAGTAGGGGCTGCCACTTCCGCATGGACATAGGGTCATGATTGGCTCTCCTTGGTAAGATGAAAGTTGTTTCTCGCGCGTGGTTAATCGTTGCTCTGGTGACACATTTCGTACTCTGTTGTCAAATAGTATCTTAAAATGCTTGTAAGGAGTATGATATTTGCGGTATGTATTAAGGTTCCAAAAAACATGATGCGCGATGGGGACAGAATGAAGATTTCCAGCAGGGAATTGCTGCAGGCTCCGCTGACGGCGGATGAGACGAGATGGGCGATCGAACTGGCGGACAAGCTGCCGGATGATGTCGATTTGACCTTCGAGGAGTCGAAAATCCTGACCAGGCTTTCGATCAGGGAGTGGCCGGACGCCCTTATACTCAAGGTAAAGGATGTAATCGACATCGAGGATTTTCTTGTTGAAGATGAGGACAAAGCAGAGCCGGCCCGGCCAGTCAGTTATCGTACGAAGCGAAGGAGTTCAGTTTGAAATACCAGCATATCAGGTTTATCGCACCATTGTTGATAGTTGCAGTCCTTACCCTTGCAGCCTGTTCCGACGGCAAAAGCGCCGAGTCGGGGTCGATTGCCCGAAAGGAAACCGAACAGCGGGCCGCTCAAGCAGCTTTTGCGGCAACAACCACGGCAGCCAGAAAGGCCGCGGCTTTTGCGGCACAGACCAGCGCCGCCCGTAAATCGGCTCCCAAAATAAAATACAATGCCGGCGAGAGCCCCGAGTATGCCAAACAGTGCGGCTGGCCGGTACGGTGCGCCGCACCGCTGCCCGGTTCGATCCTGCCGTCGAAACGCATCGTCGCATACTACGGCAACCCGCTTTCGAAGAAGATGGGAGCACTCGGTGAATATCCCAAGGACGAAATGCTGAAGCGCCTGAAAGGCGAAGTAGCCAGGTGGCAGGCGGCCGATCCGGGTACGCCGGTACAGCCTGCACTGCATCTGATTGCGGTGGTGGCACAGGGGGAACCCGGAAAATCCGGCAAGTACCGCATGATCATGCCGGACAAGATCATCAACCAGGTATATGGTTGGGCCAAGGAAGCGGGCGCGGTCATGTTTATCGATATTCAGACCGGACATGACGATATCCGCTCGGTTCTGCCCCGTTTTGAGTGGATCCTGAAGAATCCCGACGTGCATCTCGGGATTGATCCGGAATTCAACCTGATAAAAAGCGGAAAAAAGCCGGGAACAAAGATCGGTACATACGACGCAGCCGACATCAACTTCGCTTCCGGCTATCTGAAAGATCTGGTCAAAAAATATAACCTCCCCCCCAAGGTATTCACGGTGCACAGATTTACCCGTAACGGCGTCACGAACTCAAAAAAGATCGTGCTGCACCCCGAAGTGCAAATGGTCATGCATATGGATGGCTGGGGCGCCCCCTGGTTGAAGCGGGATTCGTACAAGGATTATGTGGTCGCCGAGCCGGTGCAGTATACCGGATTCAAGCTCTTCTATCACAATGACACAAAGAAGGGGGATCCGCTGCTGACCCCGCAGGAACTGCTCAAGCTGAATCCCAAACCGCTCTACATCCAGTATCAGTAGTCGGCCGGCACCGGGAACGGCATGCTGCTCATATTTCCGCCCCTCGCCAAAGCGTGCGAACCGCCTGCCGGCATTGCCCGCCTGGCGGCCTCACTGAAGGCTCAGGGCATGCCCTGCCGCCTGCTGGATGCCAATCTGGAAGGGCAACTCTGGTTGCTGGAACAGCCGCTGACTCCCGGCGACACCTGGAGCCGACGGGCATTCAAGGGGCGGGCACGGAACCTGGCCGCTCTGCGTGACCGCGGCACCTACCTGGCTCCCGGCCGCTATCGTCGCGCGACCAGTGACATCAACCGGGTTCTTGCCCTCTCGACTTCCGGAAATGGAGTCGTGGCCGGGCTTGCCGACTACCATCATGAGACACTCTCGCCGTTACGCAGTGACGACCTGCTTGCCGCGGCGCACTCTCCGGAGCAGAATCCGTTTTTCCCCTATTTCAGCCGGCGTCTGCCGGAGCTTTTAGGTGGTATAAGCACGGTCGGCTTTTCGCTCAACTTTCTCAGTCAGGCGCTCTGCACCTTTGCGATGATCGGCCACGTCAGGAAACGGTACCCGGCGCTGAAAATAGTTCTTGGCGGCGGCTTGACGACCTCCTGGATGCAGCGTCCCGGCTGGCGCAACCCCTTCGTAAATCTGGTGGATCATCTGGTTTCCGGGCCTGGGGAAGAACAGTTGCCGGCGCTCCTGGGCAGCTCGGCGCCGCCGATGCGGCACGCGACCCCCGATTATTCACAGCTGCCGTTGACGGAGTATTTTTCGCCCGGACTGATCCTCCCCTACAGCGCCGCCAGTGGCTGCTACTGGAACCGCTGCTCGTTCTGTCCGGAGTGTGCCGAAGGGAACAGGTACCGTCCCGTCCCGGTTTCCCGCGTTATTGCAGACCTGAAGCTTTTGACCGAACAGACCGGGCCGATCCTGATCCACCTGCTGGATAATGCCGTCAGTCCGGCACTTCTGCGTGCCCTTGCCGCGAATCCACCGGGAGCGGAGTGGTACGGCTTTGCCAGAATTGATGAGGGTCTGGCCGACCCTGAATTTTGCCGGGATCTGAGGCGTTCCGGGTGCGTAATGCTCAAGCTGGGGCTGGAGTCCGGCGACCAGGGTGTGCTGGACCGGATGGGCAAGGGGATTAATCTCGGATTGGCCTCCCGGGTGCTGAATAACCTCAGGATGGCCGGGATCCGGGTCTATTGCTATCTGCTGTTCGGAACGCCGGGGGAAACGATTGTTGAGGCCCGCCGGACACTCGAATTTGTCGTCCGCCACCATCAGGCGATCAATTTTCTCAATCTGGCGCTGTTCAACATGCCGCTCCATGGGGATGAAGCGCTGGAGTTCGGCGATCAGCCGTTCTATGAGGGAGATCTTTCACTCTACACCGCTTTCCGCCATCCCGGAGGCTGGAACCGCAAGCAGGTGCGCAGCTTCCTGGAGGGAGAATTCAAGCGTCACCCCGATGTTGCCGCAATAGTCAGGAACGATCCGCCGTACTTCGGCTCCAGTCACGCTGCGCTACTGTGCCAGATGCAGTAAATATCACCTTAGCTTTTTGAGGTTATTGTGTTATAAGTGAACCTAATATTTTCCGGGAGAAGTAAATGGAGATTGTCGGCGGTTTCATGGTGATGATGAGTATCATCAGCCTTTTTCTGGCTGTGGTCTGGTTGATCATGCCGTTTGTCGTATTCGCAATCAAGGGGAAGCAGGACCGGACGCTGGAAGTTCTCGAATCGATAGAAAAGCGGCTGGCGGTTCTTGAGGCCGGCCTTAAACCGGCTGAACCGGAGCACAACCAGGCCGGTCCGGCTGACAATATTGGTGGACCGGCCGAATCATCGGACACCTCATCCAATGAACATCCGGTTGAACATGAAGTAATACAAACAGAACCTGCTGCCGAAAAAAAAGATCCGGAAGCATCACCCGCAGTGTAGATATCTGGAGGATTGTATCAATGTTACTACGTGGAAAAAAAGCCGTAATTTTTGGTGTTGCCAACGACAAGAGTATCGCCTGGGCGATCGCCCGGCTTTTTCATGAGCAGGGAGCCGATCTGGCGATAACCTATGCCGGAGAGGCCTTTGAGAAACGGGTTCGGCCGCTGGCGGAGTCGATTGATGCCGCGGTAATACTCCCCTGCAACGTTACCAGCGATGACGAGATAGCTTCGGTCTTCAGCGAGCTCGGCAAAATCTGGGACGGCGTCGATATTGTCGTCCATGCGGTTGCCTTTGCGAACAAGGAAGAGTTGAAGGGAACGATCCTCAATACTACCCGTGAAGGTTTTGCCACCGCCATGGACATCAGTGTCTACTCGTTCCTCGCCATCATGAAAGCGGCCCAGCCGATGATGCAGGGAAGGAACGGTTCCGCTCTGACACTCAGTTACTACGGGGCGATGAAGGTGTTCCCGAGCTACAATGTCATGGGTGTTGCCAAAGCGGCGCTTGAGGCATCCGTGCGCTATCTGTCCGAGGGGCTCGGCCCCGAAGGCACACGGGTCAACGCCATTTCCGCCGGCCCGATCCGTACGCTTGCCGCGGCGGGGGTCAACGGTTTCCACGCCATTCTCAACCATGTCGAGTCAAAAGCTCCGCTCAGGCGGACCATCACCCAGGAAGACGTGGCCAATGCGGCGCTCTACCTCTGCAGCGACATGGCCGGCGGCGTCAGCGGCGAGATTCATTATGTCGACGGCGGGTACAATATCATAGGGCTTTGACTAAATACCTGAGCTCAATTTTGACCATAACCTATAACTCCCAAGTTACGGAGTAATCCCATTAAAGAAGTATTCGGCAATCTTGCAGGCTTGAAATCAAGCCAGCTTCAGTCTCTGGAACGCCTGTATCGCAGGCGGGTTCCTGTTGCCGAGTTTTGCTCCCATGATCTGGCCACCCGCCTCGTTGAACTCTCCGGCGATCTCCGCCGCCAGATCGGCATCCTGATCAACCGCACCGGCAATGTTGAATACGTCATTGTCGGCGATGAAAAAGGGGTGGTAATCCCGGAACTGCGCGATTATCCGCTCGGTAAAAAGGTCATGCGCGGCCTGCGCCTGGTCCACACACACCTGAAAAACGAACCGGTCTCAGAAGACGATTTGACCGATCTTTCCCTGTTGCGGCTTGATCTGCTGGCCGCCCTCCTTTTTACCCCCGGCAAAACCGCTATTCATGTCCAGCTGGCGTGGCTCTCGCCCGATCAAAGGGGAGCCGGAACGACACTCGATCCCCTTGTCCCGTTTGAACGGATCGACCTCGACTGCAGCCACGTAATCCCGGAGCTGGAAGCCGATCTGGAAAAGGCGGCCCGCACTGTAACGAAAGCCGCGAATGTTCTCGAGCGGGCGATTCTGATCTCCGTAACTACCTCCGGAACCCGCCAGGAAGCTGAAGATTCGATGGCGGAACTGCGTGAACTGTCGCGCACCGCCCAGGTGGAAGCACTGGATGAATTCATCCAGCGGCCGAAAAAACTCAACCCCCGGTTTCTGATGGGGGAGGGGATGATGCGTGACGTGGTCATCAGGGCGATGCAGCGTGGCGCCAGCATGCTGATATTCGATCAGGAGCTGACTCCGGCCCAGATGCGCTCGATTTCCGCTATGACGGAACTGAAGGTTATCGACCGCAGCCAGCTGATCCTCGATATCTTCGCCCGGCGGGCAAAAACGCTGGACGGCAAGGTGCAGGTCGAGCTTGCCCAGCTCAAGTATCTCCTGCCCCGCCTGACCGGCCGCGGAGTGCAGATGTCGCGCCTGATGGGGGGGATCGGCGGACGGGGGCCGGGCGAAACCAAGCTGGAGACCGACCGGCGCCGTATCCGCGACCGGATCGCCAGCCTGGAGCGGGAACTCAAGGAACTTTCCCAGGGACGCGACCAGCGGCGCAAGCAGCGGGTCAAGGCCGGGGTGCCGATCATATCGATCGTCGGCTATACCAATGCCGGTAAATCGACCCTGCTGAATGCCCTGACCAATAGTGACGTCTTTACCGAAGACCTCCTTTTTGCCACGCTCGATACCTCCACCAGGCGTCTCCGTTTTCCGCGCGAGCGCGAGGTGATCATCACCGACACGGTCGGCTTTATCCGTTCCCTCCCGAAGTCTCTGCTGGGGGCTTTCAAGGCGACACTGGAAGAGATGCGCGACGCCGACCTGCTGCTGCATGTGGTGGACGCGTCACATCCCCGTTTTGAGGATCAGATAAATCAGGTGCGGACCATTCTGGCGGAGCTGGAGCTGGGGGACAAGCAGGAGCTGCTGGTGTTCAACAAGGCCGACCTGCTGGATGAGATGAAAAAGAAGGACAAGGTCGCGTTTCTACGCGTCCGTCAGTCGGCCAGAACCCAGAACAGCGTCACGGTGTCGTCCCGCGACCGGAAGAGCCTGGGGCCGCTGATGGCCGAGCTGCAGCGGCGCTTCTGGCCGGAGAATGATGCTATTCAAACTGCGCCTTGAACTCCGCCATCTGCTGCTGCAGGGCGGCCACTTCACTCCTCATGGCGGCAACCTCTTCCTCAAGCTTTGAAATCCGCTCATTCTCCACCATTACCCGCACCCGTGCCGCTTCCGGCGCGGCTTCGCGCTCCTCGGCCGACGTATCCGGCATTCCGGAAAAAAGCTGGGCATAGCGCCCCTCCTTCCTCCCCGGCTGGCGGGGCAACAGGGCAATCAGCGGCGTTTCGCGCTCCATCAGTTCCTGCAGCACCTCTTCCACGGCCGCCAGGTCGCCGAACGGGTGCATTCGCTCTCCCCGTGTGCGCAATTCGCCGACAGTCTGGGGGCCGCGCACCAGCAGTTCGCAGATGATCGCCAGCTCTGCCGGCATCAATCCCAGTTTTTCCGCAAGCAGATGGCGGTACTTCGGGACTCTGCCGCCATCCGCCGAAAGCACCACCAGTTGCTTGAAGCGGAGTGAATCAAGGGCCTTTACAACCTCCTCCTCCGTCAGAGCCATTACCGGATCACGGTTCGACTTCTGGTTGCAGGCGTTGGTGAGAGAATTGAGTGACAGCGGGTAATACTCCGGTGTGGTAAGCTCCTTTTCCATCAGGCTGCCCAGAACCCGGACTTCATTGTCGCCAAGTTTCATTTCCACTCTTGCACCTCGTTTTGTCTCAATGAAATGTCGGCATCTTTTCCTGAATCAGGACATAGGGGCTGACAATCAGCATGGCAAACTTTTTATGCAGGTCTTCTTCCCAGGAGCGGATCTTTGAATCCGATGGTTTGCCGATCATGCCATTTTCGACCAGATGCTGGATGCTTTCGACGTCATCGGCTGCGACCATATGGGCGGTGTCGGCCAGATCGAGGGAGTCATCGACCAGGATCAGTCCGCCGCGATGCAGATGGGCTCGCAGGGAGCTCCAGTCGGCCTCATCGATCGTAAGTGCCATTTCTTCTTTGCTTGGTAACATCTGCAACTCCTTCTACTTTATGTCTTCAACCAACTTTAAGCCTCTTCGGGCTCCCCGGTTTTTATCACGCGACGCACACAAAGTCCATGCCTTCCTGCCACCCGCGCCTGCGGGCCACGCTCCGGAACTGCTCGCGCGCACCGCGCACGCCGATGGCAACGATCATTTTTCGCCCATTCAGATGAAGCTCGTCGGGGGAAAGTACCGGCGCATTGTGCAGAATACGTCCGATCTTCCGCGGATCGACATCCAGCCAGGTGGAAACCGTCACTTTTGCGGCGGTCAGCAAGCGCTGCCATGCCCGTGCTTCCAGGCCGGCTCCGGCAATAACTACGTCGGGACTGTCCTGTAGAAAACTGTTCAGCAGATGGTGGCATTTGCAGGCGCGGAAGGCATGCAGGGCGTATTCATCCATCGTGCGGGTGGCACGTTCGGGGTGGTCACGCCAGAACAGGAGTGTGTGCGGCAGTCGGGCAAACTGTACCCCGGCCGCCGCCATGCGCAGCCAGAGGTCATAATCCTCCGGCCACCCGCTGCCATGGTACCCCCCGAGCCCTTCCATAATTATTCTCCGCGTCATGATGGAGGGGTGGACAAAGGGCGATTCGACAAACAGGTCCCGGATGATGGCAGGATGCCTGGTCAGGCTGTTCTGCCATGACTCATAGTCAATCATGCCCTGTTTGAGGCCGGTTCGCGGGAAATGGCGGAAGTTGCAGGCAACCAGCCCAATAGCGGGATGCGCCTCCAGATACGCTGCCTGCAGCTCAAGACGCCGGGGATGGCAGATGTCATCGCCATCCAGACGGGCCAGTAACGGCGCCCGGCACGCTTCAAGGCCGGCATTGAGCGCCGCCACCAGGCCGCCCCCCTCGCGCCTGATGACCCGTACGCGAACGTCGTGCCCGGCCGCTGCGGCGAGAATACGTGGAGTCCCGTCGCTTGATCCGTCATCAACCGCGATCAGTTCCCAGTCTGCAAGAGTCTGGCGGTAGAGTGAGTTCAGCGTAGCCGGCAGGAAGGACTCCTCGTTGCGAACCGGCATTAGAATTGAGACCTGTGGCGTGGCAGGCGGCAGCTGTTGTGGCATAGGGCGTATCCTGATATAATTTTGCTTGACGGTACTAAATGATACGGTAAGTTTATATGATAATCCATACAGGAAAAACCGGAATTATGAGAGGCTTATCAGCACAGCATGACTGTGCGTTTAATCGAATCGCCGAACTGCTTGCCACGCGGGGGGGGGATTCCGTGCCGGATTCCGTTGACCGTACCCGTGCCGCGGTCGCCATGATACTGCATCAGACCCCCCATGATGTCGAGATTCTGTTTATTGAGCGTGCCTCTCACGATCTTGATCCCTGGTCGGGACATATAGCATTTCCGGGCGGCAAACTGGAAGAGGGTGAGTTCGAATGCCAGGCGGCTTGCCGGGAAACGCTTGAAGAGATCGGAATTGATCTGGAGCAGGGACGTTATCTGGGGCGACTTTCCGACATCGTCGGAGCCAATCTGCCCGTAAAGGTTTCCTGCTGCCTGTTCGGAATTGACCGGATGAACTTCCGCCCGGTTTTGAACGAGGAGGTGCGGGATCTGTTCTGGATCACGCTTTCCGAACTGCGTGACCGGGGTCGGCATCTGCAGAGTCAGGTTGCCTTTGATGACAAGCGGTACGATGTCCCGGCGATCCGGCTTCCCGTTGATAACAAGCCGCTGCTATGGGGGATTACCTATCGACTGGTGATGCAGTTACTGCATCTTCTCGAATGCGATAGTGCTCCCGGTGAAGAATTCTGCAGACTACCTGAAATGGTAGAACTTGATGAGGAGGTAGATCATGAGTGAAAAAAGAGGAATAATTACGTTTAAAGGAAACCCGATGACCCTGCTTGGACCCGAGCTCAAGGTGGGTGACGCCGCTCCGGACTTTGCCGTGGTTGACAACGGCCTCTCCGCCGTGACGCTCTCCGGTTGCGCCGGCAAAATCAAGATCATCAGTGCGGTACCATCCCTGGATACTCCGGTCTGCGACACAGAGACACGCCGTTTCAACCAGGAAGCCGCTTCGTTGCCGGGTGATGTCGTGGTGTTGACGGTCAGTCTCGATCTCCCCTTTGCCCAGAAGCGGTGGTGCGGAGCTGCCGGGATCGACAGGGTGATCACCCTTTCCGATTACCGCGAACGCTCCTTCGGACTCGGATACGGGGTATTGATCAAGGAGCTGCTGCTCTTGACCCGCGCCGTTTTCGTCGTCGATGCAGCCAACATCATCCGCTACATCCAGATCGTTCCGGAAGTCACAGCCGAGCCGGATTATGCTGCGGCAATTGCGGCTGCGAAGGCGCTGCTGTAGTGTACATTCACTGTCAGGGCGCTCCGGGAGGAGCGTCCTGCACCACCTCGTTTATCCGGCAATCCTCTTTAACAGCCACGCCATGTTTTCTCCCAGTACCCTCATGGTGTTGATTCCCTCTTCATCCTGAGCTACGTCGCCGATGTTCCGGCCGACACCGATGTTCCAGTAGTTTGAGGCGGGGATGATCATCTGGCCGATGCTGAAAAAGTGGTTGATGGTGTCAAAGACATTGATCGCCCCGGCCCGCCGTACCGCCACAACGGCTGCACCCGCCTTGCGTTTGAACATGTCGCCGTTTGCACGTGATACCATGCCGCACCGGTCGATCAGCGCCTTGGTCTCGGGGGTGAGCGCGGCAAAATAGGTCGGTGAGCCGATGATGATGCCGTCGGACCCGAGCATCTTCTCAACACAGCTGTTGGCGATGTCGTCCGTCACGGCACAGCGCTTGTCCTTGCGCGCGAAACATTGATAACAGGCGATGCAGCCGTGCAGTTTTTCGCCTCCTACCTGGACCAGTTCGGTAGTGATCCCCTCCTTGTTGAGGGCGTCCAGGGCATGCCCGATCAGCAGCGAGGTGTTGCCATCCTTGCGTGGACTGCCGTTAAATGCGGTAACTTTCATGGATAACCTCCGGGTGTAAAATGGTGACCTGATGTAGCATGGTACTCCTTTACAGACAACAATAATTCATTCCCGAATAATCTCAGGGTACCATTTCCCGTGAATAGCGGTTCTTGCCATATCCAAATAATAAAGGCCGCTAAAGCGGCCTGAATTTATCAGCAATACCACAGATAAATAATTTAATTTTTACTCGAATTCAGCGATTATTTATTTTTTGTGGCATTCTTTACAATTGACAGGACCCTTGTCATTAAGGTCATGACACGGGATGCATACCATGTGGGCAAATTCCTTATTCCACCCTTCGATCTTGCCGATTTCCCCTCGGTGGCAATTGGTACACCCACCCTTTTTCATTCTCTTCTGATGTTCCCAGTGTTTTAACTCAAGCGGCTTACCATCCATTTTGTGTATAATGATTTCAGGTCCACTGGTGACTATTTTTTCTTCCTGTGCAGCCATCGATATTCCAGAAATTCCAAGTACCATCACAAAAACAAGCACAGATCGAATCATTCTTTAGCTCCCTTACGAATATATAGTTACCGGCTTCTTGTGGACCATATTTTATTACATTAATATTGTCAATACGCTACTTCATATTTAATTACACCACGGTGTAGATGCATTGAATATTATTCGCATCTGCGTTACAATTTGATTCATTTTAATACGAGAAAAGAGGCGGCGACCATGTCAATTAAAGACAGTTTTTTTCTGGAACGCGACAAAGCGGTGCTGGTGGTGATCGATGTGCAGGAAAAATTATGCGTTGCGATGGATGAAGCCGTGCTGAAGCAGCTTGTGAAAAACATCGGCATCCTGCTGGAGAGCGCTGCCGAACTGAAGATTCCGGTTCTGGTGACTGAACAGTACGTCAAGGGGCTGGGGGAGACTCTGCCGGAATTGAAGGAAAAGGCGGCAACGGCTTCGTCCTATGAGAAAATGGCCTTCAGCAGTTGTGGCAGCGCCGAATTTGTCAATGCTCTCAAGTCAACCGGCCGGACGCAGGTGATAGTCACCGGTATGGAAACTCATGTCTGTGTCCTGCAGACGGTTATCGAGCTGCGCGATGCGGGCCTGAACGTTCATGTCGTGAAGGATGCCGTCATGAGCCGCAGCAAGAGGAACTGGCAAACCGCCATCGAGACCATGACCCTTGCCGGGGCGACCCCGACCTGTACGGAGGCCGCCATGTTTCAGCTGTTGAAGGTTGCCGGGACGGATGAATTCAAGAAGCTGTCAAAACTGGTGAGATAATCGGATATGCTGTTCGGATGGAAAAAACTCCGGGGCTATGGAACCCCGGAGTTTTTTTTATCGGGATGCAAACACATGCCGGACGACCTCGGAATGGTGCTGGATACGGGCCAGACCCGGCAGATGGGATTTGTAGGAGATGAAGGGCACTCCGGCGCTCCTGGCGGCCTGCATGTCTACCTCGCCATCGCCGATAAAGAGAGCCTCCTCCGGTTTGGCTTCGAAATGATCCAGCACTTTCAGGAGCGGTTCCGGGTGGGGCTTCGGGTGAGTAACCTGCGCCGCCGTCATCACGTATTCGAAATAGCCGGTAAGTCCGAAATCCTCGATGATCATATCCATGGATGTCGCCCGATTGGTGCAGATTGCCAGGGATGTATGCCCCTTGAGCCGGTCAAGGGCTTCCACAAAGCCGTCTTCCATCCGCATGTACGGCATAAGATCGCGATAGCGGATGGTCTTGGCAAAGCTGAAGGCCTCCTCACGTTGCGGGTCTCCGCTAAAAAAATATTCCATCACGTCATTGAACGAGTAGGTGTGAAGAACCCTCTTGGCATCTCCGTTATTCCGGTCAATCTCCGCTCTCCCCAGAAATTCCATGACGCGGTTGTAAAAAACATAATTGGATTCGATTGAGTCAAGGATCACGCCATCACAGTCATAGATGACGACTTTATAGCGGCTTTTCAATTTATGCACTCGTTAACTCCGGTACCGGACTCTCATGCTTGTCCAGATATTCTTCCCACTCGATCGGAAGCAGATATTTCTTGCGGCTGTTGCATTCCTTACAGGCCGGAACCACATTGTTACGAGATGCCTTGCCGCCGCGCGACACAGGGACCAGGTGATCCATGGTCAATTCTTCCGGAGCAAACCTCCCGTTACAATAGTGGCAACGCCCCAGGGCCAGGCGGTTCTTCCACCAGCGGCTCTTGCGAAGTTCCCTCGATTTCTCCCGTTCCCGTTTGATTTCCGCTTCGCTGATTTCCAGAATAAAGTGTTCCATTTTTAACCTTAATGCTAAATGACGTGGTTCGAATTTATTAGAATATCCGAAAATGGACCGATAGGGTAGAAGAAAATCAGGCATGCGTGTGAGTAAAACGGGAAATTCGTAAAAAAATGGTTGAAATATTCCGTATGGTACGTTATAAGACTAGTTCCAATGCGCTTGTAGCTCAGCTGGATAGAGCAACGGACTACGAATCCGTAGGTCGGGCGTTCGAATCGCTCCAGGCGCACCATAAAAAAACAAGGGTTAGGCAGAGATGTCTAACCCTTTTTTTTACGTAACGCAGAAGTGCTGCTGCAGGAAGTCATCAGCGTTCGGCAGAATACCCATGGGAGAAGTAACATGACACCTATTGAAGCGGTCATACTTGGCGTAGTGGAGGGGTTGAGCGAGTTTCTCCCCATCTCGTCCACCGGGCACCTCATCCTTGCCTCGGCACTGATGAAACTCAAACAGACCGACGCCCACAAAGTGTTCGAGGTCACTATTCAGTCCGGTGCCATGCTGGCGGTTGTCTACATCTACCGCAGGCAGCTTGCCTCGCGTTCGGACCTGCTCAAAAAGCTCTGCTTCGCGTTCCTCCCCACCGGTGCGCTCGGCTTTCTGCTCTACAAACTGGTCAAGTCTTTCTTCCAGCCGTCGCTGGTCAGTTACATGCTGATCGCGGGAGGGGTAGCCTTCATCGTCATTGAACGCTGGATCAAGGAGCGCCCGGCAACTGTGACAAGTATCTATGACATCTCCTACCGCCAGGCCTTTACCATCGGCTTGATTCAGAGTCTTTCCATGGTCCCTGGCGTGTCCCGCTCCGGCGCGACCATCATGGGCGGCCTTGCGCTCGGGATCAGCAGGAGGGATGCGGCCGAGTTCTCCTTTCTGCTGGCGCTGCCCACCATGCTTGCGGCTACGGCCTATGATATCTTCAAGAACCACAGCGCCTTCGTCTTTGGAGACTGGCAGAACATCGTGATCGGCTTCATAACCTCCTTCATATTCGCCGTAATCGGCATCAAGGCGCTCCTCAAATTCATCACCAGCCATACCTTCATCCCGTTCGGCATCTACCGGATCGTCGTCGGAGTACTGTTTCTGGTTTTTCTGCCGTAGGTTCGGTTAAGCCATAAGTCTGAATAAAACTGTTAAAAGGCAATGCCGCTTTACCCTCCAACTTCCGGCCGTCGTTGAACTGGTGCGAAACCCTGAAATCAGTAGACGATATTACGCTTCGGCGCAGTTCCCGCCACTATCTGTGCGAATGCCTTGCCCTGATCCGAGTTTATCAGCAGATAGCGGGGCAGTTTATTCACGCTGTCCGCAGGACCCGCATGATGGGCCACGATCGTGAAGGTGGCGCCATAGCCGGCCTCGGCGGCCTTCTTCAGCAGATAGTCGTCGAAAATGCCGAACGGCCATGCCAGCATGTCCACCTTGCTTCCCAGCTCTTTTTCGATCTTCGCCTTTGATTTAGTAAGCTGCGTCGTTACAAATTTTTCGTACTCCTGCGGCTTCATTTTCTTCCTGTCCCTCTTGAAGTTAGGGTGCCAGTAGGTATGACTCTGGAGATCAAACAGGCCGCTCTTCTTCAATTCCCTGATCTGGTCCCAGGTCATGGCATATTTGGCGTTTGAAATGGCTGAAGGGTAGATGAATACCGTCACCGGCACGTTGTATTTCTTTGCGAGCGGCAGCATGTCCGTGTACACGGATTTATGCGCGTCGTCCTCGACGATCACCACCGATTTGGCAGCGGGGGCGGGGCCTTTTTTCTGATACCAGTCAACCAGTTGCCGAAGCGGGATCACTTTATAGCCGTTGTCACGTAAATATTTGAGGTGGGACTCGAACACCGGTGTGGTGATCGTCATACCGTCGGCCACCGTCGGACCGAAGCGGTGGTAGAGGAGGATCGGAACCCTGACTTCCTGACTCACCGCAGGCTGATTCTTCTTTATTTCGGGTGGGGCGGCATGCGAAAGGGGGATGGATAACGACAATAACAACAGGGCCAGCAGTAGCAGACGGTACTTCATAAACAAAAAACCTCCGGAAAATTACTTAAAAATCATCTTAGCATAGATGCTACGCCGGTGCTTGATCAAATTCAGGCCCGGGAAGAGATACTTCAGAAAAAGTGGGGATGCCCCGGCCTTTTGACGTGTTACAGTATGTTTCAGGCTACTCTTTGATGTACTTCTTTCCTGCTGTCTTGATGAAGTCGATTAGCTGTTTGACCGGCTTCGATGGCGCCCCCTTGGTGATCAGCAGGATCGGGCTGTTGGCTTCAGGTGATGGTTTGATGGCCTTGACCGACTCGTCAATCATGCCGAGCGGATCGATACCGATCGCTTCAGGGTTGGTCGCCACGGTATCCTTGATCCCTTTGTAATCAGTAGTATCCAGGTTTTCGTCAACGATCTTCTCGCCATCCAGGATTACATTGGTGAAGAGGTCATTCTGTCCCGGGGAGTTTTTACCCCATACAACAAGCACCGGGGCGTCTTTGCCGCCGACATCCTTCCAGTTGGTGATCTTGCCGGTGAAGAGCCCTTTCATCTGCTCCTTGGTCAGGCTGGTTACGGGGTTGGACGGATGAAGCAGGACGACTGTCCTGTTGGTTCCGATCTCAACGATTTGCAGGGCGGCTTTGTCGACAATGATGCCATCTTTGGCGGCTCCGGCAATCATGCCCGCCAGATCTACGGAGGTTACCGCCACATCCAGATCGCCTTTCCAGAGCTGCTTGAGGCCATCCTTAGGGGTGCTCTGCAGGATGATTAGATTATTGCCGGTGGTTTTTTCAAAGGAGGCCTTGACCGGAGAGAATACCGTAGCAACTGCCGCTCCTCCTCCGCCCAGTTTGATCTCGGCCGCGTTTGCCAGTGACGTGGTTATGGCCAGGGTTGCTGCTGTCAGTAAGGATGTACTCTTGAACATGAATGATACCTCCTGTGCCTTGGGAATACCAATTTGATCCAGTTCGGGTATTAAAAGCGATCAGTTTTTGAAAACTCCAGTTATCCACGATTGACAAATTACCTCAGTTTCCGATTATTGCAAACAAATAAGGCCCACGATTCGGTGGGCCTTATTTGTTTGCTGAATCCTAAGCTTCAGTCCTTTACTCGAACGGGCAGCTCCTGTAATCAGGGCCTTTCATAAGGTGTGTTCCAGGCCCCCGAGGTGCGGTTGTATCCAGCCAGATAGGTGTAGCTTGCCGTAGTGGCGGGGTCATTTGCCGACGTCCCCTTGACATAGATCACGGCATTGTTCAGGCCCTTCATTCCGGATGCGAGTGCCGTGGCTCCGGTTGACATGTTGATCTTGCCGTCATCAAGGTAATCGATGGTGTCATAGATCAACCGGCGCACGAAGGTGCGGCCATGGGCATAGGCTCCCGGCTCCCTCTTCAGGAGGTTGATATTGTAGCAGGCTCCCATCAGTTTCTTTGCCTCGGCATTGCTGCGGCCACGCTTCCAGTTGGTAACGCTCTTGCCGTTCGCATTAAAGAAATAAGGATTTGTTGCAGAATCATAGGTAATGCCATAGTTGTCTTTCAGTAATTTAATCGCCAGACTGAGTGCATTCTGGAACACAAGTGACTGCTCTTCGATGAAGACGGTCTCAAAATTGTCGCCGGTAAGGGTCGTGGTTCCCTCTGCACCGTGGCACTTGATGCAAAGTTGATTAAAGGCATTTGCGTTAATGCCAAAGGTGTGGCTGGTCTTGCGGTCGGCTTGACCCGTGGCGTTCATATGGCAGGTGACGCAAGGACCGTCTGCATCGAAACTGCCGGGGACAAAGGCGGCCGGGTTGTGACTGTCGCCATTTATCATCGGCGTACCCAGTTTGCGGTGTGTACTGCTGATGTTGCCTGTCGGAGCCGTCCCCGATCCGTAATACATGGTGTAAGAGGCACCATAAGTATTGGTGGCGGCAGCTTTGGTAGTCATGGTGGTGAAATTGGTAAAACCGGTAGTCATGTACATGAGACCGGCCGCGGCCATATAGTGCGAATTCTTGAGTGTGGGGCTGGTCGCACCGGACATGTTGGTCATGGCCAGGATGGAAGCCATGTTCTCGCGGCCGGAGTGGCAGGCAATGCAGAGATTGGAAGCGCCTACATTGGGGAAGGTGTTAGGAGCATTGTACGGAGCTGTAAAAGCTCCGATTTTGCGGACACTGTTTTTAAAGTCGTATGTTTCGTGACAGGCAATACAGGAAAGTACTTCCTTGGTCTTGTCGGTGGTAGTTGTCCACATTTTCGAGGCTGTAGCCCCTTCTGCACCGGTAATAAAATTAATGTATCCGGTGGCGGTATGACAACGCATGCACGCAAGGCGATCCGCCCCCTTAAAATCATAGTGCTGCCAGGCCGCGCCATTTGGGTTGCCATGACCGGACTTTGCCCAATCCCTGTTGATCGGCAGCAACGTGGTCACGTCGTGGGGGTTGTGACAGGCTCTGCATTTGTTTGCGTAGTTTCTGGAGACGAACGAACCTGGTGCATTTGCAGAGGTATTGTTGGTAAAATGCCCCGGACTGAGTGTTATTGCGCCATGACATTTGTAGCATTTTTTTTCTGCATCAGGGTTGCGAACCACATCGGTCCCGGTTGCGTTGAATGCCGACGGAGCGCCACCGTGACACCTGCTGCAAACATTCGGATGGCCAACCTGTGGCTCATGGCAGTCAATGCAGCCGGCGCCGACTATTTCCGAATTGTGTTTCGAAATTTTCCATTCTTCGGTTATCTTTGCAGTCGCGACAACCGGATCGTTGGCCCCGGCGTGACAATCAATACACAGCTGGGATATTTTGAGAGTTGCCCTGCTGCCCGAGGTCCCTGAGTTACCGTCGCCACAGCCGCTCAAAAGCGCTAAAAAAAGAAATAAAATTCCCAAGCAAGTGAAACGTATGGAATTCATCCATTGTCTCCTGTGGCTATTAATTTGGACAGAAATCAACAACATTGCCGCAAGCCTAAAAGGTCGCCGTAAGAGCGAGGTTGACCGTGTTGTTGTCCATGCTGTTGCCGGAGGTGTTTTCCCGCTTGTATTCGAGAACGAGTTTGGCGTTCTGGAGTGCTGCATATGCCAAAGTCGGGATGTAGCGGCGGGTATTGGTAGTCCCGTTGTCTTCGTATTCAAACCGGAACGAGGGAATGAATTGCGAACCGAAGAGATAAAGCGCTTCTGCGGCATAGACCTGTGAATTTTTATTGATCCATTGTCCACCGTTCGGGAAAGCGTTCGATACTAACGAATTGTCGTCCGTTCCAAAGGCACTGGCCAGCTTTACCCTGTATTTCTGGTATCGGACATCCCCTTCAAAGCCGTAGCGATAAAAGTTGTTCAACTGTCTGAACGCACCGGGGTTATTACTGCCGGCATATCCATAGCCGCCAAGTGTGACGGTCAGATAGTCAAAAATACTTTCTTCGGCGTCCATATTGACAGCAGCTTCATGCCCTTCAAAATCAGCCCCGCCAAGTTTGTATTGGATGCTGCCGTAGCCGGAAAGATTCCTCTGATCCTTGACCTTGACCATACCTGCAGCCACAGCCAGTCGCCCGCCGAGAATCGAATTCAACTCCGCCCCGTCAGTCGCGGCATTGACATAAAATGGTGAATCACCAACCCGATAGCTGGTTGTAGCCATGGGGGAGGCCAGAGAAGTCTTGTTGGTTGTCTTCCAGAGGGAGAGAGTAGGTGTGAAACGGCCAACCTTGACATTTACAGGAGAATCGAACAGATGACGCGCCTGGACAAACGCCTCGTTAATATCCGGGATGTTATTGGAGGGGACATTGGCATTCAGGGCGGAGCCGCCGGTGACATGATTGAACATCCCTTCCGAAAACAGGTTGTAGCTTATCCATGCCCCCATTTTATCGTTAAAACTACCGCCCGCATCCAGCACTACGGCTCTTGTCGCCAGATCAAACCGGTTGCCTTCATTTTCCGGACGATTATCCGCATAAGACGCATTAAAGGTGCCGATTATTGATAACGGGACATAATCAGGCAGGCTCGACAGGACAAGATATTCCCGCTCGTTGAGCCCTTTTTTGCCATCCTTTTTTTCATCTTTTTTTGCTGCAGGCTTGGCTGTGCCCTTGGTTTCCAGCCAGACATAGCCATTTCTCCTGAAGTTATCGCCCTGCTCGGTCAGTTCGGGAAAAATCGTATGGCAAGTGAAGCATTCCGTCTTGAATTGACGGGTAAACGCAGGGATCGCTTGAGCGGGATCCGGCAATAACAGGATTGCAGAGGTTGCGAAACCCCCCAGCAGGAGCAGCATTCCGGAAGTAATAATCTTCATTTGTGAACCCTCCAAAAGTATTTCAAGCACCTTCAATAAATAGGTTGCAAGTCGCAGGTTATTTCGCTGCTTCATCAAGCATGAATTTCATAAGTTCCATGAATTTCTTTACATCCTGCTTGGTCATGTCGGCATCCGGTTTGCGGAGCATTTTGGAGCCGTACGCATCAACCGCGGCATTGTCGAATACCGAACCGGATGGAGTCATACCGGTCTGGATGGTGACAAAAGTCCTGTCCATGCCGTGGCACTTGATACATTTTTTTACAAAAAGCGGGTAAATTTCCTTCATGGCGGGGGGGAAACCGGTAATATCGACATTCATGTTGGCGCCGGTTCCGATGGTCTTGAGTTCCGCCCGGGCTGGGGACACGGTTCCGACGACAAGGACAATCAGGCTCGCGGTAAAAATCAGTCGCTTCATAATCCTCTCCTTTGTGGTGTAGATAGTTATGTGAAGTGCGTTCGTGATATCAAAACTTGAACCAGGCCGCCTTACGGCCGAGGTCTTCGGCAATGCGTGATAAATCCCCGGCTTCCGCCGATATATGTCTGCTGTCGTCTGCAGCTCCCCTGGTCAGCTCTGCCATGCGTTCAACCCCTGCAGCAACGTCCCTGATAACTGCCGACTGCTCTTCCGAGGCGGTGGCGATGGATTCCACCATGACTGCGCCGCTATCCGAGGCGGTTACAATCGACTCCAGCGCCGATTGAGCGTTCTGGGCCCGCTCGACCCCTCTGCCAACCAGTTGGCGTCCATGGTTCATGGTCCGGATGGAATTGGCGGTTTCCGACTGGATCGTCTTGATCATCTCTTCAATTTCCCGGGTCGCCTCGGTGGTTCTGCCAGCCAGATTTCGGACTTCATTTGCCACGACAGCGAAGCCCATGCCTGATTCTCCGGCCCGGGCCGCTTCAATGGCGGCATTGAGCGCCAGCAGGTTTGTCTGGTCGGCGATGTCCTTGATGACGTCGACGATGCTGCCGATCTGCTCGGAACTGTCGCCAAGTTTCTGCACCACATCCGCGGTTTCACCAACCGACTGCGCGATCTGGTTCATCTCGTCAACAACCTCCATGACGGTTATCTTACCCTGCGCGGCGACCGAAGAGGAGTCACGGGTCACCGTTACGGCCTGTCCGGCGTTTTGAGCCACATCTACTACGGTTCTGCTGACCTCTTCGAGCGCCGTGGCCGATTGTTCGGCCTGGGCTGACTGCTCCTGTGCCCCCTGGCGAAGCCGTTCCGACGTTCCGCTCAACTTGTCCGAACTGGACTTGAGCTGCCCTATGGCGGTTGCGAGGTCGACGACGATGTCCCGGATCCGGGCTGATGCCGTGTTGAAATGCCCCGCCAGTTGACCGAATTCATCCCTGCGGGATGCGTCCATGTTGCATTTGAAATCACCGTTGCCGAAACGCTCGGCCAGCTGGTTGAGTTCCAGTACCGGCTTGGTGATGGATCGTCCCACGATCACGCTGAAAGCCACTCCGATGACCAGCACCGCCAGACCGATGACAAACACTCCGATGATGCTGGAGCGGAAGACCTTGTTGACGGACTTGACGGCGTTCTCCTGATCTATGCGTGCGGAGGTCATGCCGGCTTCTCCCTCCTTGCGCTGCTCCATAACCAGGGTTTTCAGTTTGCCGTTTAGATCGACAAGCTGTCTGTTGACCACGATGATGCGGCTCAGCTTGTCGTAGGCTCCGTTGGTGGATATGAGTGTAGTCTGAACTTCACGAAGGAGTGTAGCCAATCCGCCGGCCCCTTCGATGTTCTTCATGCGTGTCGTAAGCAGTGTGGTAGCCTTGCCCAGTTGTGATGATACCCTGTTTTTAGCGGAATCAAGCTCTGCAGCGGTGCGGCCATAGAACATGTTATTGATGGAATCGTTGATACTGCCGCCATAACTTATGAGTTCCGTGTTACCCGACAGATAGTCGCTAAGCATGACGGAGCTTTCCAGAGATTTGTCGAACTTCCTGCCATCTTCCTTTGAACTCTCGTTCGCCTTAGCGGCGTATTCGCCGACTACACCGATCAGGCGGACAATTTTCTGTACCGATGTGCCGATTTCATGTGAACACTTGCTTCTGGTGCCTTCATCGGTTTTAATCAGCGCCTCAGTCCTTAATTCGGCGATTCCCCCTGCTCCTGTGACTCCTTTTGTCACATCACTGATGACCGCGGTGATCTCCCTGCCTACCGGAGTGTTTTTCTCCGTGCGCATGAACAGGTTTTTTGTCGATGCTTGTGCAGCAGAATTGAACCGGGCGACACAGGCATCAATCTGGGCTTTCTGGTCGGCGGCGGCAATTTCGAGGAGGGCCACCTTGATTTCGTTCAGGGAGCTGATAACGCCCTGGGTAAGATTGTTCTTGATGGAACTGCGTTTAACGCTGTCGTTGGAGGATGAAAGTTCGCCTACCAGTTTTTTCTGGTTGCCCTTCATATTGCCGGCCATTTTATCCAGTCCGATCTGGACACGCCTCAATTTTTCGTTAATCAGGTCATGGGCGGCTTTTCCTGCGGTCTCGGCTTTTATTCGCTCGGTAACGGTCAAAATAATATCGCTGGTGATCTTCTCCAGTTCCTGTAGATTGGTGCCGTTTTCGCCACCACCCTTGAGTGCTGCAACCTCGGATGATACCTTGCGCACTTCAGCAAGGCTCTTGCCCGATTCATCGCGTAACAGGTTTATTTCTGCTTCCGTTGTGGCGGCGGAGGCTTTGAGCAGGTTTGAAATATGTTCTTGAAGGGTGCGCTGCAGGGCGATGGTTTTCAGCTGGTAGGGGGTCGATTTCTCGGTAAGAACATGGAGCTTGTTCTGAACGAATTTCATGCCGGAAAGACTGAATCCTGCTATAACAAGTATGCCGATAGCCATGAGAGCCATGTTGGCGTTTAGCTTGAATCGTATTGTCATAGGCCGCCCTTTATCGATTTATTGACAGATTTAAATCAGCATGAATATAGAAATTATGAAAATCTTATTGTATACAAATCGTGCCGTTCTATCATAGTTCTGGAAATTGTCAAATAGTTAAATTATCAACAGGGGGTTCTAATGGAACAACGGATCAACGAGCTGGAGATGCTCTACATGCAGCAGGAGGCGACCATTCAGGAACTGAATGACATTGTCAGTCGGCAGGGGCTGCAGCTGGAACAGCTCCGGCGGGATTTTACGACTCTGAAGGAACAGGTCATGGCGATGTCGCCTTCGGTGTCCCGCGACGCTGACCAGGAAGAGCCGCCACCTCATTATTAGTAAGTTAGAAATTATTTTCTGCGGTATTTAGCAGAGAATAATTTCGTTAACGCACTTGTCCCGATTTTGTCGGGGCTGGTGCGGAGGACAACGTCAATTTCCTTTTGACTTTCATCTGTCCTGTCTGTTACAAACTTCACCACAATTGTTGTACCACGCGGTTTTGGTGCCGTGCCCCGCAGGCACGGTTAAAAGGGAAGAGGGTGTGACTCCCTCGCTGTCCCGCAACTGTAACAGGCGATGAACGCCGCAACTTGAGCCACTGGATTTTTCCGGGAAGGCGCGGCAAGTAAGATGACCCTGGAGCCAGGAAACCTGCCATTCCGCTACTGTTTTGGGACCTCCGTGGAACGAGGGGCCGAAGCCCGATCGTATTTGAATCCCCGGTTTTCGAGCCCCTGTCCTGTCACGGACCGGGGCTTTTCAGCTTTCAGGGGAGAAGTAGTCTTTGGAGGATTTTCATGTCACGCACAATCTTCATAACCGGCGGCGCACGCAGCGGTAAAAGCGGCTTCGCCGAAAAGCTGGCGACGGAGTTCGGGGCGCCGCTCGGCTATCTGGCGACGGCCCGGACTCTTGACGGCGAGATGGATGAACGGGTCAGGCGGCACCGGGAACGGCGCGGCTCCGAATGGAGCACGATCGAGGAGCCGCTGCATCTGTCACAGGCGCTGGCGAGGTGTGATGGCCTGTATAAGGTAATACTTGTTGATTGTGTTACGCTCTGGCTCTCCAACCTGCTGTTCGAATATGAAGACGCTGCCGGAAGCTGTGAAGAGCGGATTCATGAGGATCTGCAGCGTTTGAAGAGTACGCTGCATGAGATGGCGACGCCGGTTATTCTGGTCAGCAACGAGGTCGGCATGGGGATCGTCCCGGACAACAGCCTGGCGCGGATGTTCCGGGACATCGCCGGAACGGCGAACCAGGCCCTGGCGGAGGCGGCAGACGAGGCGCATGTCGTCATCAGCGGGATTCCGTTACGATTGAAATAATTCAAGGAGAGGAGATATTGCATGGACACCATCAAGGAGACGCTCAAACGCATCAAGCCGGTCAGCCAGGAACTGCTGCAGCAGGCACAGACGAGGCTGGACAACAAGACCAAGCCGCCCGGCTCACTGGGGCGGCTGGAAGAATTTGCCCGCCGCATCGTCGCCATCAGCGGCAATCCGGATCCTGACGTCTCCACGAA
>DATNCC010000173.1:0-4648 GCA_035571735.1 Dongiaceae bacterium | reverse complement strand
CCAGCCGCTTGGCCCACTCTCTGGCCCCGGCGCTGTTGTAGCAGACGTGCCCGTCCGGGACAGGAACGCCGAACTCTCTCAGAATCGCTTTTGCCTGGTACTCATGGATGTTCATGGAACTCTCCTTGGGTTGATGTTTATTGCGATGTTTCAGGGACAGACACTGTTACGTTATGTTGCTGGATATAGTCGCTGCTGCGCTGCTCGGCAAATGACAAATGATCCAGCATCGCTGCTCTGGCCATATCCGGTTCCCTGGACTTTATGGCTTCGAATATCTTGAGGTGATGCGTGTAGAGCAGGGAATGGTCGTCACCGGTGAGATTCACGGAGCGCCACACCAGATGCTGGAAATTCTTCATGCCGTCGTAGATGGTTTGCATCAGGTGAAGCCAGACAAAATTGTGTGTTGCTCTGGCCACGCTGAGATGGAATTCGGCGTCCAGATCCTCTGAAGAGGCCAGCCCCTTCAGCTTGTGTTGCATAGCCAAAACAATTTCCCCGATTTTCCTGATATCTTCAGGCAGTGCCCGCTGGGCGGCAAAATATGCGGTCCACGACTCGATGCCCTTGCGTACCTCGATAACATCAAGTGCCCGCTCTTTCTCGACGCGGATTAATTCCGAGAATGGATTGACTTCCTTATTCTCTATCAGCGACAAGACAATTGTCCCGCCTCCCTGATGTGAAGCGATCAATCCGGCAGATGCCAGGATGTTGAGCGCCTCTCTGACGGATGGACGTGAGACCTCGAACAACTCAGCCAATTCCCGTTCCGAGGGTAGCTTGTCTCCCGGAGTATATTCACCGGCCACGATGGCAGAACGGATCTGCCCTGCTAACTGTGAAGAGATTCTTTCAATTGTAATGGAACGAAAAGTCTTATACATCCGATGTCACTATCCAGGGTAAAATACAATAGCGTTATATCTTCCTGGTAATACCAATTAGCCTTTTATTTTTATCCTGTCAACAGTTTTTATAAACAAAGTTGAAATGTCACAATATGTGGATATATATCGTATTTTATATTTTGTTATTATTGGTAATACAATTTATATTAACGTTGAATTTACACGAGGGTGGGTGGGGCAATTGGCAGGTTCCAGCAGGCAGCTGGTGAGATATACGCAATAACAAAAAGATTGTTTAGGCCGGAGGATGCCTTCCCTCCGGCCATGAAAGGAGCACAAATGGCAGTATGTGCTCGTCCAGCACTCGTAAAAATCAGCAGCGTGTATACCCGGAATAGCGACATCCGGCCCGCTGGTAAGTTTGGTTCATTTATCCGGCCATGCTCTGGGCCAGTACCTCGGTCAGATGCATCAGTTTGACGTCCGGCAGCTGGTCAGCCAGTCCCTTCTTCAGTTGCAACAGGCACCCCGGGTTGCTGGTCACCAGCACCTGGGCGCCACTGGCCCGGATGTTATCCAGCTTGCGTTTCAGAATGCGGTCCGACATTTCCGGACGCTCAATGTTGTAGGTGCCGGCGCTGCCGCAGCAGGCATCGGCTTCGTCCAGCTCGATGTACTGCAGGGCGGGAATCAATTTAAGAAGATCACGCGGATCCTTGCGGATTCCCTGGCAATGAGCGATGTGGCAGGGGTCGTGGTAGGTCACTTTCAAAGGCAGCGGCTTGAGCTTTGCGCGCAGATCTTCGCCATGCAGCGCCAGAACCTGCGAAATATCGCGAACCTTGGAACTGAACACCGAGGCCGCTTCACCCTCGATATGATGCCCGTACTTTTTCAGTTCAGCTCCGCAGCCGCCGCAGTCGGTGACAATGAAATCGACATCATAACCGCCAAAAATATCGATGTTGGTGCGGGCGGCCTCTTTTAAACCTCCCAGATCGCCCCCCAGCATGTTGGGTGCGCCGCAGCAGACCTGGTTGCGCGGGGTGATAACCTTGTAGCCGAGCGAAGAGAGCAGCTTGATCGTGGCGCGGCTGGCATCGCTGAAAATCAGGCTCATGACGCACCCCAGGAAAAACCCGACCGTGCCGCGCTCTGTGCCGACCGCAGGTGTAACCTCTTCAATTTCCTGACGGAGCGGCCGGGAGGGGAGGGGAGGCAGCAGCCCCTCCATCCGCTCAAGCGGTTTGGGAAACATCTTGAGGATACCGAGAGTTCTGACCAACTTCTGAAGGCCGCTGTTCTGGTATATCCGCATCGGCGCCATGGAACTTTCCAGCCTGTCGGGGTGCGGCACCAGCTTGCGCAGGATCAGATCCTCCATGAAGCCGAGGCCGGTATCCGACTTCCGTTCACAGGTGAACTCGGCCACCAGTTCGCCGGCATTGACGCCGCAGGGGCAGGCCGAGGCACAGGCCTGGCAGTCCAGACAGAGTGAGAGATATTCAAGAAGGAGCTCCGACTGGTCCAGTTCACCTTCCTGCAGTTTACGAATCAGAGCCACCCGACCACGCGGTGAAGCGGTTTCAAGGAATGTTTCCTTGTAGGTCGGGCAGGCGGGAAGACACATGCCGCAGCGCATGCAGTTTATAAGTTTGACGTAGTCCATTTATTACTCCTGGGACCTGGGATCAGTGAACAGGGATCAGTAAAACAAAGACTGCATTTACCGATCCCCGATCCCCGATTTCCGGTTCCCGAATTTAAAATATCTTTCCCGGATTCAGTATCCCCTTCGGGTCGAAAGCCTGCTTGATACCCCGCATGATCCGGATGCCGGACTCTCCGACCAGTTTGGGGAGATACTTCTTCTTGGCCAGGCCGACGCCATGCTCGCCGGTAATGGTGCCCCCCATGGCGATGGCGGCGTCGAAAATCTCGGAAAATGCGGCGTGAGCGCGGGCGATCTCATCCTTGTCACGCTCGTCGGTCAGGCAGGTCGGATGCAGATTGCCGTCGCCCGCATGGCCGAAAGTGCCGATGGTGACATTGTATTTTTTTGCCGAGTCCTGGATGACCTTCAGCATGGCGGCGATGCAACTGCGCGGCACGGTGGCGTCCTCCAGGATGGTAGTCGGCTTGAGCCGGGCGAGGGCAGACAGCGCGGTACGGCGGGCCGTGGCCAGTTTGAGCGCCTCGTCGGCATTCTTTGCGGTCTGAAAGAAGGAACAGCGGTGTTTGCCGCAGATGCTTTCAACAGCGGCGGCTTCTTCGGCAATTACCACTGGATGGCCATCCACCTCGATCAGCAGTACGGCGTCCACGTCCAGAGGCAGCCCTACATGGGCGTAGTCCTCGACGCACTTGATGGTGACCTTGTCGAGGAATTCCAGCGTGGCAGGGATCACCTTGGCTGCGATAATGGCCGAAACTGCCAGGGCGGCATCCTGCAGCGCCGGGAAGTGGGCCAGCATGGTGATCTTGCCCTGCGGCTTGGGAATCAATTTGACCGTGATTGCAGAGAAAATCCCCAGCGTCCCCTCGGACGATACCAGCAGAGGATTGAGGCTGTATCCGGCCACGTCCTTGACAACCTTGCCGCCGGTGCGCAAGAGTTCTCCGTCTGCCAGGATCGTTTTCAGTCCCATGACATAATCGGCCGTAACCCCGTACTTGAGGCCGCGCAGACCGCCCGAATTCTCGGCGACATTACCCCCCATGGTGGAGATGTTCATGCTGCCCGGGTCGGGCGGATAGAACAGCCCGCGCCCTTCGACTTCCCGATGCAGGGCGCTGGTTATGACCCCCGGTTCGACCGTGGCGGTCAGGTTCTCCTCGTCCACCTCGATGATCCGGTTCAGGCGGCTGGTCTGAACCACCACCCCGGAATTGACCGACAGGGAGCCGCCGGAAAGGTTGGTGCCGGAGCCGCGCGGAGTAACACTGATCCCGGCCCCGTGGCAGAGGCGCATGATGCGGGCTACCTCGTCACTGTTACCCGGCAGTAATACCGCTCCGGGCAGGCTTTCCAGTTCCGGCGTGGAATCGTAGCCGTAAACCGCCAGTGATTCCCGGTCGGTCAGGGCGTACTGTACGCCGACGATGTTTTTCAATTCGTTGATGAGAGACTGTTCCATTTGTGCGCGCTCCTGTTGTGTTGCTGAAATCGTCAGAATAGTTAGCCGTGGCTGAGAGTTTCCGGCCGGATGCCCATGATGAATGAGCCCCAGTGCCTGCCGTTAATGAAGATGGGGTGCGAGAGATCATTGAGAATTTCACCGGTGTCTCTGGAGTAGGTCTGCAGCAGAAACGGCGTCGTGTTCTTCGCCCGGCGGATCTCCATGGGGTTTGATGCGTAAATTCTCTTCTCGCGGCTGTTCAGCAGGTCGGTTTCGTAGTTTCCGGTCAGCGGTTTCTGATTTTTGCTGTGATGAGTCGAGAGATATCCGTTCGAATCCACCACCAGTGAATAAATCGCATCCGGGAATGTTTCCAGCCCCCTGTCGAACAGTGGCTGCATTTCACGGTTAAAGACGTCGTTGTAGGCCACGGCAAACTTCTGAGGGTTAGTGTTCGGTACCGGACGATAGTTCTGGTCGAAGATGTTAACGCCGCGACCGGAAATTTCAGCTATCTTGGCCTGCAGCACATCGCGGTATTTCGCGGCATTCTGGACCAACTCCTCTACGTGCCCGCGACCGATCTTGAAACGTGAGGCGACTTCCAGCATCCTCTCGGTCACCTCCTGCATGCCGTTGGACAGGTTGTTGGAGTCCTCAAGATTAACCAGAACA
>DATNCC010000172.1:0-16499 GCA_035571735.1 Dongiaceae bacterium | reverse complement strand
CCTACAGCGAGAACCGCTACAAGGTGCTGCAGAAGTCCAACCCCGAGGCTGCGGCCGTGCTGATGAAGAAGGCCACCGCCTGGACCGCCAACAGGTTCGAGTACTACCAGAAACTCGCGGCACTGACGTACGAGAAAAAATAGTTTCCTGCCACAAGTAATGCTACAATCCATCCCCGCAGAGCGATCTGCGGGGATTTTTACTTTATCAACCGGGGAGAGCCATGTTTAACGACAACAATGATCTTGGAGCGGCACTGTTTAAAACCTGGACGGAAAAACAGCGCGGCGACGAAATTGAAAAGCTGGTCCAGGGATTCCGCAACGGGGTCCCGATCGGAATCCTCTGCAAGATGTCCGAGACTGTCGCCGGCAGCAAGAAGAAAGCCAGACAGTACCTCAGACAATTCATGAGCGAAGCCGAGCGCACGGCAGCGGTCGAGTCCGCAACCGCCGCGATGCTTCCGGTCGTGAAATCACTGCTGGGCTAGAGGTCTGTCATGCAGAAGATATTTATAGCGGGATGCGGCTACATCGGTGAACGGATAGTGAGATTATACCGGGAGACCGGGGCTGACGTCACCTGCATGGTCAGGTCCACCGAGCACGGGAGCGGACTCGAATCCGCCGGTTTTACCACCATTGTTTCCGCCCTGGATGATCCCGCCGCTCTTCCGGCACCGGATCTGACCGGCAGGATCATTTTCTACCTCGTCCCGCCGCCCGGGGGGGGGATTGCCGACAGCCGCGCCAGAAACTTTATTGCTCAGATCCCGGAAACGGGGAAGCCGGCGAAGATCGTTTACATGAGTGCGACCTCGGTGTACGGCGGAACCGGCGGCGACGTGGTGACGGAAGAATCCCCGACGGTTCCCGAATCGGCAATGGGGAAGCGCCGACTCGATGCCGAGGCGGCATTCCTGGAATATGGCGCCTCGAACAACGTGCCGGTCGTAATCCTGCGGGTAAGCGGCATCTATGGACCGGGGCGGCTGCCGTTGATGCAGATCAGCCAGGGACAGCCGCTTCTGAACGAGGACGAGTCCGGCCCGAGCAACCGCATCCATGCCGACGACCTGGCCAGGGTCTGCATCGCGGCGGCCGAAAAGGGGATGGACCGCGAGATCTTCAATATCAGCGACGGGCAGCCGTCGAGCATGACGTCGTATTTCAATGCCTGCGCCGATGCCCTCGGGTTGCCGCGCCAGCCACAGGTGACCATGGCTGAAGCCCGCCTGACCATGTCGCCACTGATGTTTTCCTATGTCAGCCAGTCGCGGATCATCGACAACAGCCGGATGATGAAGCGGCTCAGCGTGAAGCTGCGCTATGGGACCCTGGCTGAGGGGCTTGCGGCGTCAGTCCCTCCGGATCAGGTTCAAGGCTGCCGTTCCTGATCAGGGCCGATCTTGATCCCGATAATGCCGGCGACGCCTCGACACGCGCATGATGATGTTGTACACTTTCCTTGACTCTTCCATTTGACGACACACTAGTTCCTGAAGGACCGGCATGGGAAAAATCTTCATCGTGATAATCATCATACTTGCGACCGCAGGGGCAGCCGCTGCAAAGGACCCGGACGGATTCAGGGATCTGGCGTGGGGAACCGGACTGGCCAAACTAGCGGAGCAGGGCTTCGAAAAGGTTCCGGTTCCGAAGGGTGCGTTGTCCCCGGTCGTGAGCTACCGGCGCAAAAACGATACTCTCACCCTGGCCGGGGTAACCTGCGACAGCATTACCTACAACTTCCTCGGCGGCAGGCTTTATTCCGTGACGATCGATTTCAGCGGCAGCAGCAATCTCAAGTTGATCAAGGATTACTGCATGAAGCGCTTCGGCGGCAGCAGCGGCTCGATGGTCAAGGATATGGAGTACTTCGTTTCGTTCGAATCGCCGGCCACCGGTGCCCTGATCTACTACCAGTTCGCCAAGCACTCCTTCTTCGTCCGCTACGGCCGGCTGTTCCTCTTTTCGAGGAAACTGGACCGGGAGCTGCAATGAAGACGGGAAAACGGGAAGAGCAGGGATGGATATGACCAGAAGGATTGCAGCAGGCGCCATCTGCATTCTGGCAGGGCTCGCCCTGGCGGCCTGGCTGTTCGCTGGCCGCGCGGCAAACCACGCGCCGGCCGGCACAGCCTCCGCGGCGAATAAAAAGAATGCCGGGGAGTATTCCTGCCCGATGCACCCCTTAATAATCAAGGAGCGTCCGGGCGTTTGTCCCGTTTGCGGCATGACCCTTGTCAGAAAGAGCGCGGGGAATCCCTCCGCGAGCACCGTTACGGCCGAGCATGTAGATATCTCAAAGCAGCAGCGGGTCATGGCCGGCATCGCAACAGTCAGGGTGGAAAAGATGCCGCTGACGCGGGAGATCACCGCCACGGGAATCGTCGCCTACGACCAGACGCGCCAGGCCCGGGTTTCCGCCTGGACTGCCGGACGCCTGGAGAGGCTCCATGTGGATGCCGTCGGCGCGGCAGTGATCAAGGGGAAGTCGCTGGCGGAGATAAGCTCTCCCGAACTGATCTATGCCGAGGAGGAATACCTGTTGGCCTGGAAGGCGCAAAGACAGTTCGCCAGCTCTCCCCAGGCCGGTTTCACCGACTCTTCCGAAGCCCTGTTCTACGCTGCCAGGGAGCGGCTGCGCCTGCTCCGGTTCGGGGAGCGGGAGTTCGCCATGCTGGAGCGCGAGGGCCGGCCGACGGTGCGGCTCCCCCTGTTTTCGCCTCTCTCCGGAGTGGTGATCGAAAAGAACGTCATCGAGGGGGGGTACGTCAAGGAGGGGGATCCTCTTTTCACCATTGCCGATCTTTCGATGGTGTGGGTAGAGGCGGATGTTTTCGAAAGCGATCTGGCGCTGCTCCGTCCCGGCCAGCAGGTCGAGATAGTCTCCCAATCGTATCCCGGCCGGACATTAAGCGGCCGGATAGCGCTCATCAATCCCTTCCTCGACCCAAAGACCCGGACCGTCAAGGTGCGGGTCATGTTGCCCAACCCGGAGTTCAAACTCAAGCCGGAGATGTTGGTTCAGGCCAAGATCAGGGAGCCGCTCGGCGATTGCCTGGCAGTGCCGCATTCCGCGGTCATGGATAACGGCAGGCGGAAAATTGTCTGGGTGGAAACTGCGCCGGGCATCTTTACGGCGCGCGAGGTCGCGGTCGGGGCGAGAGCGGGGGACATGGTCCAGATACTCTCCGGGCTCGCAGCGGGTGACCAGGTTGCAGTCTCCGGCGGTTACCTGATCGATTCCGAATCCCAGTTCAGGACTCCCCCGGCCGGAAACGGCGCCGTAGCTGCGCCGGGAAAAAAGTGATCTTGCAGGTTGCATCGGCAACAAAAAACCCTCTTCTCGCACGAGAAGGGGGTTTTTTCGTCCAGCGTGTTCCAAGTCAGCTGACAGTTATTGTCGTCCGGGCGGTGGCCAGCTTTTTGCCGCTCACCCAGTCGTGGTAATCCACCCGTACCGGATAGACCCCGGCCATCTTCGGCCTGATGATGAGATCATTGCGCCTGGCCGAGGTGAGGGTGATCGGGGTCCCGGCAGGGACGAGGAACGGATGGGAGTATTTGCTTGCCGGTGGAACGCCGAGCGCACGACCGTCCATGGCGATCACCTCGGCGTCGAGACCGAGGTAGTACTTCTGGACCGTGTAGCCGGCATTCAGCACCCTCGCCAGGATGGTCTGCCCCACTTTGGCTTCCAGCGAGATCAGTGGGGCCTTGATCGGCGTGGCGTCATCCACCCTCGGCACCCCGGTGATGAGGAAGACGTCAGGCCGGAAGTCGTTCAGGATGCCGTCCTGGGTGAAAGAGTCACGCGCCACCGGGTCATCAGGACGGCAGGCCTGCATGAATGCCTTGTGTTTCAGGGTATGCCAGCGGGTGTCGAACTCGTCGGCGACCCAGAAGGCCTCAAGATCGTAGGGGATCAGGAAGCTGCCGTTGCCACGGTTGACCCCGGACACCATTCCTGGTCCGCCGGTCTTGAAGGGAGCCCCCTCCACGTCCGGGTCGATGATCAGCATGCCGTAGAGCCCCATCTCGAAATGCAGCGTGGTGTTAACGTGGCAGTGGAAGAAATAGGTGCCCGCATAGCGGGGCTGGAACTGGTAATCGAAGTGTGACGTTATCTCGAAGGAATGCTTTCCAACTCCGTCATTCATCGGTGTGGGCTCGATCCCGTGCCAGTGAATGGTATGCATCTCCCCCTTGCCGGAGACCGTGACCCGGACGACCTCGTTTCGTTTGATCCGGATCATCTTCGAGGGGAATGTTATCCCCCCTGCTGCGTCATCCGGATCCTCGATCACCCAGAGATCGACCTTCTGCCCGTTCGGGAGCATAAGGTCGTGACCGGTCAGCAGATTGCGCCTGAGCATAACCGTAGGCGGCTGCGGGTCCGGGTTCAGCCCGTTGAAGGTCGGCGGGCAGACGTGCTTCAGAAAAGCGGGTCTCTCATCCATATGTACCTCTTGTCGACGAACAATTGAGAGTGCCATGGCTATACTCCTTTCTTCGCAACCCTGACGCGTTGCCTGCCGGCTACGGGTATCGGGTGCGGGAAATCGACACCGTCCACATCACCGGTGATCTCGAAGTGGGTCACCAGCCCCTGCGGGTAGTTGCCGCCCGCCGCGGTCTGTGACATCTCCATGTGGCAGTGCATCGGCCAAGAGAGCGGCGACTGCGGTGTAATCAGCACCAGAGCCAGTTCGTTCGGGATCAGATCCCTGAGAGGTGCGCGTACGTCCCCGGGAATATCGGGGGGCCGGATGAACGGTATCAGCATGTCGACTCGGTCGAGAGGGGCCACGGTAAAGGTGTCGACACTGAAGACATTGTCACTGACCTTGTTGTTCAGCGACAGGACATAGAAGTGGTTGGCGTGCAGATGCGGCGAATGGGCCGCCATCCCGGCGTTGACCATCCGGATCACGTGCGGCTGGCCGATCCTCCCCTCGGGTATCACGTCCTTGCCGTGGGAGGCGAAGGCGCCCGACTTGCCGTTGATGGTGAAGTAGCGCGGCAGGAAGGTAGCCGTGAACTGCATCGGGTCGATAGCCTCGCCCCTTTGCGCACGCTCGTTGAAACCCGGATCGATCGAGCCGAACAGCCAGATGCGCGAGTGTTCGGGAACCCACCCCTCACCGGGGAAGAAGTCGATTTTCCCCAGGTCGTTGAAGAGCTCCTGGACCGGAGCGGTCGGCATGCTGTAGGGTGTGTTCCCGCTTTGCGGCAGGACCACGAGCAGTCCGTGCAGGCCGAGCACCCGGTTCACCGGGGCGTTCATCGGATCGAGGTAGAGATAAGTGCCGGCCGCTGGGGCCGTAAAGGTGATGGAACTCATTCCACCAGGCGGGATCGGGCCAGATTTGACATCCGTATAAACGATCTGAAAGGCATGGGCTTCACCCAGGTTATTGGTAAGGTTGATGGTTATTTCATCCCCGGTCATGGCGCAAATGACAGGTCCCGGAAATGCCGGCCCGGTTGCCGGAGAGCTGTAGAGCCAGTGAAAGACCTGCGTCTGATCGATCATCTCCACCAGGGCGCCTTCCATGGTCAGATCTACGCTCTGGCCGGCAGCGAAGGCGCGGGAGTTGAATATGAACGGTAGATCAAGAGTGCCGACGGCAATAGCGACCAGCCCGCAACCGCTGTATTTGAGAAATTCCCTTCTGCCAATCTGTAACATGGTATGCCTCCTTTCCACCGAATCATAAAAACAGCTCGCAAACAGATGATCATGGTGAAAAATTTAATTTCTTTCATGCTCAAATTATAGAATGTTCGCCATTCTTGAGCAACTTAATAAAGAAAATGGGTGAGCAGGCATCTGAAACGAACGGAAAGTCTGACCGCGATAAGATTTTTTTCTCCAGCTCATGTGCCGGGCATCATCCGGCAGAGGAGGAGAATTAGTGTATTTTATTCGTAATGCCGACAAGTTACATATTATATTGCTTGCCAGAATGACAGGGGTCTGCTATATTTTAATAAAAGAAATGCTTGCGAGGATTCCAACGAATCCTCATTTGCCCTGGTAACTTTCCCTCCTAGTTGCCAGGGTGTTTTTTTCCAGAGAACGGAGGGGTTACGGTTGACGCACCGTAAGCGTTATGGTTTAATCGCACCGTGGAAACTGAAGCCTACATAGCACTTGGATCCAATCTCGGGGACCGTGAACTCAACCTGCTGCGTGCAGTTGCCGAAGCCGGCAGGCTGCCGGAGAGCAGGGTGACGGCGCTCTCGTCGTTCTATGAAACATCGCCGGTCGGCACTGTAAAGCAGGATGAGTTTTACAATGCGGTACTCAGGCTTTCAACCCGGCTTGACGCCCGCTCCCTGCTGACCCACATGCTGCGGATCGAGGATGAGGTCTTTGGACGGGTCAGAACGGTTCACCAGGGGCCGCGCAGGATGGATCTCGATCTTCTGCTGTACGGCGAGAGGACAAATAACGAAGAAGATCTCGTAATCCCCCATCCCCGCCTGGCGGAGCGCCGCTTCGTCCTGCAGCCTCTCTGTGAAATTGCGCCGGATCTGGTGCACCCCCCGACCGGTAAGACCATCCGCGAGCTCCTTGCCGAGCTGGAATCCGACGAGACTGTCGTCAAATTGTGAAATACCGTTTATTCCAAGTCCATGACCGGAGGAAGCAAGTGTGATCAGATTCCTGTTTATGTGCCTGCTGCTCTACATCGGCTACCGCATCGTTGTCTCGCTGTTCTCGTCGAAAAATCCTCCGGCAAAATCTGCAGGGAACCGGGAACAGGGCGAAGAAATCCACCGCGATCCGGTCTGCGGAGTCTACGTATCCGAGGAAAATGCCGTTCTCGGCAGGCATGACGGTGAACGGCTCTATTTCTGCTCCATGAATTGTCTTGAAAAATACCGCGAACAACTTGACCACTCTTCACCAAAATAAGCCCCGCCAAGCGGGATAATTGCGTTAACTAAATATTTTCCGCACCTAATCCGCAGAAAATATTTCTAACTTACTAACCGGAGGAACAGATGAAATTTTTTATCGACACCGCAGATGTTAAAGAAATCCGCGAAGCACACGCACTCGGACTGGTTGACGGCGTAACCACCAACCCGTCGCTGATCGCCAAATCGGGGCGCAAATTCAAGGATGTCATCAAGGAGATCGTCTCCATAGTTGACGGCCCGATATCCGCCGAGGTGATATCGCTGGATGCTCCCGGCATGATCAAGGAAGGCAAGGAGCTCGCCAAGATCCACAATAACATCGTCGTCAAGCTTCCGATGACTCCCGAAGGGCTCAAAGCCTGCCACGCCCTGACCGCAAAAGGGATCAAGACCAATGTGACCCTGATTTTCACCCCCATGCAGGCGCTTCTGGCGGCCAAGGCGGGCGCTACGTACGTATCTCCCTTTGTCGGCCGGCTTGACGATATTTCGCAGGACGGCATGGGGATCATCGAAGAGATCCGCACCATCTTCGACAACTACGGCTACATGGCCGAGATCATCGTGGCCAGCGTGCGCAACCCGATCCATGTTCTCAACTCGGCCCTGATCGGTGCCGATATCGCCACCATCCCCTATTCGGTCATGATTCAGCTCGCCAAACACCCGCTGACCGACGCCGGCATCGAGAAGTTCCTGAAGGATTGGGAGAGCGTGCCGGAATAACATGTCTGCATCCCACACCACGAAACAATTCAAGCCGCTCTCCATACTGTTCTCCGCCTCCGAGGCAGCACCTTTTGCCAAGGAGGGGGGGCTCGGCGACGTTGTCGGCGCGCTCCCCAAATATCTTGCCCGCATGGGGCATGATGTGCGGATTGTGCTGCCGCGCTATTACAGCGTTAATCCCGAAAAATACGGGCTGAAACTGTTGCCGGGAACGCTGGTTGTGCCGATGGGAATCATCGGCCACCAGTATTGCGGGGTCCGGGAGGGGCGTCTGCCCGGAAGCGACGTGCCGGTCTATTTCCTCGAACACGAAGCCTATTACGGCCGCGCCGGGCTCTATCAGGAGAGGGGCGAGGGATACCTCGACAACGACAACCGTTTCGTCTTTCTCTCCAAGGCCTCCCTTGAGCTCTGCAAGATGCTCGACTGGACACCGGATGTCATTCATGCCCACGACTGGCACACCGGGGTCATTCCGGTCCTGCTGAACACATCCTACCTGCATGACCGCTATGTCGGCAACGCCGCATCGCTGCTGACCCTGCACAACATGCAGCATCAGGGGAATTTCTACCCCGGCCTCATGGATGTGCTCGGCATCGGCTGGAAGCATTTCAACTATCTCGAACTGGAAAATGATGACCAGGTCAACCTGCTGAAAGGGGGCATCTATCACGCCACCCTGCTCAACACGGTGAGCGAGGAGTATTCCCGGGAGATCCAGACCGCCGCATACGGCTGGGGGCTTGAAGGGGTAGTGCGCGACCGCGCCGCCGATCTGAGCGGCATCCTGAACGGCGTCGATTACGAGGAGTGGGATCCGGCCACCGACCCTTTCATCGCGGCCAACTATACGGCCCGCACCGTAAAAAAAGGGAAGGCGGCCTGCAAGCGTGATCTGCAGGCGGCGATGGGACTCCCGCAGCGCGACGACGTGCCGCTGTTCGGAATAGTCTCCCGCATGGTCAAGCAGAAGGGAACGGATCTTCTGGCCGAGGCGATCCACCGCATCATGTCGATGGATTGCCAGGTTGTGGTGGTCGGCAACGGTGAACCGTGGGCGCATTTCTACTTCGGCGACATCGCCGCCATGTATCCGGAGAAATTTGCCTGCTTTATCGGCTACAACGAACCGCTGGCGCACAAGGTCGAGGCTGGCGCCGATTTTTTCTTGATGCCGTCCGCCTTCGAGCCGTGCGGTCTGAACCAGATGTATTCCCTCGCCTACGGCACTCCTCCGATCGTCCGTGCCACCGGCGGCCTCGATGACAGTATCGAAAACTTCAACGAGGCGGTCCTGACCGGAGACGGCTTCAAATTCTGGAACCACAGCGCCACGGCCCTCTTCGACACGGTCGGCTGGGCGGCCTGGACCTTTTTCAACAACCCCAAGGGGCTGGCAGCGCTCCGCAAAAACGGCATGAAGAAGCGTTTCACCTGGGAGGCGGCAGCGCATAAATACGACGAACTCTACCACCTGGCCGTCCTGCGGCGCCGGGGCGAAGAATATTATCGTAACCGGTTTGGCGGGTAAACCGGATCTTGACCGTTGATTCCGGAATTTGAGAGGGAGCAATACATGGCAGAGATTGAACTTCCCAACCCCGAAGAGATCGAGGAGCACAAGAAAGATACCTTTTCCAAACGGGTAGCGCTCTGTACCGCGCTCTTCGCGGTCATGCTGGCAATCACCTCGCTGGGAGGCAACAACGCCTCCAAAGACATGATGCTGTCGCAGCAGCAGGCTTCCAACCAATGGGCTTTCTACCAGTCCAAGGTCATGCGCGAGCATCTCTATCGTGTCGAACAGCAGAAAGCAGCTGCTCTTCTGGTCGAGCGCGGCGCGTCCATGAACCCGCAAGCCCGGGAACTGTACGAAAAAAACCGTCATAAGTATGCTGACGAAGAAAAGCGGTACGCCTCCGAAAAACTGGAGATCGAGCAAACGGCAAAAAAGCTCGAGATCCAGCGTGATGTCGGCGTCGCCAAGGACCCCTACTTTGACTATGCCGAGGCGCTGCTGCAGATAGCCATCGTAATGGCATCCATCTCCATCCTGTCCGGTTCACGCCCGGTATTCGGCCTTTCAATAGCATGTGCCGTTCTGGGTTCACTGCTCTGTCTCAATGGCTACCTGCTGCTGGTCCGCCTGCCGTTTTTATGAAGGCTGAACCATTGAACACACCGCCACGTATGAACCATGCCGATAAATAACCTGCAGGACTTCATCTCCCTCCTCGAAGCCGATGGCGAGCTCTCCCGCATAACCGCAGCCGTCGACCCCGCACTGGAAATCGCCGCCGTCACGGACCGGGTCTGCAAGCGGCCGGACGGCGGCACGGCGCTCCTCTTCGAGCAGCCGGCGGGAAGTGACTTTCGGGTGGCGACCAACCTGTTCGGCTCACCAGCGCGCGTCTGCCGGGCACTCGGTGTAACCGAACTCAATGAATTGACCCTTCGCCTGGGCGCCCTGCTGGGTCGGATACCCGAGATTGATGTCACGGCGCTCGACCGCCAGATCGCCTCCCTGCCCGAATTCAGCCGCTTTGCCCCCGACACTTCTCTGGAGCCGGACCCGGAGCTGATCCCGATGGATCCTCCGAATCTCGCCCGTTTCCCGTTTCTGCAGAGCTGGCCGGACGATGGCGACGCCTCCGGCCATTCGCGCTACATCACCCTGCCGCAGGTTGTGACAACCGATCCTGAAGGCGGCAGCCGCAATTGCGGGGTATACCGGGTCCAACTGCGCGGAGAGCGCGAAGCCGCGATCCAGTGGAAAGCGGGGAGCGGCGCGGCCCGGCATGCCGAGATGTACAAAAGCAAAGGAAAGGCGATGCCGGTGGCGATTGTCCTGGGGGGCGATCCTGCCACGCTCTTCAGCGCCATGTTCCCGCTCCCGGGCGACCTCGACGAGCTGACCTTCGCCGGTTTTCTGCGCGGGACGCCTCTTGTCACGGCCCCCTGCCGGAGCATCCCGCTGCGGGTCCCGGCCGGCGCGGAGGTCGTCATCGAGGGGTATGTGGAACCGGGTGAGACCGTCACCGAGGGGCCGTTCGGCAATCACACCGGCTTCTATTCCCCCGCCGCTCCGGCGGCCCTGCTACGGGTCACCGCCATCAGCCACCGCCCGGACGCCGTCATCCCCGCGACCGTAGTCGGGCCGCCCCCGATGGAGGACTGCTGGATGGCGCAGGCGTGGGAGCGGCTGCTGCTGGCGTTTCTGCAGAAGTTGTTACCGACGGTCAGCGACATCCATTTCCCGCTGGAATGGGTTTTCCATCAAAGCGCCATCATTTCCCTTGAAAACCCGGAGCCCGGCATGGTACGGAACATTTCCGCCCGCTTGTGGGCGCTCCCCTGGTTCAGGTCGGCGCGGCTCCTGCTCTTCGTGACCGCCGCTGCGGAACCGCTCGAACTGTCGCGAGCGGCCTGGAAAGCCATCAACGTGACCGATTTTTCCGCCGACGTTTTCAATGACGAAGCCACCGGCCGGGTTGCAGTTGACGCGACCGGCTGCAGCGGACCCCGTCCGAAGGTGAAGATCTCCGCCGAAACTGCGGCACTCATCGCAAGGCGCTGGAAGGAGTACCAATTACCGTGACCGGTATCATTTCAAAAGTCGGCATCTTCCTGGAGATGATCAAGTTTTCCCACACGATCTTCGCCCTCCCCTTCGCCCTTACCGGCGCGCTGCTGGCCGCGGGGGGATTCCCCTCAGTCCGTCAGACGTTCTGGATCATCCTGGCCATGGTCGGCGCCCGTACGGCAGCCATGGCGATGAACCGGCTGATCGACGCCGAGATCGACGCCCGCAACCCCCGCACCGCGGTCAGGGCCATTCCGGCCGGCCTCATCGGCAAGGGGCTGACCCTGATCTTCATCATCGCCTCGATCGCCCTGATGCTGTTTTCGGCATACATGCTCAACCCCCTCTGCCTCAAGCTCGCGCCGCTCGCCCTGTTCTTCCTGCTGCTCTACTCCTACTGCAAGCGTTTCACCGCCCTGGCCCACGTCGTGCTGGGGATCTGCCTGGCGGCGGCGCCGATCGGTGCGTGGATAGCGATCCGCGGCACGGTTGACGCTCCGGCGCTGGTGCTGGGAGGGGTGGTGCTGTTCTGGGTGGCCGGGTTCGATATCCTCTACGCGCTCCAGGACCTTGAATTCGACCGGGCGGCGGGGCTGCATTCCATCCCGGTGCTGCTCGGCGTGACCGGGTCGCTCTGGGCGGCCCGGCTCTTTCACCTGGTCATGATCGGACTGCTGTTCACGCTACACAACATCATGCATCTGGGGACGCTCTTCCTGGCCGGCATCCTGGTAGCCGTCGCCATGCTGCTCTATGAACACTGGCTGCTGAAGGACGGAGACCTGGCAAAGCTGGACGCGGCGTTTTTCAACATGAACGGATATATCAGCGTGGCCATCGTCCTCTTCACGGCCGCCGATGTCCTTAGTAAGTAAGAAGTAATTTCCTGCATATTTGCAGGAGATTACTTCGTCAACGCACTTATCCTGTTTATCAGGATGAAGAGGTAACCTATGATACCGAAACACATTTTCGTCGCAATGACCGGGGCATCCGGCTCGATGTACGGCCTGCGCCTGGCGGAGCAGCTCTGTCTGAGCGGGGTTCAGGTGACGTTCACCGCCAGCTGCAGCGGCACCCTCGTCTGCCGGGAAGAGACCGGCCTCGACCTCTCCGGCGATCTGGACAAGGCGCTGCAGCGCCTGTACGACCACCTCGAAATCGATGCCGGGATCCGGCTGGTGCATCCCGACGACCTGTTCTGCGGCGCCGCCAGCGGGTCATCCGCTCCGGATGCCCTGGTGGTCTGCCCCTGCAGCATGGGCACCCTGGCTAGAATTGCCGGCGGCATCTCCGGCAACCTGATCGAGCGGAGCGCCGACGTCATGCTCAAGGAGCGCCGCCCGCTGCTGCTGGTCCCCAGGGAAACCCCGTTGTCCGACATCCATCTGGAGAACATGCTGAAGCTCTCCCGCGCCGGCACGCGGATCGTTCCGGCGATGCCGGGCTTCTACGGCAGGCCGGAATCGGTCCTGGACCTGGTTGACTTTGTCGTCGGGAAGATCATGGATCAGCTCGGGATCGAGAACGACCTCTACAAGCGGTGGGGAACGGAATGACCCTTCAGACCAGTCAGAGACAACAAAAACTGTTTCACGCAACGACGCACCAAAAAGTAGGCGCCTTTAAGCGACGCCACAACGCTTTAAAACCAAGAATAAATCTTTTGTTTAAAGGCTTTTCGTTGCGTCGTCGCGTCGTTGCGTGAGTAATGCCTTGCTTAAACCTGATATGTACCTTCCCCCAAATATAGCTTCTTACCTAAACAAGCGAGCGGCCGGCGCCCCCTGGGCCATCACCGATGCCCCATCCCGCCGTTTCGACGGTGCCATCGTCATCCCTTCGCTGGCCGAAGCCGCCAACCTTCCGCTGACGCTGGAGTCACTTTCCTGCAATCCCGGCGAACTGCTGGAGCGCTTCCTGGTCCTGGTCGTGGTCAACCAGCGCACCGATGCATCGGACGCGGAAACAGCCGATAACCTCGAAACGCTGCAGATGCTGCCGCACTGGAAGCAGCAGTACCGGCTGGACAACCTGTTCTGGGTGGATGCCGCCTTGGCCGGAAATGAGTTGCCACCCAGGCAGGGGGTCGGGCTGGCGCGCAAGATCGGCCTCGACCTGGCTTTGCCGCTCCTGGATTACCCCCCCGGCGATCCGCTCCTGGTCTGCCTCGACGCTGACACGCTGGTGCAGTCGGACTATCTCCCCGCCATCACCCGCCATTTTGCCCGTTCGACTGCAGGGGGTGCCGCCATCCCCTATCGGCACCGCCCGGCCGCCGATCCGGCGGGACAGGGCGCCATCGACCGCTACGAACTCTTCCTGCGCAGCTACGTGCTGGGGCTGGAGCTGGCCGGCTCCCCCTACGCCTTCCACACCGTCGGGAGCGCCATGGCCTGTCGTGCCTCGGCATACGTCACATCGGGCGGGATGAACCGCCGCCAGGCCGGAGAAGACTTCTATTTCCTGCAGCAGGTCCACAAGACCTCCGGTGTCGCGCAGCTAACCGGAACGGTCGTGCACCCCTCCCCCCGTTCATCGCACCGGGTTCCCTTCGGGACCGGCCGCGCCGTGGGAGACATGCTTTCAGAGGGGGAGCAGCGGCTGCTCTTCTATCAGCCCTATGTTTTTTCGATAGTGGGGGAGTGGCTGGCGTGCGTGGCGGAAAGCCCCGCGGCGGCTGCGTCATCGTTGCTGCGGGACGCCGCCGGGATTTCGCCGGTGCTGCATGAATTTCTGGAGCAGGCCGGTTTCGGGGATTCCTGGGACAATCTGAAGAAAAACAACCGCGAGAGCGCCAGATTGTCGGCGGCGTTCCACGGCTGGTTTGACGCCTTCCGCACCATGCGGCTCATCCACGAGCTGACCGACCGGGCCTATCCCCGCATCGCACCGGAGAGGGGGGTGGCGCCGCTGCTGGAACGGGCCGGACAGGTGGCGCCGGATACCGTGAGCGGACAACTGGAACTGCTGCGAAAGCTGCAGGGGGTCTAGTCACCGTATCATAACCGTTGCAGAGGAAAGGCTGGAATAGCAGAGATGGCCATATTCGCCCATATTGTACTGAAAATCATGCTGCCGATCATGATCCTGATTGCGGTCGGATTCATTGCCAACAAAAAGCTGAACCTGGACTCCCGGACCTTTGCCAAAATCTTTATCTATATCTTCGTGCCGGCCATCTTCTTCACCAAGATATATTATGCCAGCGTCGCATTGAAGGATGTCTGGTTCATACTGGCATATCTCATGGCTATCCAGCTGCTGATGCTGGTGATTTCAGTACTTGCGGCGCGCATGTTTGCCTATTCCCGGAGCAAGGGCAAGGCCCTGGGAAATTCGCTGATGTTCTTCAACAGCGGCAATTACGGCCTGCCGCTGGCCGACCTGGTGTTCAAAGGGCTGCCCAATGCCATGACCATCCAGGTGCTGATCATGCTGATCCAGAACGTCACCGGCAACACGTTCGGGGTGTTTCAGGCCAGTTCGGCAAATTCTTCCCACCGGAAATCCATCCAAAACATGCTGGAGATGCCGACGCTGTATGTCCTGGCTGTGGTGCTGATCGTGAAAATGTTCAGTATCGAGGTGCCGGAGCAGATTATGGTGCCGCTCAAATACATATCAGACGGATTCATCGGGATAGCCTTGATCGCGCTGGGAGTTCAACTGGCCGAGATCAAACTTGATTTCAAGTTCGGCGATGTGCTGCTCCCCTGCTGCATCCGTCTGCTGCTGTCGCCGCTGCTCGGGTATCTGATTGTTCTGGCCCTGGGGGTAAAAGGGGTGTTGGCGCAGTCCATGGTAATCGGTGTTGCCACGCCAACTGCAGTGAATACGGCCATCCTGGCCCTCCAGTACAATAATGAACCCGAATATGCATCCAGAATTGTCTATTTCACCACGCTGTTCAGCCCGTTAAGCCTGGCGGTGGTTATCTACTTCGCAACAACATATCTGTAAACTGTGGGTCAAGCTCTGGGGTCTTGAAAAGTAAGTTTCCTTGAGTGAAAGTACCGCAAACGTGTTTTTTCAAGACCTGGCCCTCCGCTTTTATAACAATACACTCCCCGCTTCCGGCAGATGATTTTTCAATACCTATGTGGCATAATGTTGGTGTGAGAAGGGGGTGGTAATATGAAGTGCGCTTACAACGATGGCTTGCAGGTTGACTATTCGGGACCACTCCGAATAACGAAAGGTGACGAAGTAAATGTATTTTTGAATGCGGATGATATACCAGCAAATATTAAGGGTGTGTTAAATGAAGCATCCCTTCATAATAGCTGCGGTGAACTGAGGCACGTTGCCCAGGAAGTAACTGATATCTTGGGTAGCAATATATAAATAGGACCATGGTCTGGCGATCATGAAAGAGGACTCGAAAACGGACGGGCGGGAGATTTTCCCGCCCGTTTTTTTGTGTTCGGAAAAGTTTTTTTCGCCCAACTCCGCCATTTGGCGTAGTTTTGGCGTTTTTTAACCTCGCTAATATTCTGTTATTGTTGATGTTTTTAACATGTGTAAAGAAACTTTACACTTTTAATCTTGGTAACTTGCTGTGTTTGCGATTGATTATTAGCGGGAAAAGGTTTAGTCAGGGTGTAAAGTCATAATTCATGCGGCAACCTGGCGCAGCAGCGCTGATCCCGCTGTGCTCTCACTGTTATTGGCCTGGCTGTATAGTTTACGGAATAAGAAAAGGGTTAGGATGAAATCAAATTTCATATTTTTGATACTTATTTTTCTTCTCATATTTTCGGTAGCTGGGAAAATACAGTGAAGGCTCTGGGGTCAGGCTTCCAAGATGACAACTTGTCTCAAAATCTCATCAACTTGGAAGCCTGACCCCACAGGTTTTCCCTGAGGATCGATCATCCCTTTATCTTCCTGATCCGCGACCGCCAGACCGGTTTGACACTCTTTATGGGGAAAGTGGTTTCCCTGGGCGCTTGACAATAAAGGCCGACAGATAATCGACGAGGAGATTTTCAATATGAGTCATACATCCAAGGGCCAGACTTCTGTGCAGGACATCACCGATCGCAAGCTGGTCGAGGAGGCGCTGCGGGAGAGCGAGATGCGCTACCGCGCCCTGATGACAGCCAGTTCGAATGTCATATATCGTATGAGTCCTGATTGGAGCGAGATGCGCCAGCTGCGTGGCAAAAATTTTCTCGCCGACACGGAGGAGCCAAACCGCAATTGGCTTCAGAAATACATTCACCCGGATGATCATGCACACG
>DATNCC010000171.1:0-18888 GCA_035571735.1 Dongiaceae bacterium | reverse complement strand
TCGGCTTAACCGGCGGCTCTGTCCGGACATCTATGAAAGGGTTATCGAACTTCGTGAAACCGGTGCCGGCGCCTCTTTTGCCGGAAATGGAGAGGTGATAGAATACGCCGTCATGATGAAGCGGCTCCCTGGCGACAGGATGCTTGATGTGCTCGTCGACAGCGGCAGGATTTCGGTGGAAGAGATACAGGCCGTCTCGCTTGAAATATGCCGGTTCCACTCCAATGCCGCCACTTCGCCGCGCATCTCGGAATTCGGTTCCCTGGAACAGATCCGGAGCAACTGGCGGGAAAATTTTGAACAGACCGATCAATTTCGAACCTCGACTCTCCCTCAGGCAACCTTTGAAACCATCCGCTCTTATGTCGAGACGTTCACCGACTCGCATCGCTCACTTTTCGCCGACCGGATCGAGAACGGCTTTATCCGCGAATGCGACGGCGATATCCATCTCGGCAATATCTGCCTGCTGAATAAAAAGGCATGTATCTTCGACTGCATCGAATTTAACGAACGTTTTCGTTATTCCGATACGGCTGCCGATATTGCGTTTCTGCTCATGGACCTCGATTTTCATCACCGCCCTGATCTGGCCAATGCGGCATTGTCTGCCTATATCACCGCATCTGGCGACACAGGCCTTGTGAAACTGATAACTTTTTACAAGGCATACCGCGCCTTCATTCGGGGTAAAGTTGAAAGCCTGCAACTTCTGGACACCGGAATTGCTCAGGAAGCGCACGCCATCGCTGAAAAACACGCCATCCGCTATTTCCGCCTGGCGCAGGGTTACTGCGTGAGAAGCCTCCTCCCCCCTACCCTGTTCATAACCTGCGGGACCATGGGATGCGGAAAGAGTACCCTGGCTGGTCAGCTTGCCTTCGAACTCGGCCTTGCCATCTTCAACTCGGATACGGTACGAAAGCAGCTGGCGAAGGTGTCGCCGGAAACAGCGGCACAGGTTTCATTTGGAGAGGGACTGCATTCGGAGGAAATGAGCCGGCGTACCTACCGCCAACTGGAGCAACTGGCCGACAATGAACTTTCCTCGGGACGTTCGGTGGTGATTGATGCGGGATTCGGAACCGCCGCCGGGCGGGCCGAATTTGCCCGGCTGGCGGCGTCTCATCATTCGGATTTTGTCATTCTCTTCGTAAGGTGTGACCCGGGCGAGCAGCGACGAAGATTGATCGAGCGTTCTGCCCGCGGCGACTCGGTTTCCGATGGAAGAATTGAACTGTTGGATCAACAAACCAGCATTTTCGAGCCGCCGGATGGTTCGGAAGGCACTGTCATTCCATGCTCAACAAGCGGGGCGCCGGAGCATACTCTGAACGCTGTTTACGAAAGGCTGCTCCGGCCATGAAACGACTGTTTTCACAAATAGCGCACCGCCTGCAGCTGCGCGAATCATGGCTGATTTTCTTCATACTCGGCCTTATCATGCTGACCTTTCCGTTTTTACATATTTTCAACAGGCCGATCCTGTTATTCGGTTTCCCATTGCTGTTTCTCTATTTGACTGTCGGCTGGCTGATTTCGATTGTCGTAATTTACCTTTTCATGATTGCCAATCGCCATGAAGACAAGCCGACTGACGAAAAGGCAGAACAATGAACAGCGATGTCGCCTCAGTGGCTGCCATATCGATTATCTACACTTCGCTGATATTTCTTATCGCCTGGTACGCCCACCATCGCAAAGATGCCGGGCGCAGCATTATCAGCAATCCGGTTATCTATTCCCTTTCGCTGGGGGTATACTGCACATCATGGACCTTTTTCGGCAGCGTCGGAAAGGCGGCTACGACCGGAATTGATTTCCTGCTTATTTACCTCGGCCCCTCGTTAACGGCTTTTTCATGGTTATTTCTACTGCGGCGTATCGTCAGGATCAGCAAAGAGCATAACATCACATCGATCGCCGATTTCCTCAGCCAACGCTACGGAAAGTCTCCCTGGCTCGGCGCTCTCGTCACGATGATCGCCTTCCTGGGTATCATGCCCTATATCGCGCTGCAGCTGAAAGCGGTATCCACCAGTTTTTTTCTGCTCAGCGGCTCTCACTCGGACTATATCGCCTTTACCAAACTCGGATCCGGCACCACCATTCCGATCGCACTGCTTCTGGCCTTGATCCTGGCGCTATTCAGTATTATTTTCGGAGCCCGGAGACTGGTATCTTCAGAGCGGCATGAGGGTCTGATAGCGGCAGTAGCATTTGAATCGGTGGTTAAGCTGGTCGCCCTGCTGATAGTCGGATTGTTTGTCACCTATGGCCTTTTTGATGGTTTCACCGATATCTTTGGACGTTTCAAAACCCTATACCCCGAACGATTCACACAGTTGTTTACCTTCAATGACCGCAATTACTTATCCTCTTTTACGCTCCTGTTTTTATCAATGGGAGCGATCATGCTCCTGCCCAGGCAGTTTCACGTCATGGTGATCGAAAACTCCGATGAACGCCACATAGCTACCGCAATGTGGCTCTTGCCCGCCTATCTTTTCCTGATCAATCTTTTCGTCATTCCTATCGCCATCGGAGGCATACTCACCTCCGGCAGCAGCAGAGGTGCCGACTTCTTTGTTCTTTCCCTGCCCCAACTCGCCGGGCATCGCGGCATAGCCCTGCTCGCATTCCTGGGCGGTTTATCAGCGGCAGCCGGAATGGTCATGGTTGAATCAATCGCCATATCGACCATGCTGCTTAACCATATCTTCATGCCGATCATTATCCGGTTTACCCCCCGTACCTGGTTTCCGATTTTACTGATTAACCTCAAGCGGTGCGGAATAGTTCTGGTCGTATTGCTGGGGTATTCCTATCACCGGATAGTAGGCGACTCGTACACACTCGTGAACATGGGCCTTATTTCCTTTTCGGCAGCCTCGCAATTCATGCCGGCCATGCTGGGGGGGCTTTACTGGAAAAGAGGCAACAAGGCTGGAGCGATCAGCGGCATCCTCTTCGGCTTTCTGATCTGGTTTTATACCCTGCTGCTTCCTTCTTTCAGCAAATCGGGCTGGATTCGGGAAACTCTCCTTACAGACGGCCCTTTTGGCATTGCTCTATTAAAACCGACCGAACTGTTCGGGCTGGCCGGTCTGGATCTCTGGAGCCACTCCCTGTTCTGGAGTATGCTTTTTAATATCAGTTCTTATATCATTTGTTCGATTCTCATTGAGCAAAATGACCAGGAACGCGATCAGGTACATAAATTCATAGGAATTTTTACCCGGGAGGAGGAGGCACATCGCCATACCGAGCGCACACGCCTTTCGAAACCGGTTACAACCGAACAGTTTGTCACACTCATGAGCAAGTTCATTGGTGAAGATGAGGCTCGTCAGGCTCTTAACCTCTATTCAAGCGAGAAGAACATCACCGGAGATGGTGCAATTTCCGAATTTGAGCTCCCGGACCTGAAACGCTTTACGGAAAAAACTCTTGCCGGGTCTGTAGGTGGTGCCGCAGCCCGGGCTATAGTAAACAACTTCCTGTCCGACATCGGTTCGAGCATGGAGCCGGTCTATGATATTTTCAGCAGCATCCGCACAAATCTTGATCAGAACCGCGAATCCCTCTTTGTCCGCCTGAAGGCTTCCGAGATTATCAATCGTACCCTGGACCTGCATGTAATCATGGATGACCTGCTCAGGCTGCTGGTGAAGGAGTTCAAGCTTGATGTTGCAATGATCCTCACAAGAAATGACAGGGGCATTATTTCAGTCGTCAGTATTAACGGGGAAGATCTTCCGGACACCAATCCTCCTCAATGGTATCTGGAAAATGTACCATTTCTGGATCTGGTTTATCGGAACCAAAAACCACATTTCATAAATGATCTGCGTCTTGAGCGTGCAGCTCCGGCACTGGATCTCACGGTGGCCGAGGGTTTCATTTCCTGTGTTCATATCCCGGTCTTTCGTGAAGGTGAACCTGTCATAGCCGTACTTTCCCTGTTTTCGAAAACTATTGCCGGTCTCTTTACCCAGGAATTCATCGAGTTGCTCTCAAGTCTTGCCGGTCAACTTGCTCAGGCACTCACAATTGCCCAGGAGATAGAAGCCAAACAGCTCGAACGAAGCCAGAAAGAAGCGGCTCTGCTACAGACGGCCAGAATTACGCGTGACATGGAAATTGCCCAGCAGATCCAGAAGTCTTTCCTGCCCGGTTTTGCACCGGTAATTGCGGGAATTGATATTGCCGGTCGCTGTATTTCAGCCGCCCATGTCGGAGGGGACTATTACGACTTTTTTCTCCGAAGCGATCAGGTAGTCGACATTGTTATTGCCGATGTTTCAGGTCATAGTGTCGGCGCAGCACTGATCATGTCGGAAGTTCGCACGCTGCTTAAGTCGGAGGCCAATTCAGTTCGCAGCCCGTGTGCCATCCTTGAGACCCTTAACGTTCAACTGTATGACGATTTAACAAGGTCCGAACTCTTTATCACCATGTTTTATGCGAAATATGATGCTGAAACCGGCGAACTCAGCTACTCCAACGCCGGTCACAACCACCCGGTAATTCAGCACACGGATAAGTCTCTTACCAGGGAGCTGGATACGGAAGGATTGATACTGGGGGTAAAAAAAGATGTCCTTTTTGAAGAGCGCAATGTTACACTTATGAGGGGCGATGTGCTTCTGTTCTACACAGACGGCTTGACAGAGGCATGTGACAGCAACGGTGAAATGTTTGGCACGTCCGGAGTGTACAAACATCTCGGTACATGTCTGCATCTTTCTGCAAATGAAATTCTTGATTCATTTTATGCAAGGATTCATGAATTTACCGGTTCTCAATATTTACAGGATGATATATCGCTTGTTGTAGTAAAAATACTTGAGTAAATGGAGAAAAAGTATGGATATTAAAACGGAAATGACGGAAGGAATTACGGTGCTGTTTGTCAGGGAGGACCGGCTTGATGCCAATAATTCCGAAGAGCTTAAAGTAGAATTGCGCAGGCTTTTTGAGAGCGGTACAAAAGATGTGGTCATCGATCTCAAGGAGGTGCTTTTTATCGACAGTTCAGGATTGGGGGTACTGGTTTCAGGGTATAAAAATGCTTCCATCCTGCACGGGAGCCTCAAGTTGTCAAATTTGCAGTCACAGGTGAGGTCAATGTTCGAACTGACTCGACTTCACAGGGTTTTTGATATTTACACGATTGTTGATGATGCGCTGAAGAGTTACCGGTAATTCCCGGATTAGTAAGTTAGAAGTCATTTTCTGCGCTTTTAGTACTTTAGAAATGTTTCTGTGGTTTTTTATAGGGGCTGGCAGAAAACAACTTCGTTAACGCACTTATCCCATTTATAAGGGCTTAAATTAAAATCCACAAGCCGTAACGGGAAGCGTATGAAAAACGACATCGATATTGATATCACCATACCGTGTCATACCCGCTATTTGCGCATGATTGGCAGAATTGGTGAAAAAGTGGCAGAGGAGGTTGACTGCACTGAGGGGGCTCGTGAAACATTGTCCAACCAGCTTACCATCGTGCTGACTGAAGGCCTGGTCAACGCCATTAAACACGCAAACAGTGCCGATCCGAACAAGGAGGTTCATGTTCGCATCAACATCTCCAACAAAAATCTGGTGGTTCGTATCTATGACAACGGCGTTGGCTTTGATCTGGATGCAGTTCCGTCCCCCTGCTTTACTGCCTACGGGATGGAAGATAAAGGACGCGGAATTTTCATCCTTAAATCACTGATGGATACGGTAAAATACACGAGGTCTGACGAAGGTAATGTTCTGGAGATGAAAAAAAAATTGGCTTAGTCAATTATAGGTTTATGATAACAGTCCATTTCAGCCATCAGGGGCAAACTAGACCCCTGATGGCTGTTTGCTTGATTAACCGGCTATTCCCGGACAAATGTATCAATATCGGTTTCATGAACCATACCCATCAGGCGGGCGTACTCCGATTCGATAAGCTCAAAATGATGCCGGGTTTCCCTGGCATTTAATTCATATACCGCCTTGATCTCCGGAGAATCGATCTTTGACGCTGTCTCCAATAATGCTTCCTCAAGATTTTTCTCCCGTTCCATCGCCAGTTCAAGAGCCTTCTGCTCATTGAAGTCGTCCGAAATCAGGCGCGTAATAGTAGTTATCCAACTGGATTCGTTGTCCGGAGGAGAATCAAGGAACGCGTCGAGAGAAGGAATCTCGGACCCCTGGTAAATCTTGTAAAAGTGTGAGGCATGCTCCCGTTCTTCTCGTGCAAGCAGCTCAAAGGTGCGACGCGCGTCCGGATCGTTCATTTTCCGTGCACCGATCTGGTAAAAGTTCATCGCGTTTTTTTCGGTCTGAATGGAACGTTTGATTGCATCCTGAACATTTATACTCATGATATGCCCCCTTATTAAAGTGTATGTTGAGACGATATCACACCATTCCCGCTTGTCAATAATCACAGCCGGCGGGTAATCTTGTCAGGATGGGGACAAGTTCATCACCCGTCTTGTTGTGATTAACTGCTCCGGCATCTGTTTGGGAAGGTATTTCCTCAGCTGCCGGCGTCCCGGTGCTATCCAGACCAGGCGGAAAGTCAGCCGCATTCGGTAATTCCTGCACTTTGAACTGTTCCATTTCCTTTTGAAGAACATCAATCTGCCGCAAAAGTTTCAACAGAATTTCATCCATGACATGGGTTGAAGAGACTTGTGCATTGGTTGACACTTCGAAGTCATCAAGAGACCTGCTGATTTGTAAGGAGCTCCCCGATTGCAGTATGGAAGCCTCGCAAATCTCTGCAACCATGTTATTAATTTCTTCACTGGAGTCAACAACCTGCATGGCAGTATTCTGGTGGATATTGATGGAATTGATAACCTCGCGGGTGAGGTTTCTCATGCGTTCCACCGCCAAAGTTATCAGCTCGCTGCCATGGCTCTGCTCCCTGGTTGCATGGGAAATCTGTCCAACCATTTCGGCAACACGATCCATGGCCTGCTGCATGCCTATACCCGCCTGCGCCTGACTGTGTGCCGTCTTGTTGATCTCTGTCATATGGTTGCTCGCAACCTGAATGCCGTCGACTATTTTCCGCAGGGCGCTGCCGGAAATTTGTGACAGTTCGCTCCCCTCCACGATTCTCTTTTCCGAATGCGTGATGGCCTTAACCGCCCGTTCCATTTCTTCCCTGACCCCAAGTATTATCTCGGAGATTTCTCTTGTATGGCTTCCTGTCCGTTTTGCCAGATTCTTGATTTCAACGGCAACTACCGAAAAGCTTTTGCCGCGATCGCCAGCCTGTGCTGCAATAATTGATGCATTAAGGGCCAGAAGATTGGTCTGTTCAGCAACTTCGTCAATCACGGAGAGAATTTTGTCGATATTTGCCACCCTCTTGGACAGGTTCTCAATGGCGTTGAATGTGATGGTTGAAGACAATTTTATCTCATCGATTCCGGATATCGTGGCATCTACGGCTTTCCAACCATACTCGGCATCTTTTCGCACCGTTTCGGCTATGCGTGAGGTATCATCTGCCTGGGCCAAAATCTGCTTGATGGCGTTGTCCATTTCGCCGACAAGTGTTGCGGTTCTGGTTGTTTCAGCAGCGAGGATAGTTGAATTTTCCTTGATCTGACGCACTGCCGATGTCGTTTCGGTTATCGAGGAACTGACCTCCTCCACGGAGACAACAAGAGATTCTATACAGTGTGTTGTTGCATTAAGGCTCTGTGACAGCTCTGTCATGGCATTGGTGTTGTCGGACGAAAGGCTGGACAGGGTGACAATGGGTGTTGAAATATTTGTGATGGAACTGTTTATTTCCCGGATGGCAGAGGATGCGCGTTTCAGACATTCAGTTTGAGCAACGGCAGAAGAAACCCCTTCTTGAGAGAGTTGCCCGATGGTCGAGGAGATACCCTTGAGTTCCTGCAATAAAAAGTGAATCTTGGTAATTGCCCCGGAAAGTTTTTCCATCATGGAGTTGAAATTTTCTGCCAGCAGGGAAATCTCTGTTTCCCCCTCAAAAGTGACCCGTTCCGTTAATTTCCCTTCAGCGGCATTGTTCATCGCCATGGCGATCTGCCTGATACGGACCGGCAATTTTCTGGCGGTCAGTATCCGGATAACCGCTGTCATGACAATTACATTTATCAAAAACAGTGAGGCCGGCAACAACTTGCTGGATTCCGTGGACGCAAGAGAATAAACGATGCCGGCCAGGGAAAGAATAATCCCCGAATTGAGAAATATCCTGATAAGGTTAGTCCCGGTCTTCAGCTTTTTCATTCGAGTATTCTCCCGTAAAACTTCAGAACGACTTTTCCTGCCCTATGAAGCTGTAAAATATACTAAACGTACTAATATTCAAACACAATATCATACCTTAAACTGTAATTCCGGATATGACACTCGAAATACCGGGACTGATCCAGGTGGCGCCATGCCCCATGGAAAAGTCGTTGCGGCTTGTCGTGACATACCCCTCAAACGATTGACAGACAAACGAAGGAATGTGTAATAATGTCAAATTCAATTTTACTGACTCCTGGAGGCTGAATTATGGCGATAGAACCAAACAAAATCATTTATTCGATGATGCGGGTCAGTAAGTTCTATGACAAAAAACCGGTCATCAAGGACATATCCCTGTCTTATTTTTACGGTGCCAAGATCGGGGTGCTTGGCTTGAATGGTTCCGGAAAGTCCTCCCTGCTGCGGATTATGGCCGGGGTTGACAGGGAGTTTAATGGTCAGGCGGTTCTGTCCCAGGGATATACTGTCGGTTATCTGGAACAGGAGCCGCGGCTTGACGAATCCAGGACGGTTCGTCAGATCGTCGAAGAAGGGGTTCAGGAAACCGTTGACCTGTTGGCCGAATTCAACGCCATTACCGACAAATTTTCCGAACCTGATGCCGACTTTGAAAAATTGTGCGATCGCCAGGCGGTTCTTCAGGAAAAACTGGATCATCTGGATGCCTGGGATCTCGACTCGCGCCTGGAAATGGCTATGGACGCCCTGCGCTGCCCTGACGGTGATGCTTCAATTAAAGTTCTGTCCGGTGGAGAAAAACGCCGGGTTGCACTATGCCGGTTGTTGTTGAAAAAACCCGATATTCTTCTTTTAGACGAGCCGACAAACCACCTGGACGCCGAAACCGTTGCCTGGCTGGAGCACCACCTGCATAGCTACCCCGGTACGGTTATCGCGGTTACTCACGACCGCTATTTTCTGGACAATGTCGCCGGCTGGATATTGGAACTGGACCGCGGCGAAGGCATCCCCTGGAAAGGCAACTATTCCTCCTGGCTGGAGCAGAAACAAAACCGTCTGGCAAATGAAGAAAAACAGGAGACCGACCGTCAAAAAACACTGAAGCGCGAGCTTGAATGGATCAGGATGTCGCCCAAAGGCCGGCATGCCAAGTCGCAGGCACGCATCAGCGCCTACGAGGATATGGTTGCGCAGGAAAGTGAGAAGCATGCCAAAGATCTGGAAATTTATCTCCCCCCTGGTCCCCGTTTGGGAGATATCGTAATCGAAGCCGACAATGTTGCAAAAGCCTACGGCGACAGACTCCTGGTCGAAGGGATGACCTTCCGCCTGCCGCGCGGCGGGATCGTCGGTATAATCGGCCCGAACGGCGCCGGCAAGACAACCCTCTTCCGCATGATCACCGGGCAGGAACGAGCCGACTCCGGCTCTTTCCGTATCGGAGATACCGTACAACTGGCGTATGTAGACCAAAGCCGTGATGTTCTTAATCCTGACAAGACCATATGGGAAGAGATTACTGAAGGACAGGAAGCGATCCAGCTCGGCAAGATTTTGGTCAATTCGCGAGCCTATGTCTCGCGATTCAACTTCTCCGGCAGCGATCAACAGAAAAAGGTCGGGACCCTTTCGGGCGGCGAGCGCAACCGGGTACATCTTGCCCGAATGCTCAAAAGCGGCGCAAATGTGATTCTTCTGGATGAACCGACCAATGACCTGGATGTCAACACCATGCGGGCTTTGGAAGAAGCTCTTGAAAATTTTGCCGGCTGCGCGGTGGTTATCAGCCATGACCGCTGGTTTTTGGATCGGATCGCCACGCACATCCTGGCGTTTGAGGGTGATTCAAAAGCAGTCTGGTTTGAAGGAAATTATTCGGAGTATGAAGAGGATCGCAAAAAACGATTGGGAGCTGCTGCTGATATCCCGCATCGCATCAAATACCGGCAGTTGACGCGAGCCTAGCCCTGACACTGAATCAGCGTGCGTGCTCCATGCTGGTCTTCATCAGTTCGATAAAGGCCTGCCGGGTTTCCGGGTCTGAAATGGAGGCTGATTGAGCTTCGATCAGGGCCAGCTGTTGAGGTGTGAGAGTGCGGGTTTTAGTGACTTCATCCGGAACTTCGGCGGGCGGATTTTCAACTCTGCCCGCCTTAAGCACGATATCACGGACAACCTCGGAACCAAGGGAACTGTTGAGTTTTTCTTTCATCACTTCTGTCATGAAGCGGAGTTCCTGCATCCATGGCGCGCTGGAAACCGCCACGGTCAACGTGCCGTTGATGATCCGCACCGGGTACGCCCGAGAGGCCAGTGTCGCTCCTACAACATCCGGCCATATACGCCAGATCTCCGCTTCACGCAGTCGTTCGGCCAACCCGGTACCAACCAGATTCTCCCGGACCAATCCTGACAACGGACGAGGAAAAGGCATCCTAGGGCGTTTTGACATTCTGCTTTCTCCGCCTGTATACGGCACCGCCTATTATCTGCCCGGCGACCGAACTGCCCAGCGTCAGGGGAATGAAATGCCAGTTGAGCCCCGCCTTGATGCGTAACAGCACAATAACAGGGATCGGAAGATGTATCAAAACCCACCACATGAGGGAATATTTGGAATAATTTTGACGAGCATATCCACATGGAACACTGATTATAAAAGCCAAGACAACCAAACCGACAATGGAGATTATACTCTGCATATATTTTTCCTTTTCGGCATAGTAGAAACTCACACGGTTTTTGTCAATTAGCATTACACCAAGATCCGCAGAGAGGTCTTAAATACAGGGAGATTCGTACCTTGACCCAAAACAGCCAGTTTCTTGCGGTATTCAACTCAGCACATCGGGTCATGAAGGCCGAAGCCATTCTCAAAGGGTGTGGACTGGAAATTCTGCTCATTCCCGCCCCCAGGGCGCTTTCTACAGACTGTGGACTGGCGATTCGCTATAACAGCGATCTTAATGACAGCGTACTGCAGGCGCTCAGCTCCGAAAATCTATTGCCGGACGTTATCTATCGAAAAGACAGCGACTCGCTTTATGAACCCGTCTGGCGCAATGAAACAACCGGGGATTCAGTCAATTAAATGATATTTTGTGCCTGACAGGCATGCATAATTATACGGCACGCCGAGTACCGGCTCCACGTCTAATACGGCTTTAAAAACAAATAGTTCTTGACAGCTGCGGTGGTCCCCCTTTATAGTGATCCCCTTTTGGAATAATTCAGTGCCTGGGACAGAAATAACCTAAGATGTTCGACAGCCTATCCGACAAACTGGAATCAGTCTTCAAAAAGCTTCGCGGCCAGGGAGTGATGTCTGAGGATAACATCAAGGATGCTCTACGCGAGGTACGTCTCGCTCTCCTTGAGGCCGATGTCAACTTCAAAGTTGTCAAGGATTTTGTAGAAAATGTCAGGAGCAAGGCGGTCGGCACCGAAGTTCTGACCAGCCTGTCACCCGGCCAGCAGGTTATCAGGATCGTCCATGACGAACTGATCTCCATCATGGGGGGGGGCGAGGACAACTCCCTCGACCTCGCTGCAAAACCACCTGTAGCTATTATGATGGTCGGTCTGCAGGGGGCCGGCAAGACAACGACGTGCGGAAAACTGGGCAATCTGCTCAAGAAGCAGAAACGGCGGCCATTGCTGGTACCGGCTGACGTGTATCGCCCTGCTGCCATTGAACAGCTGAAAACTGTAGGCCGCCAGCTCGGTCTTGAAGTTTTTGCCTCGTCGTCAGATCAGAAACCGCTTGACATCTGTGTCAGCGCCATGAAATTTGCAGAATTGAATGGCTATGACACGGTTATTCTCGATACTGCAGGTCGTCACCAGATCGATGATTTTCTGATGAACGAGCTGAGCGAGATTAATGAGGCTGTTCAGCCGCGCGAAATCCTGTTTGTGGCCGATGCCATGACCGGCCAGGAAGCTGTTACCATCGCCAGCGGTTTTAATGATCGCCTGGAGATCAGCGGTGTTGTCCTGTCCAAGCTGGACGGCGATGCAAAAGGTGGAGCTGCCCTGTCCATCAAAGCGGTTATCGGCAAACCGATAAAATTTGTCGGTCTTGGTGAAAAGCTGGATGCTTTGGAGGTTTTCCATGCAGACCGGCTCGTCTCGCGTATTCTCGGCATGGGTGATGTTCTAACCCTCGTTGAAAAGGCACAGACTCTTTTTGATGACAAAGAATCCATCCTTCTGCAGCAAAAGCTGAAGAAGAGCCAGTTTGACCTGGAAGATTTTCTCGCGCAGATGCAGCAGCTGAAAAAACTGGGCTCAGTCGAATCGATCATGGGCATGATCCCGGGTATGGGCAAAATGATGAAGCAGATGAAGGGTGCCCAGCCGAGTGAAAACGAAATCAAGCGTATTGAAGCAATAATCCGCTCGATGACTCCGGGTGAGCGGGCTAACCATGGCATAATAAACGGCAGTCGCCGTCTGCGTATATCCAAAGGGAGCGGCACGACGGTTCAGGAAGTCAATCTGCTGCTCAAACGCTTTACTGAAGCACAAAAAATGATGAAGATGATGCAGAAGCTTGGGCCGAAGGGACTCCTCAAAGGAATGGGAGGACTTGGTGGTCTTGGAAAAGGAATGATGCCGTTCCGCTGACCCAATTCAATAAACCGATATCAAAATACTATCCAGGAAGTACAAAATCAGGAGGAAACACCAATGGCTACAAAAATCAGACTCGCACGTGCAGGCGCTAAAAAAAGACCTTTCTATCAGATAGTTGTTGCCGACGAGCGCAGTCGCAGAGATGGCAGTTTCATTGAAAATGTTGGTACATACGACCCGACCAAGAACCCGGCTGTGGTTAAACTGAAAACCGAGAGAGCGGCCGACTGGCTTGACAAGGGCGCACAGCCGACCGATACGGTTCGTCAGCTTTTGAAGAATGCCGGCCTTCTTGACAAGGTACCCGCAGCGGCCGCATAACGTATCCAGTCCTTCCGGTCCGCCGGTCACTCTATGAGCAGCAGAGGATACCGCCATGAAGACTCTTGTTGAAAGCATTGCAAAAGCACTGGTTGATGACCCGACTCAAGTAAATGCAACCGAGGAGACGGAAGAAGGTACTCTGGTTATCAGTTTGACCGTAGCCAAGGATGACATGGGACGGATTATAGGCAAGGAAGGACGGACCGCAAAAGCGATTCGTACTATTCTTAATGCTGTTTCTACTAAAGATAACAAGAAGGCGATCCTCAAGATTGTTGAATAAATGACAGATCAGAATGAATTGGTTCCGGTGGGCAAGATCATCGGTACTCATGGAATCAAGGGGCTTTTGAAGGTTTACTCCTATTCCGGCAATATACATAGTTTGCAATCAGTTAAAACCGCTTTCCTGAAAGGGAAGGACGGGACCTTCAGTGAATACACCGTGAAGAGTGTTTCTGCTCATGCCGGCGGCTTCATATTAGGCTTTGACGGTTTTTCCGACATAAATCAGGTTCTTTCCATGACGGGATCCGAGATTTGTCTTAAATGGAGCCAGCTGCCGGTTCCTGAAGAAGATGAATATTACTGGCGCGACCTGATCGGCCTTTCCGTTCATACCGATCAAGGAATCGAACTGGGCACACTGGTTGATATTTTTGAAACAGGCAGCAGCGATATCTACGTGGTACGCGGCACTTCCAAAGAGTATTTGATCCCGGCTATTGCCGATGTAATCGCTCATATAGATATTCCGGGGAAAAGAATGATAATCACCCCGCTTGACGGCTTGCTGGATCTATGAAGTTTGACATTCTGACCCTGTTTCCGGGGATGTTTTCCGGCCCTTTTGATGAAAGTATTATCAAACGAGCCAAAGATAAACAGCTCATTGACATTTCGCTTCACAACATTCGGGACTGGGCAACAGATCGCCATCAGACTGCAGATGACTCTCCGTATGGCGGCGGCGTTGGAATGGTTATGAAGGCCGAGCCTCTTGCGGCGTGCATCGAGTCTGTAAAAGCTTTGCACCCCGCATCAACGGTTGTGCTGACATCGCCCCACGGACGACTTCTCACCCATAACATTGCCCGTGAGCTTGCGGAAAGGCCCGGGTTGATCATTGTTTGCGGCCGTTACGAGGGGATCGACGAGAGAATCCGATCCATCTACGCTGAAGACGACATTTCGCTTGGAGATTTTGTTCTTTCGGGTGGTGAAATTGCCGCAATGGCGATTGTCGACTCTGTAACGAGATTGATTCCCGGAGCTCTTGGCAGTAGTGAATCGGCTGAACTGGATTCTTTTGGCGACGGCCTTCTGGAATATCCTCACTACACCCGTCCGCCGGAATTTAAAGGTCTGACGGTCCCTGAGCCGCTTCTTTCGGGACATCATGAGCAGATCAGAAAATGGCGCCGTAAGGAATCCCTGCGCAAGACAAGGTCACTGCGACCCGATTTGCTCTCAAATGCCAAGCTGACACGGGAAGACCGGAAGTTGCTGGCGGAGATTGAGCAGGAGGAAGCTCGTGGCATGTAGCAACCTGGCCATTGCACTTGTTCATTATCCGGTTTACAACAAGCACCACGAGGTTGTTACCTCTGCGCTGACGAATCTTGACCAGCATGACATCGCCCGCTCGGCAAAAACTTTCGGACTGGACCGCTTTTATATTGTGACCCCTTCCGAAGAGCAACAAAAGCTGGCTGAACGAATAAGTGGACACTGGCAACAGGGGTGGGGAGCCGGCTATAACCCTGATCGCAGACAGGCACTCGACATTGTCAGGGTAACTCCGACTATTGAAACAGCGATAGCAGACTTTCAAGTCGAGTTCAGCAATACGGTCAAAATTGCGGTTACCGGCGCCGCACGGCGCCCCGGTTCAACGGCACTGGTTACGTTCAGGAAGCTCCTTCTGGAAACCGACCAGCCGTATCTGCTTTTGTTAGGCACCGGATGGGGATTGACGGAAGAATGTTTTGCAACCGCAGATCTTGTACTTGAACCAATAGCGGGAAACGGACCATACAACCATCTCTCGGTTCGTTCTGCAGCTGCAATCATGCTTGATCGACTTAAGGGAATTGAACGCTAAGATACATAAACTCACACACAGAGCATCATACAGGAGGAAGGTAAAAAATGAATACTATCGATTTTCTGGAATTTGAACAAATGAAGAAGAATATCGTCCCATTCAAGGTCGGGGACACCCTGAAAGTACATGTAAAAATTGTCGAGGGTGACAAGCAGCGTATTCAGGCTTATCAGGGCGTTTGCATTGCCCGTCAGAACGGTGGCCTGCGCGAGACCTTTACTGTTCGCAAGATTTCCAACAGCATCGGCGTTGAAAGGACATTCCCGCTCCACTCGCCAAGCATTGAAAACATCGAAGTCATGGTTCGCGGCCATGTCCGCCGCGCCAAACTTTACTACCTGCGTAAATTGCGCGGTAAAGCGGCCAGGATTCGCGAGAAAAAATACGTACCGGTTGCCAAATAGTTTACAAAAAAGCCCCGCCCCTGCGGGGCTTTTTTGTTATAACGTACTTATCCTTATTTTCAGGGCCGGGACTGATTATGACTCAACAAGGCGAGCTGTTTTCTGCAGCACCTCTCGACACACTGAAGTTCGAAAAGGCGGCGTACAGCAACGGTTTTACATATGTGGCCGGAATCGACGAAGCGGGACGTGGACCGCTTGCCGGTCCGGTAATCGCCGCAGCTGTGATTCTGCCCGCCGAACTCTTGATCGACGGTGTTGACGATTCCAAGAAACTTAACCCGGACAAGCGGGAGAGACTCTTTGAGGTCATCATGGCTCAGGCGCTGGCTGTTGGAGTCGGCACCATGAGCCCGGCCGAAATTGACCGCATCAACATTCTGCAGGCCACCCGCCGTGCCATGCTGGCTGCGGTTCAGCAGCTTTCCCTCCAGCCTGACTACCTGTTAATAGATGGAATCAGTACCATTGACAGCGCAGTTTCCCAAAAAACCATAAAAAAGGGGGATTCGTTAAGCCTTTCCATAGCGGCCGCCTCAATTGTCGCCAAGGTAACCCGTGACCGGCTAATGATCGGAATGGACTCAAAGTATCCGGGGTATGGATTCGCCGGACACAAGGGGTATGGAAGCTCCGCTCATCTTGATGCAATCAGGATGCTCGGCCCCTCCCCCATACATAGACTGACTTTTGGCGGCGTCAAGGAGCATGTATAATGTACGTTTTCCTGATAACATTCCTTTTGCTCTACGGGGGCATGCATTTTTACGCCTTTTTCAAACTACTGGATACTTTCAGCCTTCGACCATTCCAGACATGGCTTCTGATTTTCTGGATGGTTATCATGACCTTCATTCCGCTTATGGTTCGCGCGGCAGAACAATTCAGGATGGAGAAAGTGGCCCTGGTAATGGCATGGCCAGGGTATCTCTGGATGGGCTTCTTGCTGATCTTCACTTCAGCTCTGCTCTTTACCGATGCGCTTCGTCACTTGTATCTCCTGACCACGCGCCTGGTTTTGCAACATCCTCAGGAACTTATATCCCCCCGCCATGTCTGCATGTCAGCGCTTCTGCTGGCTTTTGTCGCAAGCATTTACGCCATTTTCGAAGCTGATCAGATCCGCAGCCAACATGTTACTATCGCCTCAACCAAACTCCCCGCCACCATTTCCAGGATCAGATTAGTCCAGGTATCAGACGTGCATATCGGCTTGCTGCTGCAAAAACATCGGCTTCAGCGGATACTGGATAAGATCAGGGAAGCCGGGCCCGATCTCCTCATCTCAACCGGAGATTTGGTTGACGGAAAACTGAACCGCGCTGACGGAATGTCTGAACTCAATCCGGTGGCGGCGTTACTGGCCGCAGTTCCGGCCCCTTCCGGCAAATATGCCATAATCGGCAATCACGAGGTTTATGCCGGCCTTCCCCAGGCGCTTGCCTTTACCCGTGCAGCCGGCTTTACAATTCTCCGGAATCAATCAGTCACGCTCAAGAGCGGCATTACGATATCGGGCATAGATGACCGAGCCGTTAATCCAAAAGCTCTTGCCGACTCTGCAACTGAGACGGCTCTTATCAATTCTGTTCCACACGATTCGTTCCATCTGCTGTTGAAGCACCGGCCGGAGATACCGCCGGAAAGCGACGGCCGCTTCGACCTGCTGCTTTCCGGTCACGTTCATGGCGGGCAGATTTTCCCGTTCAATCTTCTCGTCAAACTTGAATACCCGATTCCGTGCGGCATCACCACAACGCAAGCAGGCTCACACATCTATATTTCAAGGGGTACCGGAACATGGGGGCCACCGATGCGGCTGCTTGCACCTCCGGAAATAACAATTATTGACATTGTAAGGCGGTAACCTATTTAAGAAAGCGCCTGACTGCCCGATTATGTTCATCAAGATTTTTTGAAAACTGGTGGGTGCCGTCCTGGCGGGCGACAAAATACAGGAAACCGGTTTTTGCGGGGGTCATTGCCGCCTGAACGGCATCTCTCCCCGGATTGCCGATCGGCCCTGGCGGAAGACCTTTATTGAGGTACGTATTATAGGGTGAGCGGCGCTGAATGTCGGCTTTGCTCACCTTGCCCGAAAACGCCCGAACGCCGTAGACTGCGGTCGGATCGCTCTGCAGCGGCATGCCGATCCGCAGACGATTATGAAAAACCGACGAAATAAGCGGCTTTTCATCCGCTGAAACAGCTTCTTTTTCTATTATCGACGCCAACGTGATTATTTCGTGACGAGTAAATCTACATGGACCTTCCCCCGCACGTATGGCTGTATAGGCCTTGTCTGACTGCCCGATCATCTGCTCCAGCAGCTGTTCCTCACTTCCACCCCGCGAGAGATTGTAGGTTGCAGGATACAGGTAGCCTTCGACGCTGTCCTTATTAAGACCGAAACGTGCCAGTAATGTCTTGTCCCGGCATTTTTTCAGAAAGGTATCCTTTTTAAAATATCCCTTCTGCTCCAGCAGTTCAGCCGCCTGATATACGGAATATCCTTCAGGCAGGGTAAATTTGCGGTAGTCCGCTTCCCCTGCAACAATTTTATTCAAGATCATATCCGGGGTCATATCATCACTGAAACGGTATTCTCCGGCTTTCAACCGGTGAGTGGCTCCCCGTAGCCTCGCCATTAAAATGAAGTGCCAGGGGCTGCGTATGACTCTTCCTGCATGAAGTTCATTGGCCAGCTTGCGGATGCCGCTGCCGGGAGGAAACGTAATATCACAGAGTACGGAGCCTTGACCGGAGGGGACAAAGAGACAACCGAGATACCAGATGAGACCTATCAGCAGGAATGCTCGAACTGCATGCATACAGAAGATTTTAGGGGATTGAAGCGTGGGAAACATCATTGCATTATGGTAATATTTTCAAGAGGAGTCAAGCAAGTATATAAAGATGAAAGCTGGACAAGAAGGGCATCCGGACTGTTACGGATGCCCTTCTCTTTGCATTATGACCCCGTCATGAAAGCAACATGGGAAGCAACGTATGACCTTCTACCAGCAGCCCGGTACCCTTGGCCTGGGCTTCGTCATAGGAAGCGGCACCATTACCCTCCGCAGCCCCGTTCCGGTAGATGACAAACGGGACCGGGTCCGAAGTATGCGTCATCAGCTTTACCGGCGTCGGATGGTCGGG
>DATNCC010000170.1:0-3044 GCA_035571735.1 Dongiaceae bacterium | reverse complement strand
TGCCAGCTGGGGTAATGCCCTGCTTACAGGTTCTATCACAAATTCAGGATGCCCGGACAGGAAATTGTCCACCACCTGCTCATTCTCTTCAAGTGAAGTTGAACAGGTCGAGTAGACCATGATTCCACCTGGTTTAAGTCTGCTTGCGGCATTACCTAAAATAGCCAGTTGAGTAGCTGCAAGTCTGGCCGGATCAGTCGGTTCCTTCCACCACTTCCCCTCGGGATTTCTGTGAATGACTCCAAGCCCGGAGCATGGTGCATCAACCAGTATCCGGTCAAAAAGCATTGGCTGAAGTTTTTCGAGCGGCCTGGTCGCGTCCAGAAGGGTCGTGGTGATACTCTGGATACCGAGACGCTCTATGACCTCCCTGATCAGAGCAAGCTTGCGCGGATTTCTGTCGCAGGCAACCAGAGTACATCTGTCGCCGGTCAGCTCTGCCAGATAGGTCGCTTTCCCTCCCGGCGCCGCGCAGAGGTCGAGGATCGCATCGCCCGGCTCCGGAGTGAGGAGAGACGCCGAAAGCTGCGATGCTTCATCCTGGACGGCAAACAGCCCTTCGCTAAAGGATTTCAGGCTTGAGAGCGAGATCGAAGAAGTGATCGTCAACCCGTCCGGCGCATGCAAGCATGGCGCAGCTGTTACCCCCTCCACCTGCAGACGCTTTATGAGAGCGTCGCGATCGATCTTCAGCCTGTTTGCCCTTATGGTAAAAGGTGGCGGGGAAGACATGGCAGCTGCAACTTCAGCCGCTTCGGCATACCCCAGCTGGCCGAGCCACTTTTCCACAATCCACAAGGGATGGGAGTGTCTGGCAGCAAGGAAGGCTGCCGGCTCCTGGTCAGGATCCGGGTAGACAATGTCGGCACGGCCCCTGTCCGCACTCCGGAGCACGGCATTGATAAACCCGGCCGCTCTGGGAGCATACTGTTTTGTCAGATTGACCGTCTCGTTAACAGCGGCCGATACCGGCACCCTGTCGAGGAAAAACATCTGGTACAGCCCGAGCCTCAGAAGCAGGAGAACAATTTTCTCCAGCTTTAGCGGCGGGGTTTTGGAAAACTGGCCGATGATATGGTCGAGAGTCCCCTGCTTGCGGAGTGTTCCATAGACCAGCTCCGTATAAAGACCCCGGTCAGGTCCGGCAAGTCCCCCTTCCTTCAGCTCCTGGTCAATCAGGATATCGGCATAGGAACGCTCCTTGTCTATCCGGAGCAGGGTATGGAAAGCGGCCTGGCGTGGTGATGAAGTCATCGGGTCCTTATGTTCAAAATGTGATCGTAAGAGAACCGATGTTGATAGTATAGTTCTCTGTCTTGGTCGTTTCCTGATTACCAGCGGTATCAACAGCAAAAAACTTGAGTGTAACATCGCTTGAAATCGTGATGTCCACTCCAGTGTGTGGCCCGCTAGGGCTGCCGGGCGTCGAAGGGTCATTCCCGTTGGTAGTATAGAAAATAGTCGCCGGCTCATTGGCAGTAAGGGTCACAATTTGCCCTGCATTGACTGCTCTGCCACTTAGCGAAACAGTGGTAGTCGGTGGGAGGACGTCAACCATCGTAATCGAGACCGGTGTAGCCGTTCCAGTATTGACTGCTATATTGGATGTTGTACCTTGGCACGAAACTATACCATTTGTATTCAACCCTTGCGCTGTAACAACCCGATCGATGCCGGCAGGGATACCTGAAAGTGTGCCGCTCCCGGCTGCAACGTCAAAAAGGGGGCTTTCAATGGGGGTCAAAATCCCGGGGCCAGACACAATAATTTTGACTTTGACAACATCTGCAGGTAACGCATATAGCACCTTTGCCAGCGAATTCCCCCGCGATGAACTATTATTGGCATTCCAGACAAGCTTTACGGCAATTGACCCAGTGTCGATATTTGTTGCCGAACTTGTCTCACTTGTTGCACTCGTCACACCTGAAGAAGTAGCCACGTCTGTCGAGCCGTCTGAACCGCATCCGGCAGTCACTGCCAGCAAGGCAGTGAAAAGAAAAAAACTTCTGAATATCGGAAAATATGCAGGTTTCATGATTGTTCCCCTTTAAAAAGTAACAGTTATAGAGCCAGTGGCAGTATAGGTCTCGGTCTTGATTGCTTCCTTATTACCTGAACTGTCAACTGCGAAAAATTTCAGAGTGGTAGTGGTGGAGATCGGAATATTCGGAACAGTGTTCGCTCCGTTAATACTGGTGGTAGTCGGATCAACTCCGTTGGTAGTGTAATAGATGGTCGCTGGTTCGTTCGCGGTAAGGGTCACAGTAAAAGCGTTGCTAAAGGTTTTACCGGCCGGATTGGCGGTGGTCACCGGAGCTGTATTGTCAGCTGCAGGAACGGTAGTGGTACTGGAAGTCGAGGAAGTGCTGGACGTACCGGCATCGGGAAACCACTCAAAGTTGCCTCCGCAACCGGCAAGAAGTGACAACGCAATCGAAATAACAGCTGATTTTATTGGTTTCAATGCAATTTCCTCTACTAGCTTACATCTGAACATAGATCACTTTAATAATGAGCAATGAGCTTTTCATTATACTCAACCTGCATAAAAAAATATGCAGAATTCATCATCCTCCATGCCCTCTCCGATACAATAAAAAACGGCACAGAAATGATATCATCCTGTGCCGCAGTGCAAATTGTGTCCCGGCAGCTATCTCGGTCCGTAAGCCATCGCTTCAAGCCGCCGTATCCGCTCCTCCAGGGGCGGATGGGTTGAAAAGAGCGCCATCATTGCGCTCCCCGAAAGCGGATTGACGATGAACATATGCGCCGTCGCCGGGTTGGCAGCCATCGGGATCTGCTGATTCGCCATCTCAAGCTTGCGCAGTGCCCCGGCAAGGTACAGGGGGTTGCCGGATATTTCCGCGCCGCCTGTATCTGCGCCGTACTCCCTGGAGCGTGAGATCGCCATCTGGATCAGCATTGCGGCGATAGGTGCAAGGATCGCCATGAGGATGACGCCGAATATGCCTCCTCCTTCATCATCGCTGTCCCGCCCTCCGAACATCGCCGCCCACTGGGCCATATGGGCAAGATAG
>DATNCC010000169.1:0-15042 GCA_035571735.1 Dongiaceae bacterium | reverse complement strand
TAGGGGTGGTAAGGTTTTCAAGTCATCCTGTACGCCACCCCGAAGCCTCCCCGGGGATAGCGCCAGCGGGTAAAGGCGTTCCTGTGGCAGACTATATAGCAGGTACCGCACTCAAGACAGCCGTCATACACGAAGGTCATCTTCTGCTCCTCTTCCGACCAGCTGTAGCAGCGGGCCGGGCAGGAGTTGGTGCAGCCGCGGTTGTCGCAGCCGGTGCAGACCGTAGTGTTGAGAATGATGTGCGGATCCCGGTCGATGGTAAAGCTCGTGTTGTCGAAAATTTCGTCTATGTTCACAATGCCCTCCAGGCGGTAAAGGCGTCGGAGATGGCATTCTTGAGTCCGACCTTCTTCTTCACCTCCCGCAAGACGAGTTTCGGGATACTCATCTTGCGGGTGCCGTCGATGCGGTAGATATGTTCCATCATGCTGCAGACCAGGTCCGGGTACTCATTATAGATCCGGTTGATGTGAAGCATTTTGGGAGCGTTTTTGAAACCCTTCAGATCCTGCATTACCCAGCTAAGGTCGAGTCGTTCCTTGTAGCGTTTGAGTGTCTTTGTGGTGAAGTCGTTGCGCTCGTGCGCCTCAACCACGGTTCTCCCCGCCAGGATGCCGGAGTGCGAGGCGAGGTTGATCCCCTCCAGGTTGACGCCGGTGGCGTTGCAGAGCGCTGCGGCGTCTCCGGTAACCAGAATGCCGTCGCCGACCAGTTCCGGAATCATGTCATAGCCCCCTTCGGGGATGACATGAGCCGAATATTCCAGCAGCCGTCCGCCACGCACCAGTTTGGCAACCTGCGGCTGCTCCAGAAAGTCGTTGAGCAGGTCGTAGGGGGTCTTGCCGCTGGTGCGCAGGCTTGCCAGGTGGAAGACCAGGCCGACCGAGAGTGAATCGTAGTTGGTGTAGAGGAAGCCTCCGCCGCGCACGCCGCCGGTGCAGCCGACGAACTCGTTGGCGAAACCCTGATCCCGTACCAGTCCGAAGCGCTCGTCGATCATCTCGCGCGGCATGTCGATCAAAGCCTTGACTCCCACCGCCATCTGGTCGGCATTGAACGTGGGACGGCGCAACCCGGCCTTTTGGGCCGTGAACGACAATACACCGTCGGCGGCGATCACCACCGGAGCGTTCAGTTGCCCGCTGCGCCCCTGGATCGAGACGCCGGCGATCCGGCCATCCTTCAAGACCAGGTCATCCACCGTGGAGCGGGTGATCAGGGTGGCGCCGGCCTTGACGGCCTCCTCGGCCAGCCAGCGGTCGAAGTTGGGGCGGAAGACGGTATAGCCGTTGTAGGGGGCGCGGTCGAAGTTGACTGTTTCATGCTGGACGTGGAAACTGGCCTGATCCGTCATGAAGGTGGTTCCCTTCTTGGCGATATGCCGTTCCAGCGGCGCCCTTTCCCAGAAGTCGGGGAGGATCTCTTCGATGGAGGTCATCCGGTGCAGGATGCCGCCGAACATGTTTTTCTCACCCGGAAAGGTGCCGCGTTCGACCAGGGCCACATCCAGTCCGGCGCGGGCCATGGTCAGGGCGGCCGAAGAGCCGGCCGGACCGGCACCGATAACTATTGCCTGATAATTTTTGCTCATGGCGCTCCTCCGATTGTTGCTTTGACCCGGGAAAGGAGGCGCGGCAGCAGCTCCTTCAAGTCGGCCACGAACCCTTCATCGGCATTGGGGAAGATGGGAGCCTTGGCGTCGCTGTTGACCGCCACGATCCGGCGGGAATCCTTAATCCCCCCCACATGATGCATCGAACCGGAAATCCCGAGGGCCACATACAACCTGGGTGTCACCGTACGGCCGGTCTGGCCGACCATCCTCTCGAAACCGGTCCACCCCAGGTCGTATGCCGGCCTTGTGACGCCGAACGAGACGTTCAGCAGTGTGCACAGCTCCTTGAGCTGCTCGAAGGTTGTTGTGTCGCATCCTTTGCCGGCGCTGAAAATCACCTCCGCCTCGGTCAGATCGACTGTCTGCGGGTCGGGCGGAATCCGGCCGGTAATCGTTGCCGCCGCGCCGGATACGGGAGCGGCGGGAGACCAGCCGGTCACAACCGGAGTGCTGGGCCTGACCGTGGCCATGAGCACCTGGCTCAGCGCACGCGGCGGAACAGTGGCGACCAGGGGACGTATGCCGTCCCACACCCTGGTTTCAGCTATCCGGACTCCCAGCGCCTTGCGGGAGAGCCGCACCCCATCCGCGTTCTGCCGGACGGTAACCAGCTCCGTCATGATGGCGGCGTCGAGCTCATGGGCAACGACCGGTGCCAGGGTTGAACCAAGGTCATTGTGGGGCAGGATGATCACGCTCGCCGCTTCATCACGCGCCAGCCCGGCAAGACTTTTTCCGAGCAGCGCAGGTGTGTCGAGCAGGGTTTCACCGGCAGTCATGCAGGTAATCGCCGGGGTGCCGTAGGCGCCGAAGACGGCCAGTTGGTCGCCAGCAGGCGCAACGGCAACAGCAACTCCCCAGGAGGTGCCAAGTATTCCGGCCAGGCGCGCCCCGTAGGAGAGCAGTCCCCGCCCAGCTTCATCGAGTTCGCCGCCGGGAAGATCGACAAAAACAAGTATTTTGCCGTTGATGCCCATCAGATCTCCCTCCCGAGTTTATGACCTTCCCAGATGGCCATATCGACCTTGCGGGGGGCCACGCTGTCGCCGATCCGGTACAGTTCGGACACGTTACCCTTGAGGGCGGTGTAGAGCGCATCGTCGGACTTCTGTCCCATGGCCAGCACGACGGAATCGAACGGACCCCATTCATCCCAGATATTGGAGTAGACATTGAAGCCTTTGATGCTCTTGGCGCCGGTATCGCCGCCGACTTCCATCACGGCGATATCAGGGGTGAAGGTAACCCCCTTCTTGAGGAGCCGCTGGCGGGATAGGTAGAGGTCCTGCGTCGGTCCGAGTTCGGCGCCGACGAAGAGGCTGGAGGTAATGATGTGGACCGTTTTCCCCTGATCGGCCAGGAACTCGGCGGTGGAGGTCGCCCGATGGTGACCGTCGTAATCGATCAGACAGACCTTGTTCCCGACCTGCGCCTCGCCGTTCAGAACCTGCCAGACATTGTAGACCGACGGGCCGTCGGCGCCGCCGACCGGATGCTCCTTGGGGAGGCTGCCGGTGGCGATGATGACGACGTCCGGTTTCTCAGCAAGAATCTGCTCTGCAGTTACCTCGACCCCCAGCTTCACCTTGGCTCCGGCCTTGGTGACCTGATCCTTCTCATTGCGGATGATGACGCCGAATTCGTCGCGGCCAGCCCCCTTCATGGCGGTCAGTACCTGCGCCCCGAGAGCCTCGTTGCGATCGAACAGCGTAACGTTGTGTCCCCTGCGTCCGGCCATCTTGGCGGCCCACATCCCGCCAGGCCCGCCGCCGACGACATAGACCTTCTTCTTCACGGCCGCCTTCTCAAGCGTCCCCTCGCCCCATGTCTTTTCTTCACCCACGGCCGGGTTCTGGATGCAGCCGAGGGACTTGTTGACCCCCATGCGGCCGATGCACCCCTGGTTGTCGGCCACGCAGTAGCGGATGTCGTCCATGCGTCCTTCAAAGGCTTTCTTGGGGAGGAACGGGTCGCAGATCAGCCCGCGGCACATACCGATCATGTCGGCCTGGCCGGCGGCCAGCACCTTCTCGGCCATGACAGGGTCATTGATGCGGCCGGTGCAGAATACCGGCAGTTTGAGGCGCTCGCGCATCCCGGCAGCAAGCGGAATGGTGTAGCCGAGCGGGGTATGCATCGAACCTTCAACCAGATAGAGGTTGTAGAAGGTGGCGATGGAGAGATCCATGAAATCGATCAGCCCCGATGCCTCGAAGAGGGCGCCGATCTCCTGGACCTGGGCCAGGTCGAGCCCGCCCGGAATCATCTCGTCGGCGCACATGCGGATGCCGAGGGTAAAATCGTTGCCGACCGCCTTCCTTACCGCGCTGATGAACTTGAGCGGCGCACGCATGCGATTCTCCAGGGAACCGCCGTATTCGTCGCTGCGATAATTGGTCAGCGGGGAGAGGAACTGACGCGCCAGGCTGGAGTGGCCGAACTGCATCTCGACCCCGTCGAACCCACCTTCACGGACATGGATGGCGCTGCGGCCAAAGTAGCGGGCAACCTCCTCGATGTCCTCATGCTCCATCTCCTTGGGGGTCTCCCGGAAAAGGATATCCGGGACCGGGCTCGGCGCCCAGACCGGCAGGCGGGAAATCATGCCGTCGCACTGCTGGCCGTTGTGGTTGATCTGGGCAAAGATCTTGGCGTCGTACTGATGGACGTAGTCGGTGATCTTTTTGAAGCCCGGCAGCACCTCGGCGTGGTAGACGTCGATCAGCTTCTCGTAGGCCCGGTCGGTCGGGTGGACGCTCATCTCCTCGGTTATGATCAGGCCGGCGCCCCCTTTGGCACGCTCGCCCCAATAGTACATGTGGCGTTCGCTTGGGAGGCAGTCCACCGCGAAGTTGGTCAGGTGCGGCTGAAAGGAGATGCGGTTCTTGACTTCGACCGTGCCTATCTTGAGAGGCGAGAACAGATTCGGAAACATCATGGTGGTAGCTCCTGTTAATGCAATATGGTGGTCAGGCGGCAGCCGCCAGCCTATTGTCGGCAATTGAAGTCACGCAGCGCTCAAGGCACTCCGGGTCACCGCCATTGATATCGTTTTTCAGGTGCCAGGCCACGGCCGGGCAGCCTCCGTGGCACTGATCAAAACGCGTACACTCTTCACAGGAATGGATGCGCAGGTTACGGAAGGATTCATAGATCTCCGACCCGTCCCAGATCTCCTGGAAACTGCTGGTACGGAGATTGCCAGCCTCGAAGCGGTCGCTCTGCAGAAATGCGCAGGGATACATGTGGCCGGTAGGACTCACGCAGCAGGTGAGCTTGGCCGCACCGCACAGATTGAGGCCAAGCCCCTGGCGCTCCTGTGTCGTCAGCGAGAAGAAGCTGTCGCCGGTCCGTACGTCGCCACTTTTGGCCAGCCATTCGGAAAAGTCCAGCAGCTGCTCCGGGGTCGGCCGAAGGGATTCCCAGTTGTCCGCGCCGCGCCCTGACGGGCGGAAACGGCTGACCCGCAAAGACACACCGAGCGAGCGGGCCAATTCATGCATGGCCGGGATCTCGCTGGCATTGTGAGTAGTAAGCACCGTGTTGATACTGGTGGGTATTCTGGTGGCGGCGAGCAGCTTGACGGCCTGAATAGCGGCATCGAAGACCCCTGCCCCGCGGACGGCGTCACAGGTTTCCCGCTTGGCCCCGTCCAGACTCACCTGGATCGCCACCAGGCGGCTCCCGCCAAGACGCGCGACCAGTTCGGGAGTAATCAGTGTGCCGTTGGTGGAGATGCAGGTCATGATGCCATGATTGTGGCAGGCTTCAAGAATCTCTTCAAAGTCGGGGCGGATGAACGGTTCTCCTCCGCCAAAATTGACCTGAAAGACACCGGCAACATGCAACTGCTCAACCAGATCGAGAGCCTCGGCGGTGGTGAGCTCATTACAGGCTTTTTCCCCGGAGGAGGAGAGGCAGTGGTTGCAACGAAGGTTGCATGCCAGCGTGACCTCCCAGGTCAGATTTACCGGGGAACGCATCCCCATTTCGACATATTTATTGCTCATGGAGAAATCCTTTTTCCAGGAGTTGCGTGACGAATTTTTGTAAGGCCTTCTTTTCGGAATCCGATGTACCGGCGGGGAATTCGTCTCTGCCGCGGACGGTCCCGAAGTAATCGGCGGGCAGAAGAGTGCCGGTGGCAGCGAAGAGCAGGCGCGGCCCCCTGCAATCGTAAAACAGGAGACCGAACCTCTCTTGCCGCGCGCGGCAGGACGGATGCAGCTTTATGCCTGCCGCAGCCATCTTAGTAAACCCCGCAGATGCCGTCGATTGCGAGTTCCTCAACCTGGATTTCCTCGAGGATACGCGGTTCTTCACTACATGTTACTTCTGCCTGATTTTCTGTTTCCATGCTATTCTCCTTTCTTTCATAGTCGCACCTTCTCAGGGTGCGCTGTGGTATGCCGTCCTTATTGCAACGGCAGTGCCAACAAATATAACGCTGATATATTGCGTATTTTCAGCCGGTTCAAATCAGATGTCCCTGTTTGCAGCATATTGTTGTGTAGAGAAATTGGACATTGCCTGATCTGCGGATTCCCCCCCGCGACCAGCCTGATGTGGCAAATTGCACCAATGGGTAAATTATCTACAAAACTTTAGACCTCTGTTTTGTAATTATAGCGCAGCATCTGAATATGAAAAGGAAGCCCGGATGTTTTTTGTGTAAAAATGGAAAACATAGTTGTAATCTGTTGATCAGTAGAACATCGCTTGAATGGAGAAGCACCCCCATGTTCAAAATAAATTCCTGCTGTTCATTTTGCGGCACAAGATTCCCCGATGCGGAGATCTGGCCGATCACCTGCCATGCATGCGGCAACAGGAGCTATCTGAATCCGATACCGGTGGTAATACTGCTTGTGCCTGTGGGAACCGGCCTGGTGGTGACCAGGAGAAATATCGAACCGCAAAAAGGGACACTCGTGTTGCCGGGAGGATACCTGGATCTCGGCGAGACCTGGCAGGAGGGTGCCGTGCGGGAACTGTACGAGGAGACCGGCATCCAGATCCCTGCAAGCAAGATCAGGCTGTACGATGTCAGTAACGGCCTGGACAACACCCTGGTAATCTGTGGCCTGGCGCAAAAACAGCCCCGAAGTTGCCTGAAACCGTTCTCGTCGGAAGAGACGCAGGAGATCGCCCTGATCGAAGAACCGATCGACCTCGGATTTCCACTGCATAACCTGTTGGTGCGAAGATACTTTGCCGAGGCAGGCAAACTGGCGGCAGAGATATGAACCCAAATCCGAAACCCAGATTTTTTTGCTTCATGATTACCTCGTGATTACTTGGACTTAGAACCTAAAATCTTGAGGTAATCTTGAGGCTGAAAACAGTTTTGACTGCAACCTTAATATGAAATGAAAAACACTCACTCCAACATCAGAAAGCTGTACGCCTTTTCCTTCCTGCAGATGACCCTCTTCCCGATGGCGATCATCACGCTGTTCTGGAAAGACCGCATCGGCCTCTCCCTGACCCAGATCCTGCTGCTGCAGGGGATCCTCTCCGTCGTGATGGTGGTGATGGAGTACCCGAGTGGCTACATCAGCGACCGGATCGGCTACCGCGTTTCCCTTACCCTGGCAGCGCTGCTCGGCATGGCCGGCTGGGGGATCTATACGGTCGCAGCCACCTTCGCCCATGTCATGGCCGCCGAGATCCTGCTCGGGATCTCCCTCGCATTCATCAGCGGCTCGGACAGCGCCCTGCTGTATGAAACCCTCAAGCAGGAAGGCTCGGAGTCGCAGTATGCCCGCCATCAGGGGCGCATGAGCGGCTATGCCCAGGGGGGCGAGGCACTGGGGGCGGTATTTGCGGGGGCCCTCTACGCCTGGGCACCGCTGCTCCCGTTTGTCCTGCAGGTCGGCGTCTGGATTCTGGTGCTCCTGATCACCCGCTCCATGGTCGAACCGCCGCGTGAAATCGCCACTCACGCCGGCCACCTGGCGGAGGCGCTGCGCACGGCGCGCTATGCCTTCGTGGAAAACAAGAGCCTGCGCTACAATATTGTGCTCAATTCGTTGCTGGGCATCGCCTCGTTTTATCCCGTCTGGCTGATCCAGCCCTACATGCAGCACGCGGGAGTGCCTCTGACCTGGTTCGGCCCGGTCTGGAGCGGGGCAAACCTGACCGTGGCCTTTTTCTCCCTGACCAGTCATCGTGCCACCGATTTTCTGGGTGAGCGGTTCATGGTGCTGCTGTTTCTTGTCCTGATTGTCGTGGGGTATGCGGGGCTGGGGTTGATCGGTGGAATGTGGGGATTTTTGTTCTATTACCTGCTGACGAGCATGAGGGGCTTGAGGGGGCCGATGATGCTCAACCTCACCCAGAAGGAGTGCCCGTCAGCCAATCGGGCGGGCATCCTGTCGTTGCAGTCGCTCTGCTTCCGGCTGTTGTTCGTCTGCACCGGGCCGCTGGTGGGGATGCTGGCCGACCGTAACGGGGTTGGCCTGACTTTTAGTTATCTGCTGTACGCCTTTCTGCTCGTCCTGCCGCCGCTCATCTTCCTCTTCTTCCGGAACCTTCCGAAGGAGATAAACCGGATTTAACTGCAAAAAGTGTCGATGATCCTGCGCGCGATACTGCGCCGTGGCGGAAGTGCGGGGAGAGCCGAGACCTTGAACCAGCGGGCGTCTTCAAGCTCGTCATGCGCCACGACAATCTCGCCGCCGGCATATTCTGCCACAAAACCGGCCATTAGCTGGGATGGGAAAGGCCAGCTCTGGCTTCCAACGTATTTGATGTCGGTAATGTCAATGCCGGTTTCTTCCTTGACCTCGCGGGCCGCACATTCTTCCAGCGACTCTCCCAGATTGAGAAAACCGGCTGCCATGCTGTATCGGCCGGGGGGCCATTCCGCTTTTCTGACCAGCAGCACCTCATCGGCACGCCGGACCAGAACGATCGCGCAGGGGGAAATTTTCGGGAACTGTTTGGCTTTGCAAACTGTGCAGGTTCTGCCCCATTCACGAGCAAACGGTCCGGCTTTACCGCCACACAAGGAACAGAAGCGGCTCTGCAGCTCCCAGTGAAGAATCTGTCTGGCAAGGCCGCAGATAGCAAGTGTGGCATCATCAATCGTTTGTACCGCGGCATTGAGCGCCTCGGCGATAAACGGCGGTTGGACACTGCAGCTTTTATCAACCGTGAAGATACGCAGAGGGCGCCCATCCCACAAACCGATAGTAAGCGAATCCGCAGGAGCGGCAAGCCAGCCGGGAAGATCCCCCATCGGGAGAGACGGCCCGGTTTCACCTGTTTGCAGAATAACGTTGTTGTCCTGAATTATTCCCCAGTAGCCGGGTTCAAGCTGATGCGGAGAGTAACGGGGCCCGCCGGTGATGAACCGGTCCCGTATGAAGACGTTATTAAAAGGAATGTTTACGAGATCGGGGTAGTCGGACATTGCCGCGAGTCCTTTCACTTGGAACTTTTTACCTAGCCCCGAAAAATCGGGATAAGTGCGTTTACGAAGTTATTCCCTGCAAAATGACGCAGAAAATAACTTCTAACTTACTAACCCCCGCTGACCGGAAGCAGCACGGTAAACTGCGATCCTTCGCCAACCCGGCTTTCCACCATGATCTCGCCGCCATGCCGCTTGACGATGTTGTAGGTCAGGGCCAGGCCGAGCCCGACCCCCTTGCCGACCTCCTTGGTGGAGAAGAACGGGTCCCAGATCCGGTCGATAACATCATGATCGATTCCGCACCCCGTATCACGAACCTGAACGTGAATTGTCTGATCTTTCTCCGCATAGGTCGTCGATACTTCAACCCGGCCGCCATCCTTGATCGCCTGGCAGGCGTTTATCACCAGGTTCATGAAAACCTGGCGCAGACCGGACGGGTCACCGATGATCGTCGGAATAGTTTCCGTCAGATCGGCAACGACTTCCATCTCTCTATAATTAGGCTGGTGCCGGATAAGCTCAAGAATCTCCGTCAGCAGCGCGTTGAGATTCACGGTGCCGATCAAGCCGTCGGACTTTCTGCTGAAGTTGAGCAGGCTGCCGATAATTCCCTTGCAGTGGTAAGCCTCCCGGACGATGACCTCAAGATATTTTTGAAAATCATCCAGCCTGTTGTCCCTGCCCAGCGATGGTTCGTCACGAAAGCGGCGCAGGAGCGCCTCGGCATACCCAGCCACAGAGGTGAGCGGATTGTTGATTTCATGGGCTATTCCGGTGGCGAGGACTCCGATGCTCGACATCTTCTCGGTCTGGATCATCTGCATTTCATGCACGCGTTTCTGCGTCACATCCCGCAAAAATACGAGCGCCCGGGTTTTCTCCCCCATTTCGTCCTTGATCGGGTTGGCTGTGATGTCCATATAGAGGGTATCGTGGCCGTCCCGGGCAAGAACCATGGAGGTCTCCACCCGCTCGCCGCGCAGAGCCAGCTCAATCGGGCAATTTTGTGGCGAGAGTGCCTGTTCCTGGTGAAACACCTCCCGACACCCCCCTCCGCTAAGGACCTCCGCAGGAAAAAACTGCGGACATATATGATTGAAATACTGAATCGAACCGTTGTGATCGAAGACCATGAGGCCATCGTTGACCGAGTCGAATATCGCCTGCAGCTCGTTCTTCTTGTTGCGGAGCCTGACCTCGTTCTGCTTGCGTTCGGTTATGTCCTGGGTTGTTCCATAGAGTCGTACCACCTGTTTGGCAAAATTGACCGACGGCTCGACGATCGTGTTGACCCATTTGACCGTACCGTCCCGGAGCAGCAGACGATGCTCGATCTCATAGTTGCTCCCCTGCTCTATGCCGAGCCGGAGATGCTGCATGACGTATTCAAGATCTTCGGGATGAATAAGGGAGGAGAACATTTCCTGCGTCGCATCGTTGTGATTCAGGCGCATGATGCGCAACAGTTCATCCGAAACGGTCAGGTCTCCCGTTAGCGGGTCCGAACTCCAGGAACCGACGTGGGACATGGCCTGCGCCTTGGACAGCTTGTATTCGCTTTCACGCAGGGCTTCTTCCGCCCGCTTCCGTTCCGTGATGTCCAGCAGCGCGGCGTGGCACTCCTCCCCCGATGGGGTTGCCATCATATCTATGCGCAGATACAGCGGCGGACCACCGACGTTCGCCAGTTTCAGCCGACAGGTATTCTTGTCCCCGCTGGCAAAAACCATCCGCAGGAAATCGGCAAAGGCGGCACGCTCCCCGCCGGCCACGAACTCCTCGAAGCGTAGCCCGGTCAGGGAGGAGCGCTCCATCCCCAGCAGCGTGGCTCCGGTCAGGTTGACGGTCTTGATGGCGCCGCTGCCATCGAGTGTCACATACCCGACCGGGGCAACATCGTACAGGAAGGCGTACTTGTCCCGTGATTTTTCCAGCTCTTCATAGGAATGGCGCAACTCGGCAAGCTGTTTTTCCAGCTCATCCAGGCGGCTCATGATGTCGCTCTCATGACTCTCAATGACTTCCGGGGGCTTCTCACCCCTCGTGCTGTTTGCCGATGTCTTCGAGGGCGACGGTTCCGTGCCCCCCCTCCACATTGGGCGCCCAATCGCCCAGATGAGCGGCACAGAGATATTCCGCGCTGTTCGCCCTGGCGCCGCATTGCCTGCATTCAACCGTGGGATGATCCGAAAGGCTCTTGATGCGGTCGTACTCTCCCGCTCTTTTGAGAGCACACATATGCACCTTATGATGTTCGCTATCGCAACTCATACAAACTCCTTTTTTTGTAAGTCACCAACGGCTCCGCCCGGACGGGTCGAAAGCCGGCTCACCGCCACCGCCAGTGCCGCGGGTATAATAGTCCTGATAATCGTAGGTTTCCGCTTCCCTGGCTTCCCGCAACCGTTTCCTGTCGATCGGCTCCGCCTGATCCGCATAAATGTCGCGCAGCAACTCTTCCACGACCAGGCTCAGATCATCGACCGTTTTCACGACCTCCACCTTGTCGCAATACGAGCCGTATGTTTCGATCAGACAGTCGCCGCGCTTCCAGGTATCACGTTCTTCAGGGGTAAGCCACAGCATATAGCGTGCCTTCTCGCGGATCTCGTCCAGAACCCAGTCGTTGGCCTCGTCATAGTTGTTGCGGGCGTCTCCCAGAATGATGAAGGCAGGTCTCCCCCGTAGATTTTCCAGATACCGTTTCTTGAAGGCTAGGAAAACCTGGCCGAAACTGCTGTTTTCATCCAGATCGACGATGTCCCCCTTGTCGATGGCCTGCATCAGGTCGTTAACCGGCATATTGATGAGCATTTCGGTGATTTCCGCCACCTCCCGGTTGAAGATGAAACTGCGGACATCCAGATGCTGATTGTGCAGGGTATGGAGGAGCAGCAGCATGAAGCGGGACGCATGGCTCACGGAAAAACTGACGTCGCAGAGCACCACCAGCCGCGGTTTTTCCCGGCGTTTGCGGCGCAATGCGACCTGAAACGGTACCATGTCGTGGCGGTAGTTCTTCTGGATCGTCTTGATGACATGCAGTTTTCCGCGATTCTGATTGTTCTTCATCCGCCGCATATCCTTGCGGAGGCGGAGCATCATTCGGGAAACCACGTCCTGCATGGCGGCCTGCTCTTCAGGGGAGAAGGTGATACCCCGGTCTGTGCCGGTGCTCTTGTTCAGTTCGATGGTGAGCGGGTTCTGTACATAACGGCGCATCGGCCTGGGTGCTTTTGCCTTCCCGCGGTAACCCTTCATCTGCACGACGATTTCCTTGCCGTCCGATTCGTCCGGATCGATCTCGGTCAGGCTCTTCAGCTCCTGCAGATCTTCCGGATTGATATCGCTGTCCAGCTTGATCAGGGGGCCAGGCTCGTCATGGTCGTCACCCTGCTGCTGGTTCAGGTAGTTGAATTCACCCTCCATGCTGATAATGGCGGCGTTCATAAGGTCGGAAATATCGATGTCCGAAACGTCAGGCTGGAACCGGCTGAAAAAACGGGTGAAGACCTCGTCGAACAGCGGCATGTCATTGACATTCTTTACGAGTGTCAGACGGAGGAGCTGCCGGGATAATGAACGTTTCTCCATTCCTGCCAGCGAGAGCGCCTGAACCGCATCCAGGCTTTCGCCGGGTGAAACGCGGATGCCGCTCTCACGAAGAGCGGCAACGAAGCGGGCAATTATCCGTTCCATGGTACGCTTAACTCCTGCATGGCCAGTTCAGTTACCTTCTGCAGGTCGGTCTGGTGCTTGGCGATCACCCCGACGGTATTGGTAACAACCGCCGGCGTAAGCTGCGTTGCGTTCAGGATTGAAAGCACCTGCGCCCAGTCAAGGGTTTCAGACACACTGGGGGGCTTGCGCAGATTCAGTTCGCGGGCCTTACGCAGGAAATCCACCATCTGGCGGGCCAGATCTTCGCAGATATCTGGGAATTTTGCCCGGACGATTGCAACTTCCCGCTCCAGCTCCGGATAACCGATATAGAGATACAGGCAGCGCCGGCGCAACGCATCTGATATCATCCGGGTGCCGTTGCTGGTCAGGATCGTCAGCGGTTTTTTCTCTGCCTCGATTACCCCCAATTCGGGGATCGAAACCTGAAAGTCGCTCAGGCACTCCAGAAGCAGCGCTTCGAACTCGTCATCGGAGCGGTCGATCTCGTCGATCAGAAGCAGTGACCGTTTTTCGGACAGAAAACTGCGCAGAATCGGTCGCTGTACCAGGAAATTTTTGGAGAAGAACAGGCTTTCTTCGGCGGAAAGACGCTCGACGGCTTCACGCAGATCCGCCGATACCGAGAGATAGGTGTCAAGCTGGGTGCGCAGCAGCTGGGTATAGAGCAGCTGCTTGCCGTACTCCCAGTCATAGAGCGCCTTCCCCTCATCGATCCCTTCGTAGCACTGCAGTCTCACCAGAGGAAAATCCAGGGCGGCGGAGAGAGCCTTGGCCAAGCCGGTCTTGCCAACTCCGGGCGGACCCTCGATCAGGATCGGCTTCTCCATCCGGATGGCCAGAAAAACCGCGGTGGCGATGGCGTCGTCGGCGATGTAGCCGCCTGTATTGAGAAGATCCTTAACCCCTTGTTCGGTAATCATAATGGCCTCGTTTCTTTTATTTCAAAACAGCCTAAATTCAAACAGGACTGAAACAACTCTTCATGTACATTTTAATACTTTATCTACGGCTGAGATACAAAATAAGCCGCTGACGCCCGGTGAGGGTATCTTCCCTTCGGAGGCCAGCGGCATATCGCTACTTAAGGAACAGATTGAATTACAATGCTGTTACATGCACTCTTTGAAGATCTTGATCATGTCTTGCAGACCGGTATCTGTCGGGTTGCCCTCTGTGCAGATATCGTTCACGGAGAAGCGTGAAAGTCCTTCGACGTCTTTTTCAAGCAGACCGAGATCCGTAAAGGTCTTGGTGATGCCCAGATCGGCTTTCAGCTCCAGACAGGCATCAATAAATGCCTGGCCGGCTTTCATATCGGACATTCCGCTTACATCGACGCCGGCAGCGATAGCCATCTGCTTGAAGCGCTCGGGGCAGGCCGGCAGGTTGAACTTCATGACCGGACCAAGACCGATGGCGTTGCAGAGACCATGGGGAGCATCGTACATGCCGCCCAGGGCGTGGGCCATACTGTGAATAAGGCCGAGACCGGCGCTGTTGAAGCTGTAGGCGGCTGCCATTTCGGCCCAGACCATGGCTTCTACGGCCTTGTCGTTGTTTCTGTTCATTGATGATTGACGCAGGTTGCCGAAGATCAGCGAGATTGCATTCAGACCGGGGCCGTATGCAGAGAGAACACCAAGGCGGGAAGTTATTGCCTCAACGCCGTGAGCAAGTGCATCCATACCGGTGTATGCGGCCAGGTCGCCTGGCATGCACTGGTGTATCAGCGGGTCATTGACGGATTTGCTGGGAGTGCAGTTGGGATCAAACAGGGCCATCTTGTACTTCTTGTCGGTATGGTTGATGATCGAGAAACAGGAAATTTCCGAACCGGTTCCTGATGTTGTGTTGATGGCAAGCTGGGGAATCGTGTTGGCCTTGGTTGCCTTGAATGCCCCTTCAAAGCTGCGCACATCCTGTCCGTCGTGGCTGTGAACAAGCTTGATGGCCTTGCAGGCGTCATGGGAGCTGCCGCCGCCGAGGCTGATGATACCGTCGAATTTGCCGGCGGCCAGAACCTTTGCGCCAGCCATAACTTCATGGTCTTTTGGGTTGGGGGTAACTTTGTCAAACACCTCGGAAGCAACCCCGGCAGCCTTCAGCACGCCCTGGATTGTCTCGACAATGCCGGTACCTTTCAGACCGGTGGTGACGATCAGGGCTTTGGTCATTCCCAGGGACTTGGCATCATTGCCAACCATTGTATGTGCACCCCAGCCAACATTTACGGAAGGATATGCGTGCATCATCTTGATCGGGTATTCCAGTCTTTCATTCTTAAGGGTCCGTTTTACATCTTTGTTGTGCGACATGGGTA
>DATNCC010000168.1:0-16233 GCA_035571735.1 Dongiaceae bacterium | reverse complement strand
CGGCGATCCGGGGATGGTCTTCATCGATCGTATCAATCGGGCCAATCCGACCCCGCTGATCGGCTCCTTCGAGAGCACCAACCCCTGCGGTGAGCAGCCGCTTCTCCCCTATGAGGCGTGCGTGCTCGGCTCCCTGAACCTCGCGGCATATGTGAAGAACGGGGAGCTGGACTTTGCCGCCCTTGGTGATGACGTGGCCCTGGCGGTGCGGTTTCTCGACGACACCATCGATGCCAACATCTACCCCATGCCGGCCATCGAGGCGATGCACAAGGGGAACCGCAAGATCGGCCTGGGTGTAATGGGATGGGCCGACCTGCTGGTACTGCTCGGCCTCCCTTACAATCATCCCGAATCCGTCGCCCTGGCCCGCCGCGTGATGCGCTTCATAGCCGAACGGTCGCGGCAGGCCTCCGCCGATCTGGCCGTGCGGCGCGGCGTCTTTCCCAATTTTACCGGCTCAATCTACGATAGTCCCGGCATGCCGCGGGTCAGAAACGCCACTACCACCACCATCGCCCCGACCGGCACGCTGGCCACCATTGCCGATTGTTCCAGCGGCATAGAGCCGTTTTTTGCCCTGGCCTACAAACGGCTGGTGCTCGATACGGAACTGGTCGAGATCAACAGGTATTTTGTGAACGTGGCACGTGAGCGCGGCTTCTATTCGGAAGAGCTGATGAGAGAGGTGTTGAAAAGGGGAAACCTGAAAGGGCTCAAGGGGGTCCCGCCGGATGTCAAGAGGCTGTTCAGAACCGCCCTCGAGATTTCTCCCGGGGAGCACATCGAAATGCAGGCCGCCTTCCAGGAATTTACCGACAATGCCGTGTCCAAGACCATCAACCTTTCTCCCCGGGCCGGCAAGGATGCCGTGGCCCGCGCCTATCTGCTGGCCTTCGAGAAGGGGCTGAAGGGGATTACCGTCTTCCGCTACGGCGCCAGGCGCGGGACGCTGGTCAGGTTTGCGGATGCGGATTGAGGCGGGGGCGCTGCGGGCATGAAAACATCATGGCGTCATGGTCTGGGCATCGCTGTATTCTGTCTTTTTATCGTTTCAGGAACATCTGTCAGCACCTGCGCTGAAGAAACGACCGTGCCGCAACAGGGCAACAATGCCGCAGCTCCGGAGTACTCGCACGGTGCCGGAACCGTGACCGGCACGACTCCCGCATCACTTCGGCTCGGCTCCGACTACCGCCTGCTTCTGTTCCCGACTGGAGACTTCTACCGACCTTATGCGGCCGATCCGCTGCGTACCGGCTTCGGCATTGAAAGAATGCATGTTACCGCTGGAAATATTCCCGGAGCCGGCAGTTCCCGTTATGCCCTCAGGGCCGGCGGATATTTCGGCGTTGCGAGGATTCAGCCAAACGACAATCCTGATGTTGGCGTGCAACTGGATATCGGCGGCGGACTTGATGGCCAGTTCGATCTCGACCATTTCCGGGACAACATCGGCTGGGACGGACACTACGGGGCGATCATGACCGCTGCTCCTGATCGCTCCCTGTCGTTCAAGCTCGGCGTGCAGCATGTTTCCGCCCATCTGGGCGACCTCCCACCTGAAAGACTGGGGCGCGGTCTTATCGACTATTCCCGCATGGAGCTTGTCCCGGGGGTCAGCTGGCAAATCGATGAACAGTTGCGCACCTATGCCGAAGCCGGCTGGGGATTTTATCTGTTAAACTCCGAGCTGCAAAGGCCCGGACGGGTCCAGTTCGGTCTGGAATACGAGTACCCGCTCTGGAGGAGCCTTGGCTGCTATGCTGCCGGCAATTTCTCGGCAATGGAGGAACGCTCGTGGCGTATCGATAATTCCCTCCAGCTCGGTTTCGTGATGCATTCCGGTCAGCGTACCTGGCGGTTCGGTTTTCAGCGCTATCATGGCCGACCCACCATGAGCGAATTCTTTCAGAATACCGAGACCTCCCTCTCATTCGGCCTCTGGCTGGATCTGTAGGTGGCGGATAAACCATTTCTGCGCCAATTTCGCCGCCTGTTCCAGGGTGCCGGGTTCCTCGAAGAGGTGCGTAGCGCCGGGAACCACCGACAATTCCTTTTCAACCGCAAGATGGGCGAAAGCCTGCCGGTTAAGCTGCAGTACCTGCCCGTCCAGCTCCCCGACGATGAGCAGGGTCGGGGCGAGCACGCGCCCCAGGTGCGGCATCGCCAGATCCGGTCTTCCCCCCCGGGACACCACGGCCCTGATGGCCGTCCCCAACTCTGCCGCTCCCTGGAGAGCTGCCGCCGCGCCGGTGCTGGCACCGAAATAACCGAGCGCCATTCCCTTCGACTCGGGACGTGCCATGAGCCAGCGGGTGGCCCCCACCAGCCGCCTGGCCAGCAGGCCGATATCGAAGCGCCGGTCGTAGCTTTGATCCTCCTCCTTGGTGAGAAGGTCGAAGAGGAGGGTGCCGATCCCCGCCTGCTGCAAGACACCGGCAACATAGGTGTTCCTCGGACTCAGACGGCTCGAACCGCTGCCGTGGGCGAAAAGCACCACCCCCCTGGCCTGATCCGGCAGTCCCAGTTCCCCATCGAGGGTAACCGCATCAATCTTGATTCCGACCTGTTGTTTCATGGCGTCACCTTTTTCGCCCGCTCCAGCATGGCCACCACGTCCTCATCCTCCACCTGGGTAAAATCCGAGTAAAACTGGCCGACCGCCCTGAACCCCAACGGCGCCTCCAGGCAGACCCACTCATCGACCAGCGGCGCAATATTCCGTTCCGCCTCACGTGAGGCGACCGGCAGCGCCACCACCAGCCTCGCGATCCTCTCCCGTTTCAGGGTGGATATGGCCGCCTTGGCGGTCGCGCCGGTGGCAACTCCGTCGTCCACCAGAATGACGGTCTTCCCCGCCAGGGACGGAACACCTCCGCCCCCCCGGTAGAGGGCGGCCCGCCGGGCAATCTCCTGCTGCTGCCGGGAGGTTTCCTGCTCCAGATATTCTTTGCTCACCCTGTAGCGGGACACGATATCCTCGTTGATCACCACGCTGCCCGTTTCGGAAACCGCACCGACCGCCAGTTCCGGCTCGCCGGGAAAGCCGATCTTCCTCACGATGAGGATGTCGAGCGGACAACGGAGCGCTCCGGCAATCTCATATGCTACCGTCACTCCGCCCCTCGGTAATCCCAGCACGATCACACCCGCATCGTCCCGGTAATGCGTCAGTTTCTCTGCCAATCGTTTTCCGGCATCCTTTCTGTCTTGAAAAACCATGGCCCTTCCTTTCCATTTTCATCCTCTCCCTCTAGCATCCGGATGAAAAATAGTCGATTTTCATCGCCGTGCGTACCTCCGCCAGGGTCTGTGCGGCAACCGAGCGGGCTGCTCCACTCCCCTCGCGAAGCATTTCCATGACCTCTGCCGGTTCCCTGGCGAATTCCGTGCGGCGGGCGCGGATGTCATCCAGTTCGGGAAGAAGGACATCGAGCAATCGCCGTTTTACTTTTATATCGCCGAGTCCCCCGCGTCGGTAGTGATCCTTCATGGCGCCTAAATTATCCTTGTCGGGGTCGAACGCGTCCAGATAGGCAAACACCGGGTTGCCCTCGACCCTGCCGGGATCTTCCACCCGCAGATGGTTGGGATCGGTATACATCTGCATCACCTTGTCCCGCACCGTATCGACATCGTCACCCAGGTAGATCGCATTGCCGAGAGACTTGCTCATCTTCCCCTTGCCGTCCGTGCCGGGGAGGCGCGGAACGGATGAGAGAAGCGCCTTCGGCTCGACCAGCACCGAACAGTCATAGGTCCGGTTGAAGTTGCGCACGATTTCAGTCGTTTGTTCGATCATCGGGAGCTGGTCCGAGCCGACCGGTACCAGATCTGCCTTGAAAGCGGTGATGTCTGCAGCCTGGCTCACCGGATAGCAGAGGAAACCGGCGGGGATTTTCCCCTCAAACCCTCGCAGCTTGATCTCATCCTTCACGGTGGGGTTGCGCTGCAGACGCGCCAGCGTGACGAGATTGAGAAAGTACTGTGTGAGTTCGGCAAGTTCGGGTACGAGGGACTGGATGAAGATGGTCGTGATCTTCGGGTCCAGTCCAACGGCCAGGTAGTCCAGGGCGACTTCGAGGATGTTGCGGCGAATCTTCTCCGGGTGGTAGGCGTTGTCGGTGAGCGCCTGCATGTCGGCGATAATAATGAATTCTCTGTACTCCTGCTGCATTTTTACGCGCTCCCGCAGCGAACCGACATAGTGGCCCAGATGCAGGGGGCCGGTAGGGCGGTCACCGGTAAGAATAACGGCTCTTCTATCATTGGAATCCATGTCGCTCATGGTCTTGCCCCTCCCTGTTCCCTCTGCCGTTTTACCGTTCCAGGCGGCATATGCACCGGCTTGTTTCCTCCTCCTGATATTGTATTACTCCATGTATTAAAAAGCAAAATCGTCATAAGCGATGAATTCCCCACCCTCATTCCCCCCATCGAACGATCATGCGGAACCGGTTGGGCTATAATGATAAAGGGGAGAGGAGTGAGCCGCCATGATGACTTCGAATCCGAACAGAATGCCATCCCACGCCGTCATCACCATTTTCATGTGCGGCGACGTCATGACCGGCCGGGGCATCGACCAGGTTCTCCCCTGTCCGGGCAATCCTGCCATCCATGAGCCATACGTCCGGGATGCCCGGCGCTACGTGGAGCTGGCGGAATCAGCCAATGGCCCGATCCCGAAACCGGTGGATTTCGCACATATCTGGGGGGATGCCCTCGATATCCTGAAACAGATGGCGCCGGATGTGAGGATCATCAACCTGGAGACCAGCATTACCACGAGCGATGATTACTGGAAGGGGAAGGGGATCAACTATCGGATGAATCCCCGGAACATCCCCAGCCTCACCGCTGCCGGGATCGATATCTGCTCGCTGGCCAACAACCATGTCCTCGACTGGGGGTACGGGGGGCTTCTGGATACCATGCGGATCCTGAAAGAGAACCGCATCAAAAGTGCGGGGGCAGGGAGGAACCTTTCGGAGGCTGCGGCCCCGGCAGTCATGGACGTGGCGGGGAAAGGGCGGGTCATCGTTTTCAGTTTCGGTTCCGGAACCAGCGGCATCCCGCTGAAGTGGGGCGCAGGCGCGAACGCGGCCGGAGTGAACCTGCTGCCGGATCTCTCGGTCAAAACGGTACGTGCCATTAATGCCGGGATCCTTGGATGGAAACGTCCGGGCGATATCGTGGTGGCCTCGATCCACTGGGGAGGCAACTGGGGCTACGCAATTTCCCGCGAGGAGACGGAATTTGCCCACAACCTTATCGACCATGGCGGCGTGGATGTGGTTCACGGACATTCATCCCATCACGCCAAGGGGATCGAGGTCTGCCACGGCAAACCGGTTATCTACGGCTGCGGCGATTTCATCAACGACTACGAGGGGATCGGCGGAAACGAGCAGTTCAGGGGCGACCTGGGGCTGATGTATTTTGTGCAGATGAACCCGCAAGCCGGCACACTCATCAGCCTGCGGATGAAGCCGACCCGGATGAAAAGGTTCAGCGTAAACCGTGCTTCGAATACGGATGCTCTCTGGCTGATGGATATGTTGAACTGGGAGGGGAAGAGGTTCGGGACAAAGGTGGATATGGAGGAGGACACCACCCTGGTTCTTCTGTGGCGTTAGCGAAGAAACCGGTGCCCGTGCTGCCTTGATGCGTCACTCATCCTCACCCGGCCACCTGTGCAGACAGTAGGGACACTCTTCAACTCCGTGAGGGATGGTGTCCCGCAACGCCTCTTTTTCATACTTCTCCCCGCAACGCCGGGGCAGCGGAAAGCGGTGCAGTTTATTTTCTTTCACAAAGTAGAGCATGATCCGTACTCCTGTCCGATCAACTTTTTTGTCGGCATGATGTCTTCCTGTTAAAATAATACAATTATGCGGGATGATTATCAACCGCGCCAGCATACGGGCTCCAGGATCCGTATTCGATGAAATGTTGAATAAAAATAGATAGTTTGGTATAGTTAGAGCGGTAGCAGACAAATTGTATTTGAAGGGAGATGATCGATAATGAGTAGCGCAACTCATCTTAAATCCGTTCGCGGATTCGGCGAACAGCGCGATGTGCCGGTGACGACGTCGGAGAAGTCGCCCGAAGCGCGGGGAAGCTGGCTTGAAAGCGCGAGGCTGCCGGCTCTGCTGGACGACATGGAAAGGATGATGAGCGAGTTTGTCCGTCATCCCTTTGCGGGGTTTGGCGCGTCGCCGTTTCGCGGCCTGTTGAGTGATGCGGGAACAGCAGCCGGCATGTCGCCGGCGGTTGACGTCTATGACGAGGGCGGCGCCATCGTGGTGAAGGCGGAATTGCCCGGCCTCTCCCGCAAGGATATCGAGGTCAAGCTGATCGACAATACCCTTGAGATTACGGGTGAGAAAAAGAGCGAAGAGAAGATCGACCGGAGGGACTATCTGAAGGTCGAGCGCTCCTACGGTAAATTCAGCAGGACATTGCGGCTGCCGGAAGGTCTCGACGCCGAGCACGTGACGGCCGGATTCAATGACGGCGTGCTTGAGATCAAGATACCGAGGACAGAGGACAAACGGACGGTACATCATATAACTATTAAATGATCAGGCATCATCAGTGCATGAAGCCGGGGGAGCGGAGCGTGCGGGTGGCTCCGCTCTTTTTATGCGGCCGGCTTAGAGGCGGGAAGTGCGAATTCTACCGCCGGCGGTGCGAAATGCGAACAACATGTGAGGAAGAGCCATGAAGATCAGCCGTAAACAGGCCGGAACAGAACGTGGCGACACCCTGTTGCTGGTTGACACCCTGCCGAAGGAGCTGCAGGACACCCTCCTCGAACTTCCGCTTGAGCATTTGCTCGAAGTCGTGATGGACCTGGGGCGCGTGCCGGAGGCGCGGTTCCATGACCGGGTGGTCCGGCTTTCCGAAAGGGGGGTCAGCGCGGAAGACCTGGCTCATGTAACGGCTCTGGTGGGAGAGTTCGGCGACGACAACCGGGCCGGGATCGAGCGCACCCTGCACCGGATTTCGGCCATCAGGAACCGCAAGGGGCAGATCGTGGGCCTAACCCTGCGGGTGGGAAGGGCGGTCTTCGGCAGCATAGAACTGCTGCGCGACCTGGTCGAGAGCGGTCAGAGCATCCTTATCCTGGGGCGTCCCGGAGTGGGCAAGACCACCAAGCTGCGGGAATTGACCAGGGTTCTGGCCGACGACCTGCACAAGCGGGTAATCGTCATCGACACCTCCAACGAGATCGCCGGAGACGGCGACATTCCTCATCCGGGCATCGGCACGGCGCGCAGGATGCAGGTACCGCGCACCGAACGCCAGCACGCAGTGATGATCGAAGCGGTGGAGAATCATATGCCGGAGGCGATCGTCATCGACGAGATCGGCACCGAAGCCGAGGCGCTGGCGGCCCGCACCATTGCCGAGCGCGGAGTACAGCTGATCGGCACGGCCCATGGCAATGCCCTTGAAAACCTGATCAAGAATCCGACCCTGTCCGACTTGGTGGGAGGGGTGCAGGTAGTGACCCTCAGCGACGAGGAGGCGCGGCGGCGGCGCACCACCAAGACCGTCAGCGAGCGGCGTTCGCCCCCCACTTTCGAGATCGTGGTGGAGATGATCGACCGCGACGAGTTGACCGTCCACCGCGACACCGCGGCGGCGGTGGACGCCATCCTGCGCGGATTCCTCCCGCAGAGCGAGCACCGTGAGCAGGGGGGGGACGGCCAGATCCATGTGCGCGAAAAAGAGGCCCCTCCCGCTGCTTCCCGGCAGGCGCCGGAACATCCGCCCGAGCGGGAGGGGCCGTTGCGTATCTATCCCTATGCCCTCTCCCGCGACATGCTGGAACGGGTGATCAGGAGCCTGCACCTGGATGCCCGCAGCGTCGGCGACCCGGACCAGGCCGACCTGATCCTCGCGCTCTGCTCGCGAAGCGACGATGTGCGCCTGAAACGGATGACGGCGGGGAATCCGGCCAGGCTCCATTTCATCAAACGCAATACCGCCAACGAGATGCGGCGTTTCGTGGAACGGATCTTTCACGTGCTGGAAGAGGCTGCCGAAGATGAAGCGGTGGAACTTATGGAAGAGATCGAGGCCGCTCTTGAAAAGGTGCGGCAGGAACGGGTGGAGGTTCAGCTTGCGCCGCGGCCGCCGCTCCTGCGCAAGATGCAGCATCGAATCATCACCGGGTACGGCTATCAGACGCAGAGCAGTGGCAGAGAGCCGAACCGGCATCTGGTCATCCATCCGCGTACGGAGGAGTAGGTTCCGTCCGGCGACTCTCCTCTACGATGCTCGCTCCATGTACTCATCCTTGCCCGGCCGACACGGTCATCGCAGAAGTCATGGAATGAGGACGATCTTGCCGAGCGTGCTGGCCTCCATCACGGCATGATGCGCGGTGGCCGCCTTGGCCAACTGGATTTCCCTGCTCACCACCGGCCGCAACGTGCCGTCCTCGAGTCCGGCAACAAATGCCGCATGCATGCTGGCCAGCTCTTTTGCGTTGGCGTTGTAGAGGGTCATGCCGAGTATGGTCGCCTCCCGCATCATGGCGTTGCGCGGATCGATCTCCACAGTTCCCCGGCTGCCGATGACCACGACCCTTCCCTTGGTTGCCAGGATCCCCAGATCATGGCCCAGGTTCACATTGGCCAGCATCTCCAGGATCACGTCAACCCCCCTGCCGCAGGTCAACTCCTGAATCTTGTCCAGATAGCCCGCCTCCTTGTGGTTCAGCACGTTGTGCGCTCCCTGGGCCAGGACGAGTTCGCGCCCCGCTTCGGTCCCGGCGGTGCCGATGACCCTCATCCCCGCCTTGCGGGCGAGCTGGAGCGCCGCGATCCCCACGCCGCCGCTGGCGCCATGCACGAGGACCGATTCTCCCGCCTGCGCCCCGGCGCGCTGGAACAGCGCCCGGTAGGCGGCGCCGTACGGCACGCCGATGGCAGCCCCCTGTCCGAAATCGACCGCATCGGGCAACGGATGGGTCTGAAACTCGTTGCAGAGCACCTGTTCGGCGTAGGTGCCGGATAGCGACCAGGCAACATAGACCCGCTGGCCGACGGTGCGGTGCTTTACGCCGTCACCGATGGCGACGATTACTCCGGCGCCGTCGAGGCCGGGCGTATAGGGGAGTTCCAGGTCCGGCTTGTAGAGCCCGGAACGGATGTAGGTGTCGACCGGATTGACCCCGGCCGCCTTGACCGCAACAACTACCTGGCCCGGACCGGGTACAAGGTCGGGAACGGTTTCTTCTTTCATCTCTTCGGGTGAGCCGAAGGAATGGACACGTATCGCTTTCATGTTTTTTTCCCCCTTTTCATGATGTGGCTTGTTTATACATACCCATTATACACCTGATTCCCCTTTCACTTTAGACCACGATGATATCAAGCCGTTCCGGGCCGTGCACCCCGATTACCAGGTTGAGCTCGATGTCGGCGGTGCGGCTGGGTCCGGTGATGATCGTGAGGTTTGTGGGGGGCGCTGCGGCCTGTCCGGCAAAATAATCATCCAGCGTGGCGAAGATTCTGTCGCGCGGCACGAGCGCCACATGGTGCGCCGGAAGCAGGCTGGCCTGGACCGCTTTCCCGCCGCTGCTGGTACAGACGATGCTCCCGGTTTCGGCGATCGCCGCGGAGACTTCCTCAACGGTTACCCGGGCGGACGCGTACCCCGGGACGAGCCGGACACCGCCCGCTGCGGCTGCTTGTTCCAGTTCGGTTACGCACGGGCAGAAGACGTCCGCATCCTGCGCTACGATTTCGGAAAGTATTGAACGCAATTTTGCCGCACCTGCCGCCCGGTGCACAACTGCGGCGGATTTGGCGGCGTTTTCGAGGAAAAGGGCGATGGTGGCATCCGTAACGCTCATGGCATCCTCCTGCTGAAGGGGAGTTTGGTTGGAAGCGGAAGTCTGCCGGCGACATTTTCCCCTCCCGCGCTGCGCAGAACCGACCAGAATCTGCCCGCCAGCCTTTCCCCGGTGGAGAATAACAGCGGTGATTTCACCGCCAACCCGAAGAGATGCATCCCCATGGAAACGGATGCGGGGGAAAATCCTTCCGAAACCCTGCGGATACGCTGCCTGAGGATCATTTCCTGGAGCGGCACCTTGACGGGGCAGGCATCGTTGCAGGCGCCGCAGAGCGTGCTGGCGTCAACCAGGGGATGTGACGCGGCCATCCCGGTCAGCAGCGTTGTCAGGACGATGCCCATCGGTCCGGGGTAGGTCCAGCCGTAGGCATGACCGCCTACGGTCCGGTAGACCGGGCAGACGTTCATACAGGCCCCGCAGCGGATGCATTTGAGCATCTCGCGGCAGTCGCCCTTGAGTATTCCGGAGCGTCCGTTATCCAGCAGAACGATGTGCAGTTCCCTGGCGCCTGTGGCATCGCCCGCCTTCCGGTTGCCGGTGAGAATCGATACATAGCTGGTAATCATCTGTCCCGTGGCGGAGCGGGGGAGCAGCCGCATGAACGTGGGCAGGTCGGCCAGGGACGGGAGTATCTTTTCGATCGAGAGGATGGCGATATGCAGCGGCGGCACGCTGGTAACCATCCGGCCGTTTCCTTCGTTGGTGAAAATGACCAGGCTGCCGGAGTCGGCAAGTGCGAAATTGGCCCCGGAGATGCCGGCATCGGCAGTGAGGAACTTTTCGCGCAATACTCTGCGGGCGATCTTGGTCAGTACCTGCGGGTCTTCGGAATAGTCGACCCCCAGTCGATCGGCAAAGAGTCTGCCGACCTGTTGACGGTTTTTGTGGATGGCCGGAACGATGATATGGGAAGGCGTCTCACCTTCAAGCTGGATGATGTATTCGCCGAGGTCGGTCTCGACGATTTCGAACCCTTCCTTCTCCAGATGGGCATTCAGGTGGGTCTCCTCGGATATCATCGACTTGCCCTTGGCGACCATCCTGACGTTGTTGCTCCTGAGGATATCGGCAATTATCGAGTTTGCCGCCGCCGCATCTGCGGCCCGGTGCACGTTTGCTCCAGCTTGTGTGGCCTGAGTGGTAAAATGCGCAATATAGGCCGGCAGGTTGTCGAGCACCTCCATCCTGATAGCGGAAGCCTTTTCGCGAAGTGCACTGAAATCTACGCTTTCCATGGCAACGGTGCGTTTGGTTCCGAAGGTATCGGTGGCATTGCGCATGGCCTTGCGCAGGGCGGCATCCTTGATGGCGCTGGCGGCATTGGTTCTGAAATCCAGACTAGTCTGACGGTTCATAGTCCCTCCGCAACGAGTTCGGCAATGTGTTTGACCTTTACGCTGCTCCCCCGTTTCCCGAGGGCATCGGCGATATTCATCAGGCAGCCGCAGTCGCAGCCGGTCACGGTATCCGCTCCGGTTGCGATGATACTTTCCGCCTTGTCATCGGCAATCGCCATCGATATCTCCGGCAGCTTGGCCATGAACAGCCCCCCGAAGCCGCAGCAGCGGGTGGCATCCGGCATGGGAACAAATTCCACCCCCCGCAGCGCCTGGATGAGCGCGAGCGGTTCCTGAGTCGCGCCGAGCGTACGTGTCAGGTGGCACGAAGAGTGGTAGGTCACCCTTCCAGAGCCGGTCAGGTCCGTCTCGTGCACCTTGAGAACGTTGACAAGAAACTGGGAGAGTTCATAGACACGGCCGGCAACCTGTTCAGCAGCCTGAAGCTTTACCGGGTCGTCGCGAAACAGTTCGGGGTAGTGGTGTTTGACCATGGCCGCGCATGATCCGGAAGGTGTGACGATCAGGTCGTTACTGCCGCCGAATGCCGAGATGAAATGCTCCGCAGCACCTTTCGCCTCGGGAATATAGCCGGCATTGTAGGCAGGCTGTCCGCAACAGGTCTGTTCTTTCGGGAAGGAGAATTCGACGCCGAATCTGTTGAAAATACGTACCACAGCCTCGCCAACCCCTGGGAAAAAGGTGTTTACCAGGCATGTCCCAAACAATTGTACGTGCATATTCCCCCCGTTGAGAGCGGTTGTTGAAATTCGCCGGTTCAGCTGCTTGGTGTAATGTTAACTTATATTTTGATGAGATCAAGGGCACGTGTCCTTCCATATCGGCTCAAGCATGTCATCCATGTTTCCCAAAAAAACGCCGCAATTGATTTAGGTCAAGGAAATAGGACGAGCCATCAAGTAGGTTCGCGCCACTGTATGGTCTGTGCAAGATCAGGCCGATTTCCATGATGGAGGATGTTTATGAAAAAAATGCTGGTGAAGTTTTTGGCTGCAGCGGGCGTGCTCTGTACGCTGCTGCTGATGGTCTCCCTGCTGAGCGGCGGGATCAGCCAGGCAGCGGAGAAACCCAAGTGTATTGCCTGTCACGAGAAGGTTACTCCAGGTGTGGTCAAGCAGTTCCTGGCAGGCAAGATGGGCAAGGCCGGTATGGATTGTTCGGCCTGTCACGGTTTTGATCACATGACCGAAAAAGATGTGGCAAATGTGAAACTGCCTACACCGGATACCTGTGCCAAGTGCCATGAAAAGCGGGTCAAGGAATACCGGGAAGGCAAGCATGCCCTTGCGTGGGCGGCAATGAAGGCGATGCCGATGATCAACCACCAGCCGAGCGCGGTGGGGGGCGGCGACCTGAAGGGGTGCTCGGCCTGCCACAAGGTCGGCGAGAAACCGGCCAGTGATCTGAAGCGCTACGGCACTGGCGCCTGCGACTCCTGCCACACCCGCCATACCTTCTCGGTTGTCGAAGCCAGGGACCCGCGCGCCTGCCGGACCTGTCACATGGGTTTTGACCATCCCCAGTGGGAGATGTGGCAGACCTCCAAGCACGGCACCATCTGGGAGATAGAACCCACCACCGGCCGCGCCCCTACATGCCAGACCTGCCATATGCCGGACGGCAAGCACAACGTCAATACAGCCTGGGGCTTCCTGGCCCTGCGTCTGCCGGAAAATGACAAGGAGTGGCTGGACAACCGGGTCACGATCTTCAAGGCCATCGGTGTGCTTGACGACAAGGGTAACCCGACCGAGCGTCTCGAAGCCGTCAAAGTTGCCAAGGTTGCCCGTCTGAGCAAGGAAGAGTTCGACAGTGAACGCAACAAAATGATCGATGTCTGCACCAAGTGCCATTCGAAAAACTATGCCGAAACCAATCTGAACGCCGGCGACGAGATCATCCGTGAAGTGGACAAGATCTTTGCCGATTCGATCCGTACGGTCAAGGCGCTCTACGACGACGGAATTCTCCAGAAACCGGAAGGGTGGAAATATACCCCTGACCTGCTCCAGTTCTATGAAGCCAAGACCGGCATGGAGCAGGAGTTGTACCTGATCTTCCTGGAGTACCGTCAGCGGACGTTCCAGGGTGCCTTCCACAACAACCCGGACTACATGCACTGGTACGGGTGGGCCAAGGTCAAGGAGGCGGCCGCACGCATCAAGGAAGAAGCGGCCAAGCTGAGGGCCGAGCATAAGAAGCACTGAACCGCAGCTGAATAACTAAAAGCGGGGCCTCTCCGGGCCCCGCTTTTTTTGTCACAATCCTCTGATGTCAAGCGGCAGCCACCGTCAGGAGCCGTCCTTCCGTGCGGGGAACCGCTTGCGGTGCCAAATGAGCTCTCCGTTGCGATAAACCTCGCACACCCGGTGCAAGGGGATGTTTAACGGCTCGCCGGCAGCATCCGTCAGCTGAAAGGAAAAGCTGTCGCCGGGGGCAAACTGCACCTCGCCGAGCGGGACCACAATAATGCGCTCTTCGACGCGGTCGAAGTAGCCGATGGCGAACTCTCCCCGGCCATATTCCCGGTCCCAGCGGATGCGGTTGAGCAGTTCTCGGATGGTGATCATGGGAGCTCCGTCTTTAAGTATCTGGCCTCTGAAACGAAGCCCGTTGGTGGCCTGTTGCTGTCGGATTACAAGGTATTAGTAAGATAGAAGTTGTTTTCTGTGCTTTTCTGACAGAAAATAACTTAGCAAACGCACTTATCCTGTTATCAGGTTTGGAGAAAAATTGTGAGATCCGATCGCCCCAGAACCGTCAAGCTCCCCAGCGCTGAACAGGCCGCTGCGATCCTTAAAAAGATGCGCGGCGAGGTTGAGAGCAATGAAAACTACCGCACCAAGTCGCTGAAGATCCACGGTCCGGTCTGCGCCAAATGCGGCCGGGAATTTGACCAGGCCAGCTTGAATCTCCTGACCGTCCATCACAAGGACGGCAATCACCACAATAACCCGCCAGACGGCTCAAACTGGGAGAACCTCTGCGTCCATTGCCATGACGATGAACATTCGCGCGGGGTGCTGGGGGAATATCTTTCCAAAAATGATTGATGTCGTGAAATCTACTTGAAGTTCAGATAGATCAACCGTCCGACCAGCAGAAGCACCATCGTGATGAACACCGGCCTGATAAAGGCGGTGCCCCGCTTGATGACCAGTTTCGAGCCGACCCGCGCCCCCAGAAACTGTCCGGCCCCCATCACGATCCCCTCAACGAATCGCACCTGCCCGACCGAAAGAAAGAAGATCAACGCCACGAAGTTGCTGACAAAGTTCATGACCTTGGTGGTGGCGGTGGCCCGCATCATCGAGCAGCCGAGCAGCATCATCAGCGCCATGGTCCAGAACGAGCCGGTTCCCGGACCGAAAAAACCGTCATAAAAACCGATCGATAATCCGAACAGCAGGTAGAACGGACCGGGCTTCATCCGGGCGTGTGAATCCTCGGCGCCCAGACTGGGCGAGAGCAGGGTATAGACGGCAATCGCGGCCAGCAGCCAGGGAATCAGTTGTTTAAGAACCGTTGCGTCGAGGAGTTGAACCGCCACTACGCCAAGCGTTGCGCCAACCGCTGTCCAGATGATGCCGCTCCGGCAGTCGCTCAACTTTACGGCCCTGGCCCGGACAAAATGGAGCATCGCGCTGCCGGATCCGAAGGAAGCCTGGAGTTTGTTGGTGCCGAGCGCAACCTGAGGAGGGAGGCCGATGCCCATCAGGACTGGGACGGTGATCAGTCCGCCGCCGCCGGCGATGGAGTCGACGAGGCCGGCGACAAAGGCTGCCATGAAGAGCAGGGGGAGGAGGATTTCAGGAGACATGTTGCCTAGATGGCCTTGGACCAGGACAGGCGCTCCTCCAGCCAGCGAGAGAGGCTGGTGAAGGCGTAGCAAAGGATGAAGTAGATGATGGCGATGAAGGCAAATATCTCGGTCGGGAAGGCCATGGTGCGGTTGTTGATCTGGGTGGCAACATGGGTCAGTTCGGATACGCCGACGATGAATGCCAGCGACGTGTCCTTGATCAGCGATACGAACTGGTTGACGAACGAGGGGATCATGTTGCGCAGCCCCTGGGGGAGCACGATGTACAGCATGACCTGCCGGTGGTTCAGGCCGGTGGAGAGGGCCGCCTCGGTCTGCCCTTTCGGGATCCCCTCGATGCCGGCCACGACGATGCGCGACATGTAGGCCGAGGTAAAGAGGGTCAGGGCCATGATGACGGTATTGTTTTCCGCGATCTTGCCGAACAGGGCCGGCATCAGGAAATACATCCAGAAGATCACCATCAGGAGCGGCATGCCGCGCACCAGATTGATGAAGGCCAGGGCCGGGTAACGTACAGCAGGGAAGCGCGAGATACTCAAGAGTCCCAGGATCAGACCGCCGAAGAAGGAGAGAATGCAGGAAACCACCGCCAGGTAAAGCGTCAAGCCTACTCCGCCCAGCGGTCCATGGGGAAAACGACCGATCATGAAATAGGTAAAGTTGTCGGTGATCACCGATATGTTCAGGAACGGTTCCATCTCAGGCCGCCTTGTGAATGTTCAGGACTTTTTCGTTATACAGGTTGACCAGTGCGGTGATGACGATCGAAAGAACCAGATAGACCACCGTTGCCGCCGTGAAGGCTTCAAAGCCCTTGAAGGTGTAGCTTTCGACCTGGCGGGCCTGGTAGGTCATCTCCATGACTCCGATTGTCATGGCCAGCGACGAATTCTTGGCAAGGTTGAGAAACTGGTTGACCAGCGGCGGAATGGTGATGCGTACCGCCTGCGGCAGGATGATGTACTGCATCGAGCGCAGGTAGGAGAAACCGGCGCTGCGGGCTGCCTCCATCTGTTCCTTCGGGATCGACAGCACTCCGGAGCGGATATCTTCGGCGATAAAGGCCGAGGTGTAGATGGTCAGGGCGATGGCGGCTGCGGCGAATTCAAAGCCGGTTTCATTGAGCCAGTCATTGATAAAGGCCGGCAGAATCTTGTACGAGCCGA
>DATNCC010000167.1:0-8310 GCA_035571735.1 Dongiaceae bacterium | reverse complement strand
TTTCATAACATTCCGGACAGATTCCGTGACTGAACTTTGCTTCGGAATGGCTCGATATGTAATTTTCCATCTCATGCCAGCTTTTTTCGTCGTCACGTATTTTTTTGCAGTAAGAACAGATGGGGATGATCCCTTCAAGCTGCCGCACTTTTTCAAACGCCGCCTCCAGCTGCACAACCTTTTCCGCAATTTCCTGCTGCAATAGTTTGAGATCGGTAATATCCCTGGCTACACCGAACATCCCGTTAATGCCGCCAGTGCTGTCGTACATTGGCCCCTTTGTGACAAGCATGTACCTTGAATCATCCGGAAGTGCAAGATGCTCCTCATAGGTCAGGGAACTGCCACCGGACATTACGGTACTGTCGTCATCCATCATGGCCTGGGCAATTGCCGGCGGGAAAAGCTCCATGTCATTCTTGCCGATAATATCCTCGGTCGGCCTGCCGATAATGCAGGCGGCCTCGGGATTGACAAATACGTAGCGGCCATGTCTGTCCTTTATGAATATGGCATCAGGGGTCGCCACGATCATGGCATGAATGAGATCGAGCTTTTGTTTGGCCTCTTGCAGAATGTTGTATTTGGCCCTTCGCCGTTTGATGTTCAGGCTGAGAAAGGCAACCACCGATAATGCCATGAAAACTGCGAACGCCAGTGAAATGGTAACCCAGTGTTGCCGGATCGCCTCGGTCAAGGTAACCTTGCCGTAATCCTGATACGGCGGCAGCCTCCACTCTTGCAACAGTCTGCGGACCTTTTCGTAATTTTCGGGGACGGTCCATCCTATGGGGCTTGGGAGCCGGAGTGTTGCTTCATCGTGGGACATGAGCAGCAACTGGGCCGCAACCTTGTCGGCTAGCAGCCTGTCGGTGCGGATCAGTCGGGCAAAGGCGAACTCCGGGTACAGTTCCGAACTGAGCAGAAATGGAAACCCGTCAACTCGCCTCTGGTTGATAATGCGGAAATCCGTCAGGACGATTTTCCCCTCTCGGACCAATCGTTCCAGGACATTCGTACGAACCGAGCCGGCATCAGCCTCCCCGTTCTTCACAGCCATGACCACGTTGCCGGCGGAAGCGTCGGTAAATTGCACCGACGCCAGGTCGCCGGATGAGATGCCATGACGTTTCAGTTCATCACGGGTGACCACCCATGAGGCAAATGCGGTTTCGCTTGTCGTTACGAGAGATTTGCCCCTGAGGTCGGATAGCGTAACGATATCGGTCCGGTTTGCCTTGGCAAAGATGACGGTGCCGAAGAATGAAGATTCGCTCTGCCCCACATGATTAACTTTTGTGGCAATTCTGGATGCGCCGTACTTTACCTCTAACTCGATGTACTGGGCAGGATTGGCCACCACGAAATCCAGTTGCCCTTCCGCAACCGCCTGCTCCATGCTTTTGTAGGTTTGGGGAACAATGACGAAGTGGTGATCGAATATTCGAGTGTTCAGGTAATCTGCGACTTGTTGCCAGTATTTCAAGGCGGCTTCAGGCCCCCTAATGGCCAGAACACCGATCCTGACGTCGTTGGCTGAAGCATGCCCGACATTAAGAAACAGGAGGGATACAGCCAGGAAGAAGCACATTGAAACGAATCTTTTCATGCAATTTGCCCCGATCCGCTAACCTTAAAAAGCTTACTCATATCATAGTTGAAGAAAGGCTGTCGAGCTTCTCATCGTTATGAAGCGGCGGTGAACTCTTCCGGCAGAAGCTCGAAGTCTTCATGGGTCAGGCCTGCCTCAAAAACTGTAGCGTAGCCCCACCGCCAGGAAGTTGGAGCCGACGAGGGGCGGTGCGATAACGCCCCAGATGCCTGAACGATGATGGATGCGGGTCACCAGAGCGACGGCCGGCGCTTTTTCCAGACTCCATTCCAGTTCGTAGATGTTGAAGTTCAGAAGGTGGTAGCGTTTTTTGGGGTCGTTCTTCGGTCCATCCTCATAGGAGGGATTGCCGATGGCATACGACAGGCCGACGCCGACAGCCGGCCGGACCCTGATCATGGGAAGCCGCAACGACGCAAAGCGCAGCTGCCAGACAGCGTCCGCCTCCCAGTTGTGCTGCAGGCCGTTGTGCTTGCCCACGATCCCCTCGATCCCCGTACGCGTATTCGGCACCAGCAAAAAATCGAACACCTTCTGCAAACCCCCGGGAGTAGCCAGCTGGTGGAAATAGCCCAAGGCATACATGGAGGTGTTGTCAATCACCCGTTCGCCGCGGATCATCTCCGGGAAAATCATGAATATGTTGGGGTCCGCCCCCCGAGCGAAATAGAAGGTCAGCAGGGAGGGATGGTCGTCATCGGCGGCATGGCATGTCGAAGCGAAGAGAACCGCGGTGAGAAGGGCGAGGATGGTGAGGCGCAGGGCCTTGATCGGGTCTCTGGCCATGTCCTACAGTCCGCCCAGCTCAATCGCCGCCCACCAGGCCGCTATTACAACGGTTCCGCTCAGAACTGCCAGCAGAAAGTTGAGAATCCCCCCCGGACGCCCGTATTTCCCTACAAGAAATTCAGCGGCCATCCCGAATAACAGGCCGGTGCCGAAACCGAACAGGTGCGCCCCCAGGTCGGTCTGTTTTCCCTCCGTACCCAGTATCGCCAGCAGAGCCAATCCGGCCGCGACCGGTATGAACCAGCGCCGCTGCAGGTTGTGGTGGTAGCGCACCAGCTTGATGGCGGCAAGAATGCCGACCGCGCCAAAAACGGCGGTGGAGGCCCCGACCGAGCGGTGATCCGGAGATTGTACCCAGGCATTGATCAGGTTGCCGATCGCCCCTGAAGCCAGCAGCAGGCTCCAGGCCATGCCGGAGCCGAGTTCCCGGCAGAGCAGGATGATGAAGGTGCCGCCGATTGCCAGGTTGCTGAGCAGGTGCACCGGGCCTGCGTGCAGGGTGAGAGCTGTGACGAGACGCCACCACTGGCCGTCCCTGATGCTTGCCGCGTGGGCGGTGCCGAGTTCGTACAGGTCAAGTATGCCGCGATCCGGAAGGGAGAGGCCGATTAGCGTCAGGTTGTGAAAGGTCGCCAGAAGCAGCAGAACCGAAACTGTCGGCAGGGTGTTTTCTATCAGCTGCCTGGACGGCGGGATTGAGGGGGGCCAGTCGTGGTTGGCTTCCTCGTACAGGCGCAGCTCCCTCAAGGCGCTCTCCAGTTGATGTTCCGGCACCAGCAGCTGCCACCCAGCTCCGTCCGGTTCGATACAGCAGGGGATGGCGCGGGAGTCCAGCACGAGTGCCCAGGCGCGCGCCCGGGACCTGGTCAGGGAGGCGCCGTTTTCCGTAGGGACCGCTCTCCAGAAGTCGCCAACCTCATCATGATTTTTTCTGAAAGGGTCCATTGATGCAACTATAATCACTAAAATGGAAAAATGCCATGCATGCGGCAAAAAAAACAGCTTGACAGGCACCGGGGTTTCATTTATTGATATTAAACATCAATATCAGCGAAGAGCGCACTGCTCGTCAATATCAGCAGCACAAGACATTCATAAATATGTTCGCGCAATTTCCGGCCAACCATCATTAAATGCCGAGCTGGCGACGATATGCGGCTTGCCGTCGGTCTGTACGTGTTTCTCTTCTTTATGTATGGAACCACCTGCTTATTAATGCAAATGCGAAATTGATTTTCAAGTGCAGCCCACAAGAGTGCACATACACTACACCGAGGAGAAATACCATGAAGAAGTCGATTGTCCTGATTGCCGCTGCCGCCCTCCTGCTGTCGGTCACGCCGAAAGCACGGGCCGCTGCAACCAATGAGGAACTCCAGAAACAGATGGACGAGTTGAAGACGCAAATGAAGTCGCTCGGCACACAGCCACCGGTTGCGGCAGCCGACCCGGTCGCGCCCGGAGGAACAGATAATTATAAGCCATTTCTGGACAAGACCAGGTTCGGTGGCTACGGCGAGCTGAATTACATCTTCCGCAAGAACAACGACAACGGCAATGGGGGCAACATCTTCGATCCGAACCGCATCGTGCTGTACGTCGACTCTCCGTTGAGCGACTGGATTACTTTCAGCGCAGAGCTGGAGTGGGAGCATGGCGGTGTCAGGGATGAACTGAAACCGGATAACACTCTCACCGGTGAAGCGTCGGTCGAGCAGGCTTATCTGGACTTCAAGCTGTCCCGCCGGTTCAACGTCAAGGCCGGCGTCATGCTGGTGCCGCTCGGAGCGATCAACCTCAACCACGAACCGACCAACGTCAACTCCGGCGAGCGTCCCCAGCTGGACCAGATCCTGATACCCTCCACCTGGTCGGAGATGGGGGCCGGCATCCACGGCGAACTTTGCGACAAGGTCAGCTACCAGCTGTATGTGATGAACGGGCTGGATGGCAGCCGGTTCTCGGCTGAAAACGGGATCCGCGAAGGACGACAGAACCTTAACGAAGACAACAATAACGGCAAGGCGATTACCGGCCGGCTGGAGCTTCGTCCGCTGACCAACCTCTATACCAACTTGTCCTTCTACACCGGCAACTCGGCGGGCAAGGGCGTTTCCGCATATACCACCGTTTCGGCGGTCGACGGTAAATATTCGCTGGGCGGCTTTGACCTGGCCGGCGAATACGTATTCATCTATCAGGACGACCCTGCCGCCCTGGGTGTAAGCGATATCGGGCGCCGCATGTCCGGTTACTGGATCGAAGGCGGCTGGCACGTCATGCCGCAAGGATTGAAAAAGGGAAAGCTGGCAAACTCCGATGCGGTCCTGTTTGCGCGCTGGTCGGAATTCAACACCCAGCAGGGTGGGGTGGTTGATCCAAGCAAGGTAAGCGGCCGGTATGATCGCAATTATACAACGGTCGGCCTGCACTTCAAGCCGACCACGACCGTATCGATCAAGGCAGACTACCAGTTCTACGGCGACCATCGCGCGCCAGGCGAGGCCCCGCTCGATAACGACAAGTTCCAGTTATCCCTGGGGTTCGTGTTTTAGTAAGTCAGAAGTTATTTTCCGTGTTTTTTTTGTGGAAAATAACTTCGTTAACGAACTTATCCTGTCTATCAGGCCAGTTTCACAGCATTAAAAAATCCTCCCGCTAGGGGGGATTTTTTAATGCGCCCAAGTGGCACGTCTCATGCTAGTCCCTTGGTACGGAGGTAGACAACCATGGGTAAATCGATACTGATTTGTGATGACGAACCGCTCATCAGAATGAACCTGAAGAGCATGCTGGTCGATCTGGGCTTCGATGAGATCCTGGAGTGCGGAGACGGCACCAGAGCCGTGGAGATGGCATTGGCGAGCTTTCCGGATATGGCGATCCTGGATGTTGCCATGCCCGGTATGGACGGCATATCGGCAGCGATCGAGATCAGGAAAAAACTGAAAATTCCGATCATGCTGCTGACGAGCGCCTGTGACAGTGCGACTGTAAAACGGGCATCGGCAAGCGGAATTGCCGCATTTTTGACCAAACCTCTCCGGCAGCAGGATCTGCTGCCGGCCATCGAAATCGCGTTGCAGCACGTTGAAGAGATTGAAAACCTTAAAGAAAAAATCGATGACCTGCGCGAGTTCATCGAGAATCGCAAAATCATTGAAAAGGCCAAGGGCGTCCTGATGGAAAAAAACCGGGTTTCGGAGGCCGAGGCCTATCGCATCATGCAGAAGAGCGCGATGGACAACCGCAAAACTTTGCTGCAGGTCGCAAACGGAATTTTGAAAGAAACGTAAAAAGTGAAAGGTGAAAGGTGAAAGGTGACTGCAGACCCACTGTTAACAGGGCCTTTCGCTTTTCCTTCACCTTTCGCCCTTCATCCCTCACCTGTTAAAACATTCTCCCCGCCGGACTTGCCGCTACCAGACGGTCAACCATTCCCTCGATCTCGGCAATTACTTTAGCGTCCATCTTCCTGAGCCACCGTTTCGGTATGGCTCCCATACCGTAATAGGCCCCTGCCAGCATTCCGCAGATGGCGCCGGTCGTATCGGCATCGCCACCCTGATTGACGGTCCCTACCAGACACTCTTCGAAGCTCCTCCCGCGAAAAAACCAGTGAAACACGGTCTGCATGGTATCTACGACGTATCCGGTAGCCAGGCCGCGGTACGGCACAAAGGCAAAAGTGGGGAACCTGGTCACCAACCCATCAACATGGCGCCGCAGGCGGCTTTTTTCAGCCCCGCAGAGCGACATGTGCAGGAGCTGCCCCAGGCAAATACAGGCGGCATCGGATACCGGGTTATTGTGAGTAATATGCGCCTGTTCGATCACATACTTCTTGAGCAGTTCGTCATCGGGGAGCGAAAAGAGGACCGCGGGGAGGAGGCGCATGGCGGCGCCGTTGCCGGCATCCCATTCGTTTGGCGGTGATTCCAGTTGCCCGTGCAAAAGATAGGCGCGGATCCCCTTGCGGCAGGTATCTCCACAATCTACCGGCCGGGATTTGAGCCAGGCGGCAAAATTATCGGCGACCGCTTCCAGCGACCAACCCTGATTTTTTACTATGGCCCGGGCGATGCAGAGCGCCATCTCGGTATCGTCGGTCACCTGTCCCGGCTTCAGCCGCAGCCAGCCTCCGCCGACAATATCACGGAACGTGCCGTATTTTGAGGCAATCTCGGATGCGGTCATGAACTCGACCGTGGCACCCAGGGCATCGCCGATCGCCATGCCGATGAAGGCGGCACGGGCATGAGCCCTGATTTCTTCACGGTTATACTGATGGAACATGGAGAACCTTTCCTGCAGAACGCGTCAACACGAAGACGTTGGTCAGTAAGGGCATGCAATTCATAATCCATCTATGGCTGCACAAATTTCGTGCAGATGTGAAACTTGACGGGAAGATCGCTTTTAGCCTTTGACGGGTTAACAACCGTCTAAAACCCAGTATTTCTCAGTATCTCTGTGCATATGTGTTTAATTAAACAAAGGCTGGCACGCATTATGCCTATAGCCAGATGAAGGCAGCGACGCCCGCGGGATTATTTCCTGCGGGTTTTTTTGTTTGAAAGGAGCAATATCATGGCAACTGCGTGCGAGATGAAGAACAGGATTCAGGGGCACCCCTGTTTCGGCGGCAACCATCATAAAAACGGCCGGATGCACCTGGCGGTGGCGCCGAAATGCAACATCAAGTGCGGCTACTGCTCCAGAAAGCACGACTGCGCCAACGAATCCCGCCCCGGAGTTACCAGCCGGCTGATGACTCCCGAAGAGGCGATAATCAAGGTGCGCGAGGTGATGGCCAGCCCTGTAGTGGGGCCGATTATCAAGGTGATCGGCATCGCCGGACCGGGCGATCCTCTGGCCAACGAAGAAACCTTCGAGACCTTCCGCCTGGTCAAGCAGGAATTTCCGCATCTGATGCTCTGCATGAGCACCAACGGCCTGCTGCTGCCGGAATCGATCGACCGTCTGTATGAACTGGGACTGCACAGCCTGACGGTGACCATCAACGCCGTCGATCCCGAGGTGGGGGCGCAGATATACCGGCACATCAATTACCACGGCAAACATTACACCGGTCTGGAAGCGGCCAAGATCCTGATCGCCAACCAGTTTGCAGGGCTGAAGAGGGCCGGCGAGCTGGGGTTGACCATCAAAGTCAACTCGGTCCTGGTGCCGGGCGTCAACGACGCGCAGATCCCGCTGATCGCCGCCAGAGTGAAGGAATTGGGAGCTTTCGTGATGAACATCATGCCGATCATCCCCCAGTCCGATTTCGCGGATATCGAGCCCCCCAGCGAGGAACGCCTGGCCGAAATCAGGAAAGCCAACGAGGGGATCATCGGCCAGTTCGCCCACTGCAAGCAGTGCCGCGCCGACGCGATCGGCCTGATCGGGAAGGACATCAACATGACCATCGCCGAGGCGGCCTGTCCCACGCCATGACAATCGAGCCATTCAGCACGAATGACATTGCGCCCTTCCTGAAGCTGGCTGCGGCGGAAAACTGGGTGGCGGAGCCCTGGGAGTTCGAGTTTCTTCTGTCCCGGTTTCCCCAGGGATGCCTTGCAGCTCGCGCGGACAACGGAACAACAGCGGGATTTGTAACGTCGCTGCGTCATGAAAGGAGCGGCTGGATCGGCAATCTGATCGTGTCGCCAGAATATCGGGGGCAGGGGATCGGTGAAAGGCTTTTCAGCACCGCCCTTGAAGCATTACGGTCAGCCGGAGTGGAGACGTTCTGGCTGACCGCCTCTGAAAAGGGCAAGTCGCTCTATGAAAAGTACGGCTTCAGCAGCATCGATACCATCGTTCGCTGGGTCGGAACCGGGAGCCAGCGCCATTCACCGCCCGATCATCAGAGTGAATGGAATACCTCGGACTCCCCGGTGAGC
>DATNCC010000166.1:0-3919 GCA_035571735.1 Dongiaceae bacterium | reverse complement strand
TCACTCACGCGGCATCGCTGCGTCAGGCTTTCGCCCATTGCGCAAAATTCCCCACTGCTGCCTCCCGTAGGAGTCTGGACCGTGTCTCAGTTCCAGTGTGGCTGACCATCCTCTCAGACCAGCTACCCGTCGTCGCCTTGGTAGGCCGTTACCCTGCCAACCAGCTGATAGGACGCGGACCCATCCTGAATCGGCAGCTTGAGTCAGAGGCCGCCTTTTCCCTCAGGGTCCAAAGACCCCGTGGGCTTATCCGGTATTAGCACCCCTTTCGAGATGTTATCCCGGTTTCCAGGGCAGGTTGTCCACGCGTTACTCACCCGTGCGCCACTAAATCGAGGAGCAAGCCCCTCAATCCCGTTCGACTTGCATGTGTTAAGCGTGCCGCCAGCGTTCGTTCTGAGCCAGGATCAAACTCTCCAGTTGGTGCTGGATCATTTGATTCTTAATGAAGTTATTACTCGGAACCCACTTGGCGTCTACTATTTGGTTGTCAAAGATCAACAATTACAAACATATACCCTACCTTTCTATAATAACAATATTTGCTAATATTTACAATATTCCCTGAGTTTCCCGGCACGTCTGGCCGTTGAGAATAGCTGCTATAATAATAACAACACTCTAAAAATATAACGAAAGGCACAGCCATGAAAATAAACGGTACCGAATTTGGCAGCATCACCATCGACAACGAAAGCTATCCTTACGATGTTCTCATCCGCTTATCCGGAGAGGTCAGGAAAAGGAAGAAGAAGTTGTCGAAAAAACATTACGGTACGTCACATATCGTGTCCCTGGAGGAGGCTGAATTCGTCTATGAGAAAGGAAGCAACTTACTGGTCGTCGGAACCGGCCAGAACGGTAACCTTCATCTTTCTCCGGAAGCAGCTCAGTTCTTTGCTCGCAAAGATTGCACAGTCCTGGCGGAACCTACCCCTCAGGCCATTATCACCTTCAACAACACAAAAGGTCATAAAACAGGCCTGTTCCACGTCACCTGCTGACAGCCTGTCTCTGCTAATAGCCGCCATCCCGATCATAGCGCCATAAATTTCATTTCACCAGCTCTTCCACCACCTTCTGCAACCCCGCCACCACGCGCGCCATCCTGCCGTAATCCAGCTTGTCCGGCAGGTCGCTCGCCTGGTGGTAATGGGGATAGCGGTACGGGGCGGTGTCCGTGAGCATCAGGGCCGGGTACCCCTCCCGCCAGAAGGACCACTGGTCGGACCAGCCGACACCGGGGATGAATGCCGGCGCGGCAAGCCCCTCCGAGGGAAAGCGGGTCGTCTTGCGGAACGTGGCGATGCAGCGCCGCAGGAGCGCACGGGAGCCCAGGTTGGAGACAAAGCCGATGAAATTGCCGACATCCGGATAGAAGCTGCTGAAGGGAGGCGGATAGAGCTGGCTCTCCGGCGTGTCCGCGTAGTAGCCGATGGTTTCCAGCGAGAGCATGGCCACGATCCGCTCGCCCCGTTCCCTTGCTCTGGAGGCGTAAATCCGGCTTCCCATCTTCCTGGTCCTGAAAAAAGGGGGCTCCTCGTTGACGAATGCCACAAAGCGGAGCGTGCGGGCCGGCGGTTTCACGTTCGTGAAGAAGCGCGCCAGTTCCAACATCGCCGCCACACCGGATGCATTGTCGTCTGCTCCAGGCGAACCGGACACAGAGTCGTAGTGGGCACCGATGATCACAATCTCCTCAGGCTCCAGCGTCCCCTTCAGTTGCGCCTCGATATTCGTCACCTCTCTTCCCCGGGCAGGGTACGATTCCTCTCGCAGCAGGTAACCGAGTTCCTCGAAACGGCTTGCTATGTAGGCTGCGGCCTGTTGCAGGGCCGCGTAACACACGATGTTGCGTTCGCCGATGCTGCCCGCCAACATCTCCACATGACCTTCGAGCCGATCCGCCAGGGCGCTCTCGTCAGTTGTCAGGGGCGGTAGCGGCCCTTTATGGGAATTTCCAGGCATCTTGAACATACCGTGCACTCCAAAACTGATTCCGGTGGCGATAAGAAAGCCCCCTCACCCTTCAGCGATCATCTGCGCCAGCTTGGCCAGGAAGCCCATATTTCAATTGTTTGCTCTACTGTCTTCACATAATGAAAAAGCCGACTTTTTTTTCGTCGGCTTCCCATATTGTGTGCCTCCGGATTGTTGCGCATCTCCTAGATGCTCAGTGAATACTCCGCCGCACCAACCTCCATGAGGTACAGGCGGATGTCAACCGAGCATTCCTCACCACACTTGGTAATCAAAGCGACAACCTTTTCAAGTATCGCCTTTGCCCTGTCGTTTTGTGTTGATTTCCGCGGATCGTTGCTCCGGACGTATGCCATGATTTTTATGTCCGAGCCTGTATCACGAGGGCTTGCCTGAGAAAAACCAATCGAAATTTGTTCCGGTTTGAGTCTTGCCAAATTTCCGCCGGGCACATCCATCACTTCTGCGATGATGACCGGTAATTCCTTGGCCAGTTCATCCAACACACTGCTCTTGACGTTCGGTTTGTTAATAATTGATGCGTTCATAGATTTTATTCTCCTTTTTTGCCTTCCTGAAAACGCTCCCAAGCGGCACTTATCCTGATGAATTTTCAGGTGTGGATCAATTCGGAGCACAGGGATGTGACTCTTGCGAATGGATTAGTCCTCGAGTACGTACACTCCCGGCGCATCGCAGAGGGGAGGGAAGCCGCGACCGGGAGCGCCCATGGAGGGAGGCTTCGCCTGGCCTCCGGAGTGGGCGGCAAGCCAGCCTTCCCAGGCCGGCCACCAGGAGCCTTCCCGAGACGGAGTTGCCGCCTGCCAGGTGTCCGGGTCGACATAACGGTCCCCCTCCGCGCGGGTGGCAATCTGGAAGCTTCGTCCCGGATGCCCGGGCGGGCTCACGATGCCGACGTTGTGCCCGCCGCTCGCGAGCACGAAGGTCACCTCCGAGTCGGCAGGCAGATGGTATTTGTAAACCGAACGCCACGGTGCGACGTGATCCTTCACCGTGCCGACAAGGAACGCAGGCACCCGGATGTCGCTCAGGGCCACGGGCCTTCCCTGTACCTCGAAGCGGCCTTCCATCAGGTCGTTGTCGAGGAAGAGCTTGCGCAGGTACTCGCTGTGCATGCGGTAGGGCAGCCGCGTGGAGTCGGCGTTCCACGCCATCAGGTCGCTCATCGGCTGGCGGTCCCCAAAGAGGTAGTCGTGGATGATGCGGGACCAGATGAGGTCGTTGGTGTGCAGGAGTTGGAAGGCGCCCGACATCTGCTGGTTTTCCAGGTAGCCCTTGTCCCACATCATGTCTTCCAGGAACACCACCTGGCTCTCGTCGATGAAGAGCGAGATCTCCCCGGCCTCGGTGAAGTCGGTTTGGGCCGCGAAGAGGGTCGTGCTCGCGAGGCGATTGTCGCCGTCCCGCGCCATGGCGGCAGCCGTGATGGCGAGCAGCGTCCCACCGAGACAGTAGCCCGCGGCGTGGATCTTGCGCTCCGGCGCGATAGCCGAGATGGCGTCCAGGGCGTCCATGACACCGAGGGTGCGGTAGTCCTCCATGCTCAGGTCCCGGTCTTCGGGCCCGGGGTTTCTCCAGGAGATCATGAACACCGTGTGGCCGTTGTCCACGAGATGCTTGACCAGGGAGTTCTCCGGCGACAGGTCGAGGATGTAGTACTTCATGATCCAGGCGGGCACGGCCAGCACCGGCTCCCGGTGTACCGTGGCGGTGGCGGCCGCGTACTGGATGAGCTCGATCAGGCGGTTGCGGTACACCACCTTGCCGGGGGTAATCGCCACGTTTCTGCCCACCTTGAAGTTTTCGGTGCCGGCGGGCTTCCTGCCGGTGAGGGTACGCTGCCAGTCGTCGGAGAGATTGCGATAGCCGCGCCACAGGTTGGCGCCGGCCTGCTCGAAGGTGGCCCGGAGAATCTCGG
>DATNCC010000165.1:0-7377 GCA_035571735.1 Dongiaceae bacterium | reverse complement strand
TAATGTCCCCCTCCTGTTTTAGGAGGGGTTAGGGGTGGTAAGGTTATTACAGCTCTCCACGCGCATTCCGCAAGCGGGCCGTGGCGATCTGATAGTCATAGAGCGCCCCGTAGTAATCTGTCTTGGACTGGGTGATCAGTGTCTGGGCATCCAGCACTTCCGAGGCGATGCCGACCCGCTCCTGATATCGTTCCCTGTTGATCCGCAGGTTTTCCTCGCTCTGCCTTATTGCCGCTTCCGCCACGCCGATACGCTCTTTTGCTATTGATGCATCATTGCGTGCGGTCGTGATTTCAAGCCGGGCGCGCTGCTCGGTCAGCCGCAGGGCATCCTGCTGTTTTGAGCGTTGTTTGACAGCTCTCTCGTGTGCAGCCTGCGAGGCATAACCGTCGAACAGGTTGACGCGAATGCCGAGGGTCGCCGAGTAGATCGCCTGTTCGCGCACCTTGTCGTTCTGTACATAATCCAGGCCGAGGCGGGTATAGATTTCGGGCAGGTAGTTCTCCCGATTTTCCCGCACTTCAAACTCGCGAGCTTCGAGCAGCTGTCTCTGAACCTTGATGTCGTGGCGATTGTCCGGTATGCGGTGACCCCCCGCTTCGGCCTGGACGGCGCTGCCCATGGTGGCCGCCTCATCCAGCTCGCCCCGGAATGCGGGGTCTTCGCCGGTGAGAAAATTCAGCAGCAGCCACCCGTTCTCACGTCTGTTGGTCACGGACAGCTGCTTTTGCCTTGCGGAGGCGAGGCGTACGTCAGCCTGCAGGACATCATTGCGGGTAACGACACCCTCATCGAAGAAAACCTGTGCCATACGCCGATGCTCGGTTATCTGGGCGACCTCCTCATCGGCGGCCTGAATCAACCGGCCCGCTTCAAGAATTCTGAAATAGGCCTCGATCACCTGCAGGGAGACATCTCCCCTCCCTGACAGGAAGCCCTGCACGGCGGCTTCGGTGTTTGCGCCCGCCTGCCTGATCCGGGCATCCCGCTTCCCGAAATCGTAGAGGGTATAGGTGGCCGAAATACCGGCAAAAGCAAAATTCGGTTCCTGGGTTTCTGCCGTTACGCCCCCCAGTTTTACCGCCTGCGGTTCCAGCTGCACCGTGTATCCGGCGTTGACGTCAACCCGCGGATAGGTGGCTGTAGACGCCAGGCGACCGTTCTCCTCGGCGATACGGCTGTCCCAGGCGGCGCTTTTCAGGGACGGGTTGTTGTCGCGCGCCTTTTGCAGGCAATCCTGCAGCGAGAGCGGTGCGCCCCAGGACTGGGCCGCCAGGCCGAGGCAGACAAACGTGACGAGACTAGCATGAAGGAAGTTCATAGACCCTCCGTTCTCCCCGTAATATTCCCAGCAGGCGACGCAATTCCACGACCTCGGTCTCGCACAGTCCGGCGGTGATCCGTTGCAGCGATCGCTCGGCACATGCCGACAGGGTGTCCTCCATCGTTTTCCCCTGCTCGGTAAGATAGATCCTGTACGCGCGGCGGTCCTGGGGGTGCTGCCGCCGCTCCAGCAGACCGTTCCTCTCCAGCCGGTCGATCAGGCCGCCGATTGTGGAACGATCGATCTGCCCCTTCTCGGAAAGTTCGACCTGGGTCAGACCATCCTGCTGCCAGAGGAACGAAAGAAGAGCAAACTGGGGCGGGGTGAGATCGTACGGATCGATCTCTTCCTTCATGATTGCCCAGGCACGCTGGTAGGCTTTCGCAAGCAGAAAACCGATACTGTTTTCAATGTCGTACATAATTTAATGTCCTTAGTGAGCAAGAATATAATCATTATGCCGATAATAAGCATGCTGTCAATGTGAATTGTGAGTATAAAGCGTTTACAGAATGGCCCGTTTTGCTTATCATGCCGGCCCATGAAACAGACAGTTATTCGCCAGATGACCGCAACTGACCTTGACGCCGTCCTGGCTATCGAACAGGCTTCGTTTCCGACCCCGTGGCGCCGTGAACACTTCGAGCACGAAATAGCCGCGCCGCATTCGTTTCCTTTTGTTGCCGAGTGCAACGGCTTGATCGTCGGCTATGTCTGCCTGATGTCGTTGTTCGAGGAGGCGCAGATACTGGATATCGCCGTGGCCCCGGAGCAGCGGGGGAGGGGAGTGGCGCGGCTGCTGATGGATCATGCGATTATGGTTGCGCGGGAAAAGGGGACGGAACTGCTGGCGCTTGAAGTGCGGGCCTCGAATGTCGCAGCGATTGCACTCTACGAGCGGTGCGGATTCGTCCGGACCGGCATTCGCAGCAGATACTATGAAGGGGTTGACGATGCGGTCTTGATGGAGATGAGCCTGAAGTGAGTGGGCTCTTGGGAAATGCTGGTTGATTAGTGGATTGATTTCAGCTAAATACAATGCCAATACCTGTGTAAGGAGAACATTTGATGCAGTTTACCGCTATGATTCTTTCGAATGTGGAGGTCTCGCCCGGCTATTGGCGGATGCGCATGACCGCTCCCCCCGAATTCGCTTCGGCGCGTCCCGGCCAGTTTGTGATGGTGCGGGTCAACGGCGCCATCGATCCGCTGCTCCGGCGCCCCTTCGGCATTTTCGATGTCGGCACCTACACCCCCGCCCAGAGCGGCGCCGTCCCGCAGCCGTACCTGGAGATGCTCTACCGGGTCGTCGGGAAGGGAACCGCAATGCTCTCCACGCTGCATGGCTCCGACCTGCTCGATGTCTTAGGCCCGCTCGGCAAGGGGTTCGACCTGGGGGTGGCGGATGAAGAGAAGCTGATCGTCGGCGGCGGGGTGGGGCTGGCGCCCCTCTATCTGCTGGCGAAAGAACTGGTCAGGGGGTCGAAGGTTCGCCTGTTTGCCGGCGGGAAGACCAGGGACGACATCCTCTGCATCACCGAGTTCGAACGGCTGGGGGTCGAGTGTTATACCGCCACCGAGGATGGCTCTCTGGGCGAATGCGGTCTGGTGACCGAGGCGCTGCTCAGGCGGCTGGAGCAGCTGCAGGGGAGGGCGGGTATCTTCGCCTGCGGGCCCCACGGCATGCTGAACGCCGTTGCCGGGATCGCGGCCGGGCGGAGCATCCCGTGCCAGGTCTCGCTGGAAGGGTACATGGCGTGCGGCGTCGGCGCCTGTCTCGGTTGTGTCGCCCCCGGACATTCCCACTCGCAGGAAACCCCCGACTTCCGCTGCGTCTGTACCGATGGGCCGGTGTTCGAGGCTGGCGAACTGAAGTGGAGGGAATGACCATGAAATCAGCCATGAAACCGGACATGTCCGTTGAAATAGCAGGCATCAAGCTGCGCAACCCGGTAATGACCGCCTCAGGCACCTTCGGCTATGGCGAGGAGTTCGCCCCGTACGTCGATCTGGAAACTATCGGCGCCTTCGTGACCAAGGGGCTGTCGCTCAAGCCCCGGGCCGGAAATCCTACGCCGCGAATCGTCGAGACTCCCGGCGGGATGCTGAACGCCATCGGCCTGCAGAATGTCGGCATCGACAAGTTCATCGCCAAGAAGGTCCCGTTCCTGCGCTCGGTCGATACCCCGGCCATTGCCAACTTTTTCGGCAACAGTGTCGACGAATATGCCGAGATGGCCCGCCGCCTGGATGAAATCCCCGAGGTGGCCGGCCTAGAAGTGAACATCTCCTGCCCGAACGTAAAGCAGGGGGGGATCGTGTTCGGCACCGATCCTGAGTGTGCCGCCTCGGTCGTTTCGGCCTGCCGCGCCGTGACGATCAAGCCGCTGATAGTCAAGCTCTCCCCCAACGTGACCGACGTGGTCGCCATGGCCCGGGCATGCGAAGATGCCGGCGCCGATGCGTTGTCGCTGGTCAACACCCTGACCGGCATGGCCATCGATCTTGAAAGGCGCCGACCGGTGCTGGCCAATATCACCGGCGGTTTTTCCGGCCCGGCCATCAAGCCGATTGCGCTGCGCATGGTCTGGCAGGTGGCAAAGGCCGTAAAACTGCCGATCATCGGCATCGGCGGCATCATGACCGCCATCGATGCGCTCGAATTCATGCTGGCCGGCGCCACCGCCGTCCAGGTCGGTACCGCCAGCTTCATCAACCCGGGGGCGGCCCAGAAGATAGCCGAAGATATGGAGGCGTGGCTGATCGCCAATGGGGTCGCCGACATCAAGAGCCTGATCGGCGCGCTGGAAACCTGATATGAATCCGTTGTCACAGGCGGTATCGGGCGCGCCGGTCGTGTCGCTGATCGATGTGAATTTCATCCTGATCAACCGCATTTTCGTGCTGGTTGTCACCCTGCTGTTTTTCAGCGTGGTGCTGCTGCTCAGGCGCGCCCACGGGCAGGAAACCGGCTCCGTCATAACGGCCCCGATCAAGCTCTCCCTGTTCGGTTTTATCCTGCTCTATGCCGAGCTGGCGATGTCCAGCATGCCGAGCTATCAGGCGCTCCTGCAGGGGGTGCAGACGGTAGTAGTGCTGCTCTGCCTGGCCAATCTGGTCAACTATCTCGCCATAGACGTATATCTGCGCATTCATACCAGGCGGGACGTTCCCTCCTTTATTCGCGATTCGGTGCGGCTGGTGGTCTACCTGGCGGTCGGGATCATCTCGCTCAGGCTGGTATTCAAGATCGACCTCGCCGCAATCGTTACGACGACGACCGTAATCACCGCAACGATTGCCTTTGCGATGCAGAGTACGCTTGCCAACGCCCTGTCCGGTTTCTCGATTCAGTCGGATCTGCTGCTGGCGCGCGGCAACTGGATATCGATCAAGGAAAAAAATATTTTCGGCGAAATCGTCAATGTCGGCTTCCGGTACACAACCCTCAAAAATACTGAAAATCATCTGATCATGGTTCCGAACAGCGTCATCATGCAGAATATCGTCACGTTTCACGGCTCCCGTGATACCGAGGAGAAACCGGCCCTGCAGGTCGATGTCATGCTGGGGTACGACATGCCGCCGGAAATGGCGAAGGCCCTCCTGCTCAGGACGATTCGTGATGAGCGGGAAGTATTGGACCGGCCGGAGCCGCAGGTGAGATTGATTGCGCTGAACGACAGCGGCATTACCTATCAGCTGTTGTTCTCCATCGACGACCCGTCACGCAGGAACCAGGTACAGGATTCGATCTACAGCCAGATCTGGTACGCCGTGAACAGGGCCGGCTTTGCCTTTCCGTTTCCGCACCGGCAGATCGTTACCTCCGAAAACCGCCAGCCGTTCGAATTCTCCAAAGAGCTTGTCGCCAACTATCTGCGGGATTCCGGGATTTTTGCGATGCTTGAAGAGCACCAGGTCGCCGCACTGGTTGACCGGGCGCCGATCACCGTGTTTGGAGCGGATGAAATAGTGGTCCGGCAGGGGGAGGAGGGGAGTTCTCTGTTTGTGGTCCTGAAAGGTAACCTTGAAGTTTCCATGGATACCACGGTAGTCGGGAATATTCATAACGGGTCGTTTTTTGGCGAGATGTCGCTTCTGACCGGAGAGCCTCGCAGCGCGGCGGTACGTGCTACCTCGGAGGTCTGGCTGGCAGAGATCACGAAGGAATTAATGGAACCGGTACTGCGCGCCAACCCGATTTTATTGGAAACAATCAGCTCGATTCTGGCCGAAAGGGAGCTGAAAAGCCGGGCGAGCAGGACAACTCTTACCGGGACCGTCCAGCCGCCTCCCCGAAGCGATGATTATCTGCAGCGGCTGAAGTGTTTCTTTGGAATGTAAATAGGTGTCAAGGCTGAAGAGTGAAGTATGAAGGCTGAATTATGAAGTATGATATCCATCGAGTTTTTGTGAAAGCACATGCTGAGTAGTTATGAATTTATGATAATTGCTGCCTCGGCAAGGGAGATTAGTAATTTATGACCCTGACGGAATTTTGCAGTTCTCTTGATGAACGCCTGTCGGCACAGCCATCCGACAAGGAACGGCTTGAAATCATGGTTAAGGCCATCTCTCAGACGTTCAAGGTCAGACCCGAGGAAGTGGCCATTTTTTCTTTTGACCGCGAGCTGGAAATCATCCGTTTTCTCTGGCCGCTGCGGCTCAGAAACGCCGGGAGCATCCCCCTTTCCGCCCATAATTCACTGGTTATCGAAACGGTACTCAAAAATCGTGCGGCTCTTGACAACTACTTTTCAACGACACCCCATTCATCCGTTTTCGAGCAATTCCGACTTGGTCCTGAAATACCTCCCATGCCGATTCAAAAAATCATGAGCGTGCCGCTATTTGCTAATGGAGAAATAAAGGGGGCAATCCAGATTTCCCGTAAAGCTCCTTTAGGCAATGAGGCGGGAGACAATTTTTCCACGAATCAGCTGGCAGCTCTTTCCAAAGTGGCCGAGGTTTGCGCCCGTTATATCTGAGATTCCTGCCGGTCTCACGGTCCGCTCTGTTTCGCCTCCACCTTGCGGGCGGCCAGGGAGCCGTCGGGCTGCACCGTCCCCTCAATCTCAAGCCGTGCCCCGGCAACTACGATGGATGCATCGGCCTTGTCTTTACCCTGCAGGAAGGTCGCCCCGGCTGTGGTGACCGTCAGCGTTCCGTCAGGCCCCGCTAGTACGAAGCTGTTTCCGCTGAGCGGTCCTGCGGCAACACCCTTGATGCGCATCGTCTCACCTGCAGAAACACCCGAAGTGGAACTCTTGCGCTCGATACGAGCGTTGTCTACAATTGAGCCGGCCACTGTTCCCCGTACCTCGACCACGAGACCCGGTAAACCAAGGTCCGCAGCGCTCATGTTGATGAAGGTTGCATTGCTGATGGTTACACTTATCCCGCCGATTGAAAACGAACTGCCACTTATGGCGGTGATTGCGCCCTTGAGCTGGATGGGCCCATTGGCGAAGCCGGCCGATTTGAGTGCGATCCTGCTGGCCTGGATCCTCCCCTGGGCATCCAGGTAGCCGCTCACTTCCAGCTCAAGGTTCTGATTCTGCCGACCGGCCAGTTCATTCATGTCGGCGATGCCGTCGAAGATCGTTGAAGCTCCGGCCTGTATCGTCCGTCCCAGCACCTTGAAGGTGCCGGCGGCGGCATCGACCGAACCGCTGTCCAGCGGGCCGCGCAGTTCCGGGGAAAAGACGATCCTCGTATAGCTCCCCTTGCCGCTGGCGGGGTCGTAGGTCCCGATGACCGTAACCACCATGCCGGTGCGCAGTGCATCCTCCCGTCCGGTGGAAGCGTTTTCGAAGGCCAATTCAATCGGGGTGTCGGAAGCTCCAAGGTCGGAGGAGCGGGTGAATTCGATGCCGTTGACGATCACGCCGCCGCTGAAGCCGGTTACCTCGCCTCTGACCACCACCTCTTTGCCGGTGCCGATGATTCCGCCTCCGCCGTTCGCCACGGTCTCCCCCTCGCCTTTGCCACAGGCTGCCAGACAGGCAAGCAGGAATACGGTCATGACATAAACGGCTAAAAGCCGCACT
>DATNCC010000164.1:0-2696 GCA_035571735.1 Dongiaceae bacterium | reverse complement strand
AGGAACAAGAGCGCCATGGCGGTGGTCTATCTGGATCTGGACGGCTTCAAGCAGATCAACGACACATTGGGGCATGGTGTAGGCGACATTCTTCTAAAAATGGTCGCGGAGCGTCTGGTGGCAACGGTGCGAGCGGAAGATACCGTGGCGCGATTGGGGGGGGACGAATTCATACTCGCACTGTGGCACGTCAGCGGCATCGATTATGCCGCCACTGCGGCATCAAGAGCGATCCAAGCGGTGTCGCAACCCTATGACATCGAGGGTAATACCGTCAGCATAACCACCAGCGCGGGAGTAAGCATATATCCCGACCATGGCGAGGATGCGGATACGCTGATGAAGAACGCGGACCTGGCTTTGTACTCGGCCAAGCGCGCCGGCAAGAACGCCTTTCGAATCTCGGCGCTCACCGACCTGCCTGTGGATGAGTGCAGTCTGCACGACCCACCCGCATTCTGCGCTCTATTGCCGGATGCTTCAGAAAAGGATGTGAACAATGGTTGATTTGTCCGATATTCTCAATGCCGGTATCCTGATCGTAGACGACCAGGAAGCCAATGTGCTGCTGCTGGAACAAATGCTGACCAGTGCCGGCTACTGTTCAGTCACGTCCACGATGGATCCGGGTAAAGTCTGCGAGCTTTACCTCAAGAACCGCTACGACCTGATCCTGCTGGATCTGCAGATGCCAGGCATGGATGGATTCCAGGTTATGGAAGGACTGAAGGCAATTGAAACGAACAGCTACGTTCCGGTCATCGTGATCACCGCCCAACCGGGCCACAAGCTGCGGGCGCTGGCGGCCGGCGCAAAGGATTTTATCAGCAAACCGTTTGATCTGGTCGAAGTCAAGACACGTATCCACAACATACTGGAAGTGCGGCTGCTGTATAAGGAAATCGAGAATAACAACAAGGTGCTGGAACAGACGGTGCGGGAGCGGACTGGGGAGCTGACCAGGGCGAACGAACAGCTTACCCGGAAAATCGACGAACGCAAGCGGGCAGAAGAGTCGCTGCAGGGTGCGTATGCGGAAATAGAACGGCTTAAAGACCGGCTCCAGGCTGAGAACATTTACCTGCAGCAGGAAGTTGCCCAAGAGTACAACTTCGGCGAAATTATAGGTAAAAGCGATGCCCTATCGCATGTATTCCTGCGGGTCGAACAGGTAGCACCCATGAATGCGACTGTTCTTCTTACCGGCGAGACCGGCACCGGCAAGGGAGTGTTGGCACGCGCCATCCACAGCAGAAGTGCCCGCAAAGACCGGCCGATGATAACGGTCAACTGTTCGTCACTACCGGCGAACCTCATCGAAAGCGAGCTATTCGGGCGGGAAAGGGGTGCGTTCACCGGGGCTGATGCCAGACAGATCGGGCGATTCGAGCTGGCCGACGGCGGCACCATATTCCTGGACGAAATCGGAGAGATGCCGATGGAGCTGCAAAGCAAGTTGCTCAGAGTCATTCAGGACGGAGAGTTTGAGCGGCTTGGCAGTCCCCGTACCATAATAACCGATGTAAGAATCATCGCGGCCAGCAACCGGATACTGGAGGAAGAGATCAAGAACGGCAGGTTCAGGGAAGACCTGTTCTACAGGCTTAATGTCTTCCCCATCACGATGCCGCCGCTTAGGCAGCGCAAGGAAGACATCCCGATACTCGTCAATCACTTTGTTGCCAAATTCAACAAGAAAATCGGCAAGAAGATCGAGACCGTATCAAAAGAAATATTGAACGCCCTTCAGGAATACCACTGGCCCGGTAACGTGCGGGAGTTGGAAAGTGTCATCGAGCGGGCGGTGATCATCAGCCAGGGGACCGCACTACAGGTGTTGGACCGCTTCGATACGTTCCGGAAAACAGAGGAGCCGGCGGGACAGGAGGTCAAAGCCCTGGCCGACTTGGAGCAAGACCACATCCTCAATGTGCTTATGAAAACCGGCTGGCGCATCGAGGGGAAAAACGGAGCAGCGGTGCTCCTTGGTCTCAACCCCAGCACTCTGCGCGCCCGTATGCATAAGTTCGGCATCCGTCGTCAGTAAATGAACGGTATATGGGCGAAGATCATAATTGCATATTAAAACCTTGAAAAATTCACCATATTCATTCCATTGATGATCAAATTCATGATGATCTGCCTAAGCTGGCTGACATCGCCCATGACGAAAGGAAGCTCTGCTGAAAGATCTTGTGTAATCGCCACATTCTGTTTGATAGTCGATTTCGGCATCCCGACCATCTCATCCACCAGTGTCTCCATGTTGACCTTCGTTTGCTAAATGGGGCTTTCCCGGCGTATGCCAGCATCTGACGGCAGAGTTCCGCAGCTCGTTCGGCGGCTTTTTCTATCAATGGGATATGTTTTTCTGCTGTTTTATAATCTCTCTTCATCAAGGCGCAGTATCCGTTGATGATCGTTAGAATGTTGTTGAAATCGTGGGTAGATACCGCCGGAAAGTACACCCAGACTCTCCAGCTTCTGAGTCTGCCGGAGTTGAAGTTCAAGTGACTGCTTCACTTCTTCCAACTGCTTCCGCCGGGTGATGTCTTCCATGGCCAGGAGTATAATATGCGAGCCGATATTTTCCCGGAAAATCTGCCGGGCGTTGAGCAGCATAACCTTGCGGCCGATATCGGGAAAATCGTGCTCGACTTCATAGTCGTTGAATACGGAATCATGGGGGAGAATAT
>DATNCC010000163.1:0-3681 GCA_035571735.1 Dongiaceae bacterium | reverse complement strand
GACGGAAACATCGCTTTCCCCTTTGACCCTCACCGTCAAGGCGGAGTCGGAAAGGGAGCAGTCGAGAGCCGTCACCATGCTGTTTCGGCGGCGATCAAGGCCGTCGGCAAGCCGCACGATGCCTCCGAGCCTCTTGACCAGAAGCCTATCGCTCGAGGCAAGCCGGCTGAAGCTTGCATGCTTTTTCTTCGGAAGGGCCTTCCGGTGATAGCGTCCTATTTGCGCGATCAATTCACGCTCCCGCGGCGTGAATCCGAACAGGTCGGAGTGCCTGATCAGGTGGTAGGTGTGTTTGTGGTGGTCCGAGTAGCGGATGATGTACCCGACATCGTGCAGGAGTGCTGCCGCTTCAAGGATCTGCCGTTCCTTTTTGCCGAGACCGAACTGGAAGGCAACGGCATCGAAGATCTCCAGAGCCAGCTTTGTGACGTGGAGCGGGTGTATCCTGTCATGGTAGCAGGCGTGGGCAAATTCGAGGATCGAATCCCGCCAGTTCCTCGGCTGGCTTTCCGCAGGGAGGAGGTTGTGCTTCTTCAGCCCCTTCAGGACCAATCCCTCCCGGATCCCCCGTTCGTTGATCTTGAGTACGTTGGTCTTGAAGAAATCCATCAGCTCTTCCACCACAGCCACGCCAGCCACGATGATGTCCGCCCGGTCGGGCTGCAGACCCGGCACTCCCCTTCGCTCCTTCAGATTCTTTTCCAGGAGCATGGCGAGAAGGTGTGCGACTTCGGTGTGGAACACCTCGGAGCCGTGGACGGAGTCATACCCTTTCTTGAGCTGCGCCGCATGTATTGCGGCCAGGGAAGTCATGGTCCCTCCCGAGCCGAGCAGGCACTGAACCGGAATCTCGTCGGCGGGGAAGGCCCTCTTGAGAGTCTTCCGGATATGCTTGCGCAGCCTTTGATAATCCTCCCGCCTGATCGGATCGCTTGTGATGAAGCCTTCCGTCAGCACGACCGCCCCCAGTTCCAGGGAATAGATCTTGTCGATATGCTTCCCCAGCGTGATGACGACCTCCACGCTCCCGCCGCCGATATCGACCATGGCGCAGCATTTGCCTTCCAGATCGAAGTTGTTCTGCGCGCTCAAGGCTGCAAGTTCCGCCTCCTCCTCGCCGCTGATCACTTCAATGTGCAGACCGATGTTGTCGGCAACGGCCTTGACGAAGTCAGCGCCGTTGACCGCTCTTCGCACCGCGCTCGTGGCGGCGGTTTCAACCCATTTCGCCTCGCAGCCGTCGATTATCTTCTTTATCCGGGAAAGAGCATTCATGGCTCTCTCCCAGGCGGCCGCGGAGATGGCGTTATCCCTGGCGATTCCTTCCCCCAGGCGCACCGTCTCTTTTTCGTCGTCCAGCACCCGGAACTTTCCCGTCCTGTCCACTTCCACGACAATGCAACGAATGGAGTTAGAACCGATATCGATGGCCGCCAGCCTGTTCTCTTTCATGTCGCGCTCCGCACAAGTTTCTCGATCTGCCGAATACAGGGGAGGGCTGATCCGCCACCCGTAACGGGCTTAGCCTCTATACGTCATTACCGCGGTTTAGGACGCTGCTGCAGGACCTCGGCCTTGAACTTGTCTCTGCAGGCCTTGATATCGTCGTGATTTTTGGCTGCCTGGACGCAGGACTTTTCCTCCTGGTTGCGCGCGATGCGCTCGTCAATGTGCTTGAGGATATCGGACTTGCGCTGTTCGAAGCTGGGGCCGGCTCCATTGAATTGCGGAGCGTTGTCAGCTGCGAATGCCGGTGCTGAAAACAGAATCGAAACTGTCATTGCGATCATTGCCGTTTTCATACAGCCTCCTTTTATGCATTTTTGATTCTTGCAGAATACAAAATTCTGTCTAAAAGTCCATTGAATAACGGTTTAGAGCCAAACGAAGGCAGGGTCTGTTGTCTGACAGGAACACCCTCAAGGGTGGGGGTAGCTATGGGGATTGATGTTGTTGGGTGAACGTGTATGAGCGTGACCGGCGCGGCGACGGTTTTCCGTCGCGCCCGAGTCTACGCGAGAGTTGGGACCTCACTTTGTCCGATGTCCTATGTCAAGGCTTGGACCCAGTACTGCATCCCCCCTCTTTTCGGAGTAAGAAGATTTATGACCTTGCAACATTAACTTACATATCATCAAATTGCTTGCATCTGTCAGGCATGAATTTATGCCTTTCGCTGACAATTCTTTTTTTGGTCTTCAGGTCTGAAATGCTACGTGGGATATCAATTTGAAAAAGGTATCCTTCTCTTTCTTTCGTCAAGTTATGATTCTTGATTTTAGCCACTGTTTGATAACCAACTCTTTTTTTCTCTGGTACGATTGATATTCTTTCGCGCTCATCTTCTCGCATTATTGCTAAATTTGGTATCGATGTTCTTTCATATCCGATTAATGAAAACGACAAATTGGCAGCCTTAATGAATATCGGGACATCTTCTTGATTGACCCTAACCCACTTCCTACCTTGTTCATGTCGTAAAAAAACATACGGTGGAAATACACACCCATACTTTTTCTTTGTATTGTCAAAATCAGATACATAAACAACCAAGTATGCAGCTGCTCCGTCAAAATCTATGAGTATTGGAAGAATTTCACTGTCATCATCCTCCCACGAAATAGTTTCGCCTGTATTGGGGTTATTTGCTTCGATGGTATAATATCGTGGCGCACTTTTTGTTTCAGGTAGCCTGATTAGGGCAATATCCAGTCCTGTTTTAATTGCTCTCGTTACATGAATAATACGACCATCATGCAGTAATGCTTCTTCAATCCACTCAGTTTTTTGAGGAGCATGTGTAGCACAAGAAGCTAAAAGATTGATTGCACACACCAGTATCAATGTTCTTATAAATTTCATGAGATTTCGATCCCTTACTGATCAGATCTTGTTATCCACCAACGGGTCGGGCCTTGACCCGCACCGGGGCGCTTCTCAGCCCCGGTCGGCGTCCAAGGCCCTGGTTAGATTCTTCTTTACTTTTTTATTTCGTAAATTCCTGTAAAACATGTATGCCAAAGTGGGGCAGCGATAATTCCCTCGGCACTATTCCTGTCAGAACAGCCTTTGGCTATTGGTTTATTAGTGTTTATATCAATTGCTGTATATCCATCTGCGACACGAACGATATGGTTAAAGTTGACTTTAAGAGTGACCCCGAGAAAGACAAGGACAATGCTCGTCAAAACAATAACCTTCTTTCTGTCGATGAAGATAATTAGACACATCATGCACAAAGGCGGAAGAGTTCCCTGATAGCCTTCATTTGGTGCTTCTATACAGCCTTGAGCAAGTACAGCGTTGAGGACAATCAGGCCAACAAGACCTACGCCGATTGCCGATTTGATTTTATCCTTTATTCGGCCACCATTAAGCGGATTTCTCCCGAAAATCATGCAAATTCCCAACGTTATTGCTGCCATAAGAATCATGCCGAAGGCATGAATATTATCCGGTGTCATAATTATTTTCATGATCTAACGGGCCGGGCCATGACCCGCCCGCCCAGTTTTATCGGGCGGTCGGCGTCCATGGGCCTTGTGTACGCCCGGCATGGGCGTGAACTTATGGGGTGCAAGTCCCCTGTACGGTGAATCCAGCACTGTCGCGAGACAGCGTAAACCAAGTACTAGCCGAAGGCAAGGGCGTCTCCGCGAGGAGGGGTCTGAAGGAAGCCGG
>DATNCC010000162.1:0-6417 GCA_035571735.1 Dongiaceae bacterium | reverse complement strand
GCGGGTGGAGCAGGTTTCGCACGAGGCGCAGTACCAGATGGAGCGACCGGCCAGGACGCGCTGCCACTGACCCAGCTGCAAGAGCCGCACGACCCGGTTGGGGGGGTGCTCCATGAAGGTGGCCATCGGACAGCCGGCGGAACATTTGCCGCACTGGAAACAACGCCGCACCGAGGTGTCCGAAAGAGCCTCGACCTTGCGCACAAAGTCGACGTCCATCGTCTCCTGGGAGATGATCATCTTTTTCTTTTTATTCATGGGGTACCTTGCAGAGTGCCGATAGTGCGGCAATCCGCCTGTGAAAATAGTCCGTCAAACTTTGTATAACAGTCAGTCGAATGATAGAAGCAAAAGCCGGACCAATTTATTTCGGGTATACGTTTCTATAGCGAGCGAATTCCGCAGGCTATGGCAGATGTGTAAACTCGCAAAATCAAGCGGTTGGTCGCTGCAGCAGCAATGGCGGCTTAACTTTGAATAACTTGACCACATCTCCCTGTTGATGCGGAAGCGGCGGCAAAACAGGACGAGATTGCGGCAAAAGTACTCAATGTGGCGAAAGCACCCACAATGTAACGAACGAGAAACTTGATCATTATTGTAGGATTGTCCCTGATTTCCCCAACATCCCTGATGATGAGCACATCTGCCGGGATCAGGCGGCCAGGGTGAATTGTCCGACCAGGCGCTGGAGGCCCTCCGCACAGGTCGAAAGCTCACGGGCGGATGAGGCGGAATCGAATGAAAAGGTGGCGCTCGTCTGGATCACATCGGTTATCTGCTGGATGTTGCTGGATATTTCCATTGATGTAGCTGACTGCTGTTCGGCGGCGGTCGCGATCTGGTTGATCTGTAAAGTGACATCGCTTATTTGATTGAAGATGTCCTCCAGGGCCTTCCCTGACATGGCGGCATCATTCGTACCCCGCTCCACCTCATGCACCCCTTCTTCAATGGCTGCGACCGCGCCTCTTGTATCGGTCTGAATAGCCTTGATCATCTGGCCGATTTCTTTTGTTGCCCTGGAGGTCCGTTCCGCAAGGGCGCGCACTTCATCCGCCACGACGGCAAATCCGCGCCCCTGTTCGCCGGCTCTGGCGGCTTCAATGGCCGCATTAAGGGCAAGCAGGTTGGTCTGGTCGGCGATATCTTCGATCGTCCCGACAATTTCCCCGATCTGGTCGGAGCGGGAACCGAGAGTTTCAACTGTCGCGGCCGTTTCCTTGACCCTTTCCGCAATACGGTTCATGCCGGCGACAGTTTCCCGAACCACTGAAACGCCCTCCGTGGCCAGATCACTGGCCTGCCTGGAGCTTCCTGCTGCTGTAATACAATTCCGGGCTATATCCGAGGAGGTGGCCGCCATCTCCTCGCTGGCCGTGGCGACGGTGCCTGTCTGTGCAGCGACCTGCTCGTTGCCGGTGGCAATCTGCTCCGAATTTGCGTACAGCGAGTTGGAGGCTGATGCGACATGATTCGCCGTGTTTTTTATTGAGGCGATCATTGTGCTGATCGAAGTCAGCATACGGTTGATGTTTCTGCCGAGTTCGCCAATTTCGTCTTCGGCATAAATTTTCAATTGTGTCGACAGATCGCCGTCAGCCACCCGGTTCATGGCGTTTGCGACGCGGTTGATCCTGGTGACAAAATTGTTGATCAGAAATATGGACGCCATGAGACCCAAGACGATAGAAACCGCTCCGGCAACAATCTGAACCAGCTTGACCTTGTCATACAGGGCGACTGACTTGGTGTACTCGGCATCCACGCTCTCCCGCTGATATCTCACCTGCTCGTCGAACAGGTCTTGAACCTTCTGCGTTAACGGAACACCTTCCTTTAACAACAGCGCCGCAGCCTCGTCCCGCTGACGGGCATCAAGAAGTTCCATTACCCTGTTGTTGGCAATTGTCGCCGGGGCAATGGCATTTTTTACGTTCTCCAGCAGCTTGGCCCCCTTTCCGGATGTTTCAAGTTCTGCCAGTCTGGCCATGGACTCCATATATTTTGCTCTGGCAGCATCGATTTTTTTCTTCACAAGCGCAATTTCGTTCTCATCCTTGAGAAGTACCGCCATCCGGATGTGTCCTTGAATCTCTTCCACCGCCTTTGAGGCTTCAAAGGCATACATGGTTTTCAGATAGTTGCTCTTTGCAATCTGTTTGACAGATTCGTTTACCTTCCATGTGCTGCCGAGGCCCAGACAGATCATGACTGCAATCATCAGCAACAAAAAACCGAACACAACTCCCAGCTTTACCTTGATTCCAACTTTTGCAAACATCATTAAACGGCTCCTTTTTATATATATGCCTCTGGATATGAAATCCCTTGCCGCAATGTCTGTCAACGCCCACCGCGCGTTTGTCCAGACATGTTAACAAGGGATGTTTACTGATTTCAGGTATGGTTGGAGTGCAGAAAGCAAAATCCACGCCATTTCGACAACAAACCGATCTGCATTAGTAAGTCAGTAGTGCTCGGGAATGGTGCCATCGATAAAGATAGCAATGAGGAAATCATCAACTTGAGGGGGTACACCATGTAGTAGATTGTCATCAACGTAATGGCCGTTTATCGGCCATCGATTGCTTATATTAGTACTGCCGGCCATATAAATCAAGGCTGTTGATAAAAGACCCCGGCGGTCACCCGCCGAGGTCTTGTCTCGTGACTTTATGAGAATTCGTGAACCAGTGCGGAGCGACAGCGGGTGTTCCGACGCACTAACCACCTCTGCAATAGCTAATTACTTATTTCAGTCCAAGAGATTCCGGTTTCTTGCCGGCATCGGGAAAGAACAGCGGCGCCCCGAACTTATCCGCACCGAAGCGGCCGATGATCTCCTGGGTCCCCTTTGCCACCATGAAATCGGCAAAAGCCTTGCCTCCTTGCGTGTTGACCTTGGGCCACTTGACCGGATTGAGTTCGATGACATGGTAGATGTTGAGCAGTTTGCTGTCCCCCTCCAGCAGGATCACGAGACCGAGCCCCTTTTTCAATGACAGGTAGGTGGCCCGGTCGGTTATGGTGTACCCCTTCTTCTCGGCGGTTACGTTCAGGGTTTCTCCCATGCCGAGGCCGGTCTGCTGGTACCACTTCTGTCCTTCCGGGCTGATTGCTGCCCCTTTCCAGAGCCCCTTCTCCTTGGCGTGAGTACCGGAATTGTCACCACGGGAGATGAAAAGTGCCCCAGCTTTTGAAATACGCTTCATGGCCTCTGCGGCTGAAGCGCCCTTGATTCCGGCCGGGTCGGCGGCCGGACCGACGATGACGAAGTCGTTGTGCATCACGAGGCGGCGGCTTACTCCGAAACCGTCAGCCATAAACTTTTTCTCGGCATCGGGTGAGTGCACCAGAAGCACATCGGCCTCGCCCTTTTCCCCCATCTTCATGGCCTGGCCGGAGCCGACCGAAATGGTCTTGACCTGAAAACCGCTCTCCTTTTCGAACAGCGGCACCAGCACATCCAACAGCCCAGAATCCTGGGTGCTGGTGGTGGTGGCCAGGATAACCGCCTTCGAGGCGGCCAAGGCAGCAGTTCCCCAGACGAGGATTGCGAGTGTGACAGCGAGTGTCGTGATACGGGCAAGAATCTGTTTTGTGATCATGCATCCCCCTTGGTTTGATTACATTTCAGCAGTATTTATGTCTTATGTCCTAACCGCAAGAATCACGGTCGAAGCCTTGAACAGGGCGGTGGCCGTGTCGCCGGCTTTTAATTCCATTCCCTGCACGCTTGATTTGGTGATGACAGCATGCAGCATTACACCGCCGGACAACTCCAGGCTGACCTCGGCATTTACCGTGCCGAGGTCCACCTGTTTCACTTTTCCTTCAAGCATGTTTCGGGTGCTGAACTTCATGTCCGGTTTCCCTTTGGCAAGAACCACCAGAGGGGCCTTGATGATTGCGTAAGCTTCGCTGCCGACTTTGAGTCCGAGATAATCAACACTCTCGTTGGTAATAACCGCCACAATCTCCTGTTTTCCCGGCAGCGCCATTTTGACCTCTGAATTTACAGCTCCCGGTGTGATTGCGGTTACCTTTCCGGACAACATGTTTCTTGCGCTGATGTTCATACCAAGCCTCCCCGATTAGTTGATAGACTGCTTGATATGATTATACAACCAACTTGCGGAAAGATAAGGGCCATACAGCAAATTATTATCAGAACAGAATTTGTGCCTGGACCCTGACTTGCTGATCGTCAGTGGCATTATTTCCGCTCGTCGATGCGATAGCCGACTGCTTATGGACATTGGTGTAATCTGCCTGAAGCTTCAGGTTATGTTTATTGATGTACCACGATACGGCAGCGGCATTCTCGACCCAATGGTCGTTGGATGCATCGCGGTTAGGGTCCAGGTACGAATAACGGTAGGCGAGTTCAACCTTATTCGGGATTACGAAATATCCCGCCTGGGCATAGAACCCTTCTGCGCGCAGTTTGTGTTTTGATACCTGACCCTTGGCCTCGCCCGCTAAATACTCGCCAGTGACAGACAGTCCTTGCCATTTGAATGCCGTGTCAACGCCAAAGGTGTTAAAATCAAGCGGTTCGCCTGCACTGAATTTTTGTGTGGCAGTCATCAGTGGGCTGCCGATGCCATACCAACCCGCACTCTTGGTAAAGCCAAGGTTGTTGGTTTCTCCGATAAATATCGTATCCCGGTAAAAGTTGGCTCCGACTGACACCAACGGTTTGACGCTGGTATCAAGGTCTGCCTCGGAATACTTCATGTCGCCCAGAGGATTGGCCGTGATACGAGCCGCAAAGGCGTTATCGGTAGTTGTACGGAAAGTATTCTGGCCGACGCCGCCAAGCCCGGCAACGCTGTAATTGAAAAGCCCTCCTGCAACCTTGCCATGGATCGCCAGACCGGTGTCATAGCCTGGAGCAAAAGCTGCCGATACCACCGACTGTTCTGTAAACTGGAGAGCGGTGGAGGGGGTGATGAACTGGCGGCCGAACTGGACCTTGTCCTGGCCAAAACGGAATTGCACTTCATCATACAATCGGTAGTTCATCCAAGTTTCTTCCAGCAGTCCTCCGTTACTGGTTGTGCCGCCGGCGATGTTGGCAAAATTGATCGACATCTTGTAGGTTAAATCCGGAGAATATGCGTAGCCGTTGAAAAGCAGTTTGATACGCCGCAGTTCAAATTTACTGAAATCCTGCGCATGCTTGGTGGCAGTATCGTTGGCATCATCTAGATCCATCAGTGTATAACGAACCTGATATGAAGCTCCGATGGAGCTGCTGAACTTCCCGTCGGACGAGGTGAAGTTGAATCCTTCTCCCAGCTTGTATTTAACCGGGCTGCTCGTCACGATCTCCTTGTAGTCGGCTTCCGTGATAACTCCTTTCTCTTTCAGCACATCTTCCAGACTCTTGGCTGACACAACCCCTGTCTGACCTGCAACCAACAGTAACCCTGCTGCTAATACCAGTTTCTTCATATAACCCTCCTTTTTTAATGACTGACAGGATAGCTGTCAGTTGATATTGCCGCCCAACACGTCAAACGGCTATTTGATTTCGGAAAATTTTTCGGACTTGCTGATTGTTGCCATCTTCTTCAGGCGGCCGATCCCCGATTTGCACGCCTCGAAGGCATCCTCGCTGTTGGGAGAACTGGCCGCTACCAGTGAGATGATATCGCCAACCGCTAGACAGCCGATCCGCCGGATCAACAGGACATCCTCCAGGTTCCAGCGCCGTTCGAGTTCCCTGGCAATGCACTCCAACTCCAGAATGGAATCCTCCTGAGCTTTGTACTCTATAGAGGTGGTGGACTTGCCGGAACCGTCCTGGTTCTTGACTAACGCATAGTGAAACACCACGGAACCGGAGAAGGCCGAGCATATGGAATTGAAGGCAGCTGCAGGAATAATGGGGTTTTCAACAAGTTTGACCATGATGTAAATTTCCTTTAACAAAACAGAAAACCCCTTCTCTTGATAGAAAAGGGGCGCGGACGGACCACCGGCAATGGCACGTCAAGCACGAGATCCCCTTTTCAAAGGAGGGCGGCGCTGTTTCCGGCGACACCCGCAGGCCGTACGCCATGAGGATTTTTCCCTGTTAGGCGCAACAACTCGGAGACTGGCAAAATGTGGCGGTACTGAAAAACAAAAACCCCTTCTCAAGATAGAAAAGGGGCTTGGACAATCCACTGGTGCGGATCGCTAAGCACGAGTTCCCCTTTTCAAAGGAGGGCGAGCGCTGTTTCCGGCGACACCCGCTGGTCGTACGCCATGAGGATTTTTTCCTGTTAGGCGCAGCAACTCGGAGACTGGCTAATTTTGCGGGACTGTATTGCCCAGCACGTTTTTATTAGCATTGTTTATGCCAAAAGGTCAAGCTTATGTGGATTATATTATTCGCGATGCAGATACAGAGAGTATTAAATG
>DATNCC010000161.1:0-10325 GCA_035571735.1 Dongiaceae bacterium | reverse complement strand
CAGTGTTGGTAAACTGCGCCCCTGCCAGGTTCGCCGGGTTGTTGTCGAGGACAACGGTCAGGTCGATCTCGATATTGTTTCCAGCCGGGAGCGAGGCCAGAGCCGGATTATATTCATACGAAAAGACCAGATGCTTCGTGGCATCCGACAGAATGCCGGGGTGATTGGCCAGCCATGTACTGCTTGCCCCCAGCGTCAGTGGGGCGCCCCCGTTCAACGGCGTTCTGGCGCCGGTACCCGGGTTCACCAGCCAGCCCTTATTGCTCACATAGCTGATAGCCGCACCGATAGTGGTAAGATCGTCGGGGATGACGACATTTGTTACAGTGGTGTTGTCAACGTTGGCCATATACTGGAAGGTGCCAGTGGAATCCAGTTTGCCCAGGAGCGGCACGGTGATCGTATAGGTGAAGGGAACACCGATGGCAGCAGTACTCTGGGCCTGCGGGTTCTTCTTGCTGACCGCATCCACCGGCACCATGAAATCCTGGCATGAAGGGCTGATGTTGTTGAACCCGCCGGGCGCCCAATAGATCCAGAAGTCTGATTGAGTCGGGTCGTTACACGACATGTGGCCGTAGTAGTAAACATTTTGGAAAACGATGTAGAAGGATTGCTGTTGGGGGAAGTTGAAATTGATGTTGGTGATCGGGAAACCGCCCATGGACTGCGGAAAGTTCTTTACCGTGCAGTTCATGTCGATCCCGAAGGTGGAGGCGGCTTGAACGGCTGATAAGGTAGCGGGGTTATTACCGTCAACGACTCCGCCGAACTGGGAGCAGAAAACCCCCGCAGCCTGTGCACGGGAGGCCGCGCCCAGCACCAGGAGCAGAAGAGCGGCGCCCGAGACGACAGCAGCCAGCTTGCGAGAGACATTTGACACGATCGGTTTTATCTGCATGACAATTTCCATTCGCCCTCTAAGAAAAGTGATCTGACAGATACAAAAAAAGGAGCATTCTTATCTTCCGAAGATAAGAGTGCTCCTTGTGTCGGTAAAAGATACCGGGTGCCAGGATGCATATCTCATCTCTTCGGCAACCCGGCCATCCTTTTATTCAGGACCCGTGGCTTTGCGTCACCAGATTACTCTGGTTTTGCCCGTTCGGAGAACGTTTTGAAGCTTAATCACATGGGTGGATCCATCGTGGTCTCCAGAACTAAAAAACCCGCACCAAAGGAATCGACCGGCCTCACGGCGACGGGTTCCTTCAATGCGGGTTTCGCAGCTCCCTTGCGGGTTGCAAACTAACCGCCCTTCTATTACTCTCCGCAATTACACGGAGTACTGACAGATGTAAGAGTTTATTTCAGTGTCACCGGCAGCTTAACCGCCGTTATCCCCCCATCGTTCCAGTCGATTTCCATCTTGCCCCCGAAGTTGGGGGGTATTACCCCCAGCTCTTTCATAAAAGCCGCGAGCTTCTTTTTCCAGTCGGGGTTCGGGTCTATAACTACGCGGGCCATTCCACTCTCCAATACAACCCCTGCTTACATTATTAAAAAAAGGAGCGCTCTCATCTTCCGAAGATAAGAGCGCTCCTTGTGTCGGTAAAAGATACCGGGTGCCAGGATGCATATCTCATCTCTTCGGCAACCCGGCCATCCTTTTATTCAGGACCCGTGGCTTTGCGTCACCAGATTACTCTGGTTTTGCCCGTTCGGAGAACGTCTTGAAACTTAGATCAAATCGATTAACACCTCGCACTGCGCTTTTTGAACAAGAAATCACCTGCATATGCAATAAAAAAGGAGCGCTTTTATCTTCCGAAGATAAGAGCGCTCCTTGTGTCGGTAAAACATACCGGGTGCCAGGATGCATATCTCATCTCTTCGGCAACCCGGCCATCCTTTTATTCAGGACCCGTGGCTTTGCGTCACCAGATTACTCTGGTTTTGCCCGTTCGGAGAACTTTTTTTTCATTAAGTTGTTTGCTTTATATCAATCGTCCAAAAGTAAAGCAAGTTTTTTTTTAGCTGAGCAGAATATTTTTTCGAGACATGCTGTGGGACCCATCTCGAGGACGATCAGACGGGCATCCACAGACGTGGGTAGTTAAACCGCTGAGCAACCATAATATCAACTATTACATCAACAAACATTATCTAACCAACCAATTGCACGGGCTATTTATAATTCAGCACAACGCAGTCAGAGCCCTTGAAAGCTCACGTCATATTCCAGATCATCATCTCCAGCATATCCTTCCAGCTCTTGCCGATCTCGTTGACAACCGTCGGTTCGAAACCGCAATGCATCATGCACTGTGCGCAACGAAGATCTTTCCCGACCCCGTACTTATTCCATTCGGTCTTTGCCATCATCTCGGCAAAGGTCGGATAGTGGGTGTCCGTGATCAGATAGCAGGGGGCCTTCCAGCCGCGTGGATTACGGGTCGGGTTGCCCCAGGGGGTACACTCCAGCTTCTTTTCACCCTTCAGGAACCGCAGATACATCGGCGTTGAATAGAAGCGGTGTTTTTTGCTCATCTCGTAAACGTCGACAAACTTTCTCTCGATTTCCCGGCGCTCGAGAAACAGTTTTTCACCGACCGCTTCATAACCGAAACCGGGTGCTACCAGCAGGCCGTCAACGCCAAGCTCCTCAAGGTGGCTAAAGAGCATCTCGATTTCAACCAGATCGGTTTCCTTGAAAATGGTAGTGTTCGTACAGACGCGAAATCCCTTCTCCTTGGCCTTTTTGATCGCCTCCAGTGCGGTTTTGAAGGCGCCTTTGCGCTCCAGTATCCGGTCGTGGGTATCTTCCAGCCCGTCGACATGGATGTTGAGCGTAAAGTTGGGGTGCGGCGTCATACTATCGAGCGCCTTCTCAAGCAGGATGCCGTTCGTGCAGAGGTAAATGTGTTTCCCTCTCTGCAGAATCGCGGCAATAAGCTCATGAATCTGCGGATACAGGAACGGCTCACCTCCTGTGATGGTGACGACCGGTGCCGGACATTCATCCACCGACTGCAAACACTCCTCCAGAGTCATCATTTCGGAAATGGTGTCGGCATATTCGCGGATTCTGCCGCAGCCGGAACAGGCCAGGTTGCAGAGATGGGTCGGCTCCAGCATCAGCACTAGCGGATACTTTTCAGTTTTTTTGATCTTGTTGTGGATGATGTATTTCGTCAGATCATAATTGAGACGCAGGGAAAAACGCATTGATGAGATTCCTTGTTGAGAGTTGAGAGTTGAGAGTTGAGAGTTGAAAAGTGAAAAGTGAAAGGTGAAAGGTCTGTTCATCCTTCAACCTTCATTAGCTACCGCTCCCACATGTCCTTCTTGTCCTTGCCCAGATAGGCCCGCTTGACTTCGGCATTCTCGAGCAGTTCATCGGCCGGACCTTCCAGAATTACCTTGCCGGTTTCCAGGACATAGCCACGATCGGCAAGTCTCAAGGCCGCCTTGGCATTCTGTTCCACGAGCAGGATTGTCGTACCATTATCCCGGCGCAAACGCTCCAGCACTCGGAAAATCTCCTGCACTACCAGCGGCGCGAGTCCCATGGAGGGTTCATCAAGGAGCAACATTTTGGGATTCGCCATCAGAGCCCGCCCAATGGCGAGCATCTGCTGCTCGCCGCCCGACATCGTGCCAGCCAGCTGTCTGCGGCGTTCTTCAAGACGCGGGAACAGGGTGAATACCTTGTCCATATCCTTGTGGATGGAAGCCTTCCCTTCCCTGCTCCGATAACGCAGATAAGCACCCAGCTCAAGATTGTCCTCGACGGAGAGCGGCTTGAAGACCTGTCGCCCCTCCGGAACCTGGGAGATGCCGCGCTGGACAATCTTGTCCGGTGCAAGCGCGCTCACAGCTTCCTTGCAAAACACGATCTCTCCGGCCGAAGCCGGCGTAACTCCCGATATGGTATTCAGAATAGTGGTTTTTCCGGCGCCGTTGGCACCGATCAGGGTCACTATTTCTCCCTCCCCCAGATGCAGGGAAACATTTTTGAGGGCGTGAACCTTGCCATAGTACGTGTTGATGTTCTTGAGCCTTAACATGGTTACTTACACCGTCCAAATTCCTGAAACGTGATTTTTTCGCAAGATCAAGGCGTATCGAGGGATGTCGCGGAGGCGTAGCAGCGCTACGCCGCACAAGGGCATCCCAAAGATCAACGCAGAGATTGCGGAAAGGGCACGTTTCATTCGTCATCCCCCAGGTATGCCGCTATAACTTCAGGGCTTTCCTGAATTTCGCGGGGAGTTCCCTCCGCCAGTTTCCTGCCCAGATTGAGAACAATAATCTGGTCGCAGATATCCATGACCAGCTCCATATCATGCTCCACCAGGACCACGGTGATGCCCAGATCCCGGATCCGCTTGATCAGCTGAGCCAGACCGAGCGTTTCCTGGCTGTTCAATCCGGCCGCCGGTTCGTCCATCAGGATGATGCGCGGCTCGACGGCGAGCGCCCGGGCGATCTCGAGGAGGCGCCCTTTTCCGAACGGAAGGCTGCCGGCGGTATGGTCAGCCAGATCGGCAATTCCGGTGAATTCGAGCCACTTCCCGGCACCGCCGCGGATACGGCGCTCCTCGGAAATGCACCAGGGCATTTTCAGCGCACAGGCAAGGAGGCCGCTGGAACTGTTGGTGTGCATGCCGACCATGACGTTTTCCAGCACCGTCATTCCCCCGAACAGCTCGATATTCTGAAAAGTCCGTACCATGGCCAGTCGGGCCAGGCGTTCCGGTGCAAGGCCGGTGACATCCTTCCCCTCCAGCAGCACCGTGCCGGCACTCTGGCGGTAAATACCGGAAATGATATTGAACAGGGTCGTTTTTCCGGCGCCGTTCGGGCCGATGACCCCGGTGATGTCACCTTTTGCAATGGCAAATGAAACGTCGTCGAGCGCGGTCACGCCGCCAAAAACCTGGGTAATGCCGGAGACCTCAAGCATGGCCGGTCTCCCCCTTCCGCGCCGCAATTTTCCTGAACAGTGCGGGAATGCCCCGCACGAGTCCGCCCGGCATGAACATCACCATGACCACCAGCAGGGCTCCATAGATTATGATATCGTAATCGTTGGCGCCGCGCAGAAATTCGGGCAGAAGGGTCAGCAGTGCGGCGCCCAGGAACGAACCGAACACACTCCCCAGACCACCGATAACCACCATGGTCAGCAACTCTATCGAAAAATTGAAACCGAATGATGCGGGTGAAATAAAGGTCATGGTATGCGCGTAGAGACTGCCGGCCAGGGAGGATATGACCGCCGAGAGGGCAAAAATCTGCACCTTCAGAATCCGGGAGTTGACTCCCAGGACCTGCGCCGCAACCTCGGAATCATGCACCGCCCGAAGAGCGCGGCCGACCCGGGAGTTCGCCAGATTGAGCGAAAAAAGCATGACCGCAAGGGTCACCCCCCAGATCAGGTAGTAGTTTTTCACATCGGAATCAAACGTGATGCCGGCCAGCTGAAGATTCGGAATTCCCGACAGCCCTGACGGCCCTCCGGTAAATTCGACCGTCTCATTGAACACGATGTAAATAATGATGCCGAGGCCGAGCGTCGCCATGGCCAGGTAGTGACCCTTGAGCTTCAGAATCGGAAAACCGATCAGACCCGCCAGGCACCCGACCACACCCGCGGCGGCCGGCATGGCAGCCCACGGATTCAGGCCGTAGGTAGTCGTCAGGATGCCGGAGAGATAGGCGCCCAGGCCGAAAAAACCGGCGTGGCCCAGGGAGATTTGCCCCGCGTAGCCGAGCAGGAGGTTGAGGGCGATTGCCAGCATGGTGTTGATGCCGACAAACACCAGCACGTTCATCAGGTAGCCCCCCTTGAAGAGGGGCGGCGCAACGATGACCAGCATGGAAAAAACGGTGAACAGGAGAAGGTCTCGTTTCATGGCTTCAGACCCGCTCCGAATCGGCTTTGCCGAAAAGTCCCTGCGGCCTGATGAACAGAATCAGCAGCAGGATGATGAAGGCGATGGCATCCTTGTAGCCCGATGAAATCAGGCCGGCCCCGAGCGATTCTAGCACCCCCAGGATCAGGCCGCCGATGACCGTGGAAATGCCACTGCTCATGCCGCCGATGATGGCCGCGCAAAAGCCTTTCAACCCGAGCATGACCCCGACATCGTAGGCGGTCATCGTCAGCGGCGCCACGATGATGCCGGCGACGGCCCCCATTGCGGAACTGATGATGAACGAGAACAGCACCATGCGCTTTACATCGATCCCGACCAGGCCGGCGGCACGGCGGTTGTAGGAACAGGCCCGCATGGCCTTGCCGCTGATGGTATGGTAAAAATAGACCTTGTTGATGAGGATCGTTACCAGGGTAATGCCCAGGATCCAGAGGTGCTGCGGCAGTATGGTGGCGCCGCCGATGGCGATCGGGGTATCACCCGAAAATGGTGGAATTGCATGGGTGTCCTTGCCCCACACCAGCATCGCCAGGCCGCGGATCAGGATGCTGCCGCCGATGGTTATGATGACGAGGTTGATCGGGGTCGGTTGCCGGAGCGGCCTGATGGCGAGACGCTCGAACAGAATGCCCGCAACCGTGGAGACTGCAACGGCACAGGGAATCGCCGCCCATAGCGGCAGTTTGAGAAGCTCAAGGCTCGACAGTGTCAGCAGACCACCCAGCATGACAAACTCGCCCTGGGCAAAATTGATGATGCCGGTTGCGTTGTAAATGATCGAAAAGCCGATCCCGATCAAAGCGTAGATAGCGCCGGTTGACAAGCCGGACAGTGCGTATTGGAGAATCTGGTCGAACTGCATCGTACCTCATAAATGTAGGGGCGAACGGCCGTCCGCCCCTACGAAAAGAATCATTACTTAAAAACTTACTTTACGATCGCCCAATCCTTGTTTTTGACTTCGACCAGCACAAATGCATCCTTGCCCAGGCCGGCATGCTCCTGCGCCGAATAGGTAAAGCTGCCGCCGATACCGGCAAAACCCCTGGTTTTCTCAAGCTGGTCACGAATCGCGGCAGCGCTGTCGGCGCCGTTTTCGACGGCATTCCTGATCAGCATCACGGCATCCCAGGCATGTCCGCCGAAATGGTCTCCTTCAGCCTTGTAATGCTTCTGGTAATCCTTGACAAAGGCCATCAGGGATTTTTTCTGCCTGTCGGAACCGGGGAGGAGGTCGGCAACAACGACCTTGCCGGATGGGAGCTTGATTCCCTCGGCGGCGTCACCTGCCAGTTCGATGAATTTCTTCGACGATACTCCGTGGCTCATGAACAGGGGGGTCTTGATGCCAAGCTGGCGGGCATTCTTGGCGATGACGGCCGGACCCGGATTGGTGCCCCAGCAGATGATGGCCTGGGAATGGACGCCGCGAATTTTGGTCAGCTGTGCCGTCATATCGGTATCTTTCGGGCCGTAGGTATCGTCGGAGACGATCGTGATGCCGTATTTGGCCGCCTGGTTCTTCAGCTGTTCGCGTCCCGACGCCCCGAAACCGTCCGAGACGGTCAGGATGGACACATTGGTCTGCTTGGTTTTCTGCAGATATTCATAAATTCTGCCGACCGCCAGCGAGTCATTCTGGGCGGTCTTGAATACCCATTTCTTTACCGGATCGGTAATTTTGCTGCCGGCGGAGCAGGAAATCAGGGGGATCTGCTCTTTTTCAACTACCGGGATCACCGCCATGGTCTCGCCGGTCGTACTTGGTCCGATGATGGCAACGACCTTGTCGTCCTTGATCAGCTTGGTTGCCAGCTGCACGGCCTTGGTCGCATCGCCGGTCGTATCATACGCCACCAGTTCGAGTTTGCGCCCCTTTACTCCGCCGGCCTTGTTGATCTCGTCAATAACCATCTTGGCGCTGTTGCGCTCCGGTTCACCCAGGAAAGCGGCGGGACCGGTAACGGCAAAGAGCGCGCCGATCTTGATCGGGGGGGCGGCAAATACGGTGGCCGAGAACAGCAGGGTAGCCGCTGCAATGATGAAACTCGTGACTTTAAAGTTCATAGACATTTCTCCCTTTAATTGTTGAAGTGGCTACTTGGCGAGCGTCCAGTCGCCCTTGACAATCCTGACCATTTCGAAGGCCGAAAGATCGAGGCCGTTATGATCTTTCGGGGACATCGTGAACACTCCCGAAATACTCACCATTTTGCTGGCCTGCTCGATTCCGTTGCGGATCTGTTCGGGGGTCGAGCCGGCTTTCTTGATGGCATTGACCACCAGCAGGAACGCGTCATAGGCGTAGCCGCCAAACGTCGAGGCTTCCGTGCCATATGCTTTTCTGAATGACTGATCGTACCCTTTCAGCAGCTTGTACTGGGCGTCACCCTTCGGCAGTGCGTCGTAAATGGCGAGTTTGCCCGCGGGGAGCATCACCCCTTCAGCCGAATCGGCGCCGGCCAGTTCGATGTACTTTTTGGAGGCGACGCCGTGGCTCATGTAGAGCGGCGTCTTGATCCCGAGCTGCTTGACGTTCTTGGTGATGACCGCCGGCCCGGGGTTGGTGCCCCAGCAGATTATCGCATCGGACTTGATCCCGCGGATCTTGGTCAGTTGCGCGGTCATGTCGGTATCCTTGGGACCGTACACTTCATCGGCCACGATCGTAAAGCCTTTCTGTTTGGCCAGGGCCTTTATCTGTTCACGGCCTGAAGCGCCGAAGCCGTCGGTTACCGTCAACAGCGCGAAGCTCTTCTGTTTCTTGCCGGCCATGTAGTTCAGGATTTTTTCCGCCGCAACATGGTCATTGGCCGGGGTCTTGAAAACCCAGTGCTTGGCCGGATCGGTGATCTTGATGCCCGCAGCGCAGGAAATCAGGGGTATTTTCTCTTTTTCAACGACCGGGATAATCGCCATGCTCTCACCAGTGGTGCTTGGTCCGATAATGACGCTGACCTTGTCGTCCTTGATCAGCTTTGTCGCCAGCTGCACCGCCTTGGTCGCATCGCCGCCGGTGTCGTAAATGACCGCCTCCAGCTTCTGGCCATTGATGCCCCCTTTTTCGTTGCACTCTTTCACCAGCAGTTCAAGCGTCTTCTTTTCCGGGTCACCGAGGAACGAAGCCGGCCCGGTGACGGCAAACAGCGCGCCGATCTTGATGGTACCGGATGCAAACGACACGGATGCACAGATGAGGATCATACAGATGCTGCCCAGCAGTAACGACGCCTTTTTCATTTCTTTCCTCCGATTGGTTATTAGTAAGTTAGAAGTTTATTTCTGCGCAGTACTAGCAGAAATCAACTTCGTTAACGCACTTACCCTGTTTATAAGGGCTTGGCTACATGGAATAGAGACGGCTTCCCTCAAGCATGTTGAAATTATGGGACTTCAGGGCGGAGATGGCCTTGTCCGTTTCATCAAAACGGAAGATGATGACCGCATTGCCGCCACAGCGCTCGACAAAGGCGTACATGTACTCGACATTGATCGCTTCCTGGTCAAGGGCCTGAAGAATGGCGGACAGGCCGCCGGGACGGTCCGGCACCTCTACGGCGACCACTTCGGTCTTGCTGACGGTAAAGCCGGCCTCCTTCAACACCGTCGCGGCCGTTGCGCAGTCGTTGACAATCAGGCGCAGGATGCCGAAGTCCGAGGTATCGGCGAGAGACAGCGCCCGGATATTGATGCCGGCTTCCCCGAGGATACGGGTGATTTCGGCCAGCCGTCCGGACTTGTTTTCGATGAAGATCGATATCTGTTCTACTTTCATGACTTACCTCCGTAGCTTCTGGGACCGGGGACCGGGGACCGGGGACCAGGCTTTTGAATTCCCTGATCCCTGATCCCTGATCCCTGATCCCCGGTTTCTAGACTTTTCGGTTATCAATCACCCGCTTGACCTTGCCCTCGCTCCGCTGGATCGTCTTCGGCTCGACCAGTTTTGCCGTACAGGTAACCCCCAGCATGTCCTTGATCTCTTTTTCGACCCGTCGCGACAGCGCCTGCAGCACCTTGATCTCGTCGGAGAACAGCTGCTCGCTGACCTCAACCTCGACCGTCAGCGTGTCCAGGGTTCCCTGGCGGTCAACGATCAGCATGTAATGCGGCTCGATCCCCTCGATGCCGACCAGGACGGCTTCGATCTGTGACGGGAAGACGTTTACCCCGCGGATGATCAGCATGTCGTCGGAGCGGCCGCTCATCCGGGTGATGCGCGCATGGGTGCGGCCGCAGATGCACGGCTCGTACGTCAGGCTGGTGATGTCGCGGGTGCGGTAGCGGATCAGCGGAATCCCCTGCTTGGTGATGGTGGTAATGACCAGTTCGCCCCGCTCCCCTTCCGGCAGAACAGCGCCGGTATCGGGGTCGATAATCTCGGGAATGAAGTGATCTTCCCAGATATGCAGCCCCCGCTTGGCTTCGATGCACTCGATG
>DATNCC010000160.1:0-23377 GCA_035571735.1 Dongiaceae bacterium | reverse complement strand
GCGCTGGAGCGCCAGCAGAGGGGACTGGATCATGTCTGGAAACGACATGTGCCGGAGGCGGCGCAACTTGTCACCTTGATGCCGTTTGCCGGACCGGCGGCAGTGGAGGGGTTTCTGGCCCGTACCGGTGAAACCCTGAAGAAGAATTTCGGGGTTGTACTGGGGAAGGACGACGTGACCTGGCGAACCGAGGCGCTCTCTTCATCCCTGTCACCGCTGGGACTCATCGAACGGCTTGTGGAGGAGCAGCGGCGTGAGTAATCTGAATCTGTTTCTGTATGGTGTTTCAGCCGAACTGGGGGCGGTCCTGGCCATTTTTATGGACAGCTCCTCCTGGAAGAAGCTTGCATTCTTCCTGGTGCTGCATCTCATCTCCTGCCTCTGTTTTGCCTCCCTGATGGCGGTTTCGCTCCCCAAAAGGTTCGCCGACAAGCGTACCTTCATCATGCGGCTCTTCTTCAGTTTTACTTTTTTTCTCCCGATGTTCGGTATGCTCGGCATGTTCCTGACGCTCTTCTATTTTCGGATACTGGGCAAGGAGAGTCCTCCGGGGGATTACGAAACCCTGTCGAAGCTGCATTTCTCCTATGACGCCGGTGCGGGCCCGGCAAGCATGGGCGAAGGCGGAGCATGGTCGCGGCTCAAGTCAACCGGCGCTCCCCGCAATCTGCGCCTAAAGGCCATTCTGGCGGTCAGCACCACATCAGGGCTGAATTCAAGCCGTCTGCTGCAGATGGCTACCGGAGACAGTGACGACGAGATCCGTCTGTTGGCCTTCAATCTGTTCGACAAGCGTGAGAAGTCCATCAGTGCCTCCGTCAACAATGCCCTGACACTTCTCAAGCAGGAAAGTGACAGCGAAGTCAGGGGCCAATTGAGCAAAAAACTCGCATTCGCCTACTGGGAGTACGTATATAATGATCTGGCCAAGGAGGACCTTCTGGCATTTTATGTGGACCAGTCGTTGCATTATGCTCGCATGGCCTTTTCCCTGAATGTCGAAGACCCGGCGCTTCTTATCCTGTTGGGGCGCATCTTCATGTTCCAGGGCGATCTGGAAACCGCGGAAATGACCATGGTAAATGCCATTGAACGGGGCGCCCACCCCGACAGGGTTATTCCCTATTTCGCCGAACTGGCCTTCCGCAGGCGGGATTTCGCCGCGCTCAGGGATAATTTCCTGCTTGATGCATCCCTTCGTTTCAAGCCGGTGATCGGCAACGTGGCGTCGTTCTGGATGGAGTGTGAGCAATGAACTTTCCCCGCGGCAACCGTGTGGATGTCATGCTGCTTCTGGAGGGGACCTTTCCCTTTGTCAGCGGCGGGGTCTCGAGTTGGGTGAATCAGATGATCCGCTCCTTTCCGGAGTATCGTTTCGGCGGCGTTTTTCTGGGCAGCAGGCCTGAAGAGTACAGCGGCCTCAAATACGAACTGCCGGACAACCTGGTGCATTTCGAGGCGCATTTCCTCTATGGCGATGATGAAAAACCGCCCGTCAACGCCACGAAGGGGAACAGGGAAGGTTTCGAGACCATTCGCGACCTGCACGCCTGGCTTCGTTATCCCGATGCGGGAAAAGATATCGGCGATAAGCTCTGGGACCTGGATTTCTACCTGTCTTCCGAAAAGGGGGTTGATTTCTCGCAATTCCTCTATTCACAGCGCGCTTGGGAGTTTGTCACCAGTATGTACCAGGAACGCTGCACCGATCCGTCGTTCGTGGATTACTTCTGGACGGTGCGGAGCATGCACGGCCCGATCTGGCAGCTGGCCGCCATAGCACGCAGCCTGATACCGGCCGGGATTTTCCATACGGTTTCCACCGGTTATGCGGGTTTTCTGGGCGCCCTTCTCAGCCGGGTCCAGCAACGCCCGCTGATCCTGAGCGAGCATGGCATCTACACCAAGGAACGTCGCATCGACATCTTTCAAAGCGACTGGATCCGGGACAATCGCAACGCTCTTCAGAAGGATCCAACCGAAATCAGTTATTACCGCGACCTCTGGATCAGGTTCTACGAATCTCTGGGGCGTATCTGCTACGATTCGTCCCATCACATAGTGTCGCTGTTTGAAGGCGCCAGACAGCGTGAAATCGCTGACGGCGCCTCCGCCGAAAAAACATCGGTCATCCCCAATGGCATCAACATCGAGCGGTTTTCCCCGGTGCGCCTGCTCCAGGGAGACCAGCCACCGATGGTGTTGAGCCTCATCGGCAGGATCGTCTCAATCAAGGATATCAAGAACTTCATCCGTTCCATCCGGATTCTTGCCAACCGGATCCCCTCAATAGTGGGATGGATCGTCGGGCCCAATGATGAAGATCCCGAGTATGCCGATGAATGCCGGGCTCTTGCTGAGAGCCTTGAAATTGGGGACAGGGTGATCTTCAAGGGCTTCATGGATGTAACCGATGCGCTGGCCGGCACCGGGGTACTGGTATTGAGTTCCATAAGTGAAGGGCTTCCGCTGGCAATTCTGGAGGCGTTCGCCGCCGGCGTGCCGGTGGTGGCGACCGACGTGGGGGCTTGCCGTCTTCTGGTAACCGGGGGCTTCGGAGAGGAGGATATAGCCATCGGCCCGGCCGGTGCGGTCGTGGCCATCAACAATCCCCAGGCCTTGGCGGACTCCTGCCTCGATCTGCTCCAGTCGCCGGAGAAATGGCGTGCGGCCCGGCAAGCCGCCATCAGCAGGGTGGAACGCTACTATTCCCAGGAACGCATGGTGGCAGCATATCGGGAGTTGTATGTGGGAGGGCTGGCTCATGGCCGGGATCGGGTTTGAGCTCAGAAAGCTGCTTCGCAGGGATTCATATTTCTCCCTGATCCAGGCCTACACCTATGCCGGGCTTATCAGCTCCGGACCATGGATTCTTTCGATCATCTCGATGCTGGTGATCGGCATATTCTCAATCCCGGTCGTCATCCCGGCATACCTGGTAACCCAATTCCAGACCGCAATCACCTATCTTATCGCATCCAGCCTGACCTTGACCGGATTCATTCAGCTCGGTTTCACGCGCTACTGCGCCGACCGGATATTTGCCAGGGAAAGAAACCGGATCATTCCCAATTTCAACGGGATAATATTTGTCGTCACCACCGTAAGCGGCGGAATCGCCTTCCCTTTTGCGATATATTTTTTCACCGGTGAGTCAATGCTGTTCCGGCTGCTGTTTGCATCCACCTTCGTAGCCCTCTGCAATGTCTGGATGGCAGCTATCCTGCTTTCGGGACTCAAGGCGTATAAGGCGATCCTGTTGAACTTTCTGCTGGGATACGGCACGGCGCTGATATTGTCGCTGTTTCTGAGATACTGGAACCTGGAAGGGCTCCTGTTCTCCTTTCTGGCCGGTCAGTTTGTGCTGTTCATGGGGATGCTCAGAACAATCTTTACGGGGTACCCATCAGCCAGTTTCATCGAATTCGATTTTCTGCGTAGCGGCAAGATGTACAAATCGCTGCTGTTTACCGGCCTGTTCTACAACCTGGGGATTTGGGCCGACAAGTTCGTTTTCTGGTTTCACCCCGATACCTCTATCAACGTTATCGGCCCGCTCCGTGCTTCGGAAATATATGATCTGCCTATCTTCATGGCCTATCTGGCCATAATCCCCGGAATGGCTGTGTTTCTGACAAGGATGGAAACCGACTTTGTTGAATATTACCAGAAATTCTACGACGCGGTCCGCGAAGGCGGAACACTGGAGTACATTTTCGAGATGAAGGATGAAATGGTGCGGATGGCGCGGGAAGGAATCTATGACATCATCAAGATACAGGCGATCGCGGCGATGGTAGTGATCCTGGCGGGACCCGCCCTGCTGCGCAAGGCCGGGATACCGGAGATTCACATGCCGCTATTGACCGTGGATGTGGTGGGAGCCAGCTTTCAGGTGGTGTTTCTGGGAATACTTAATATATATTTTTATCTGGACAAACGGGGTCGGGCGCTGTTTCTGACCGGGCTGTTTGCGCTCCTGAATTTTGTTTTCAGCTATATCTCTATCGTGGCCGGACCGGTTTATTACGGTTACGGCTTTGCCGTTTCGCTGATCGTTGTCATTTCCATAGGTCTGGTGTTACTCGATCGGGACCTGGAAGTGCTTGAATATGAGACCTTCATGTTGCAGTAGATTTCCTATTTGAACAGGTACCGTGCCCCAAGCAAAATATTGTGACTGCCATACTGCGCCTTAATCCCTGCAAATTTAAATTCGGTTGTACCCAGGTATTTATATGAAGCGTCAAGCGTAAGGTGTTTTGTCAACTCGTATCCTGCCCCAAATCCTCCCTGGTAGGCCAATTGGGTATCACTTGCCGCTGCTACGAGTGTTGCGCCCCGATAGGTAATCGAATCGATTGACGCCATGGCGGCACCGGCACCGGCGGTTAAAAAAATGATTACCGGCAGATCCTGTGATAACATGCTGGTGTTTTCCAGGTAGCCATTTATCATAAAATTTGTAACGGTTACCTTGCCACTCACGTCTGAGCTCAGTCCCTGGGCATTTTTCAGCCTTATCAGTTCGCTCGATCTATAGCCGACTTCAGCCTCCATGCGAATTTTCTCAATATTCCAGCTCTCCCACGAATCAAAGCGGACACCGGCTGCCAGTCCGGCCAAATATCCGGGATTAGAATCGGTATTGAGCGAGCCGCTGGAGTCCGACAGTTTATTGATCGACGTCAGAGGGGTACCGATGGTCACGCCGACGTACGGCTTTGTGGTGGAATCCGCGAAGGCCGGCGGCGCTGCAATTACAAGCATAATGAGCAACGGGCAGAGCATACTTTTATTAAACATGGAAACCTCTATGCCACTAATCTGAAATCCTTACTCTGCGCCCATCAACCCGGATTTTCCCTTCTACAAACAGTTTGATTGCCGCGGCGAATGTTTGATGCTCGGCCTTCTGAATCCGGGCAGAGAGGGTTTCTTCCGTGTCGTCCTGCTCTACGGGAACGACCGATTGCATGATGATCGGGCCGGTGTCCGTGCCGCAGTCGACAAAGTGGACCGTGCAGCCGGAGTAGCGAACCCCGTAGTCAAGAGCCTGTTGCTGGGCATGGAGACCCTGGAAGGATGGGAGCAGGGCAGGGTGGATGTTCATTATTGCATTTGGAAAGGCGTTGACCATAACATCCGTCAGAATTCTCATGAAACCGGCCAGAATTACCAGGTCGACCTCGTGGCGGCGCAATATTTCAACTGTGGCGGCATCGTAAGAGCGTCGATCGGAAAAACTGGAGTTTTCATGGACGACAACCGGTATCCCGTGCCGTGCCGCCCGGGTAAGGGCATAGGCATCCGCTCTGTTGCTGATGACACAGGCGATCTCGGCACGGATCTCTCCCGATTCTATCCGGTCGATGATTGCCTGAAGGTTGGTGCCGCTTCCCGAGACCAGGACACCCAGACGGCAGGGTGCGTTCGCTGACATTGTTACTCCTCCACCAGCTCGACCCGCTCATCACCGGTTCCACACGCCGTAATGTCACCAATGATCCAGGCCGATTCCCCCAGGCCGTTCAGGCGATCGATCATCTCTTCGGCCTGATCCTCCGCCACCACCAGTACCATGCCGATTCCCATATTGAAGGTGCGGTACATTTCATCGCGTTCGACGTTGCCGGCCTTCTGTAAAACCGTAAACAGATTCGGACGCTGCCAGCTGTTTGTGTGAATGTGGGCCTGGCAACCATTGGGGAGTACCCGCGGGATATTTTCCAGCAGACCGCCGCCGGTGATATGGGCGATACCGTTGATGGAAAAGTCCTTGAGCAGGTTCAGAATCGAGCGTACATAAATCCGGGTTGGCGTCAGCAGCACGTCGGCCACGGTTGCGTCCGAGCCTGGAAAAGTGTCATGAATGGAAAGACCAAGGCGATCAAATATCAATGTCCGTGCCAGAGAATAGCCGTTACTGTGTAAACCGCTGGATGCAATGCCGATCAGGCGGTTGCCGACAGCTATGCACGAACCGTCGATAATATTGTCGCGGTCAACGACGCCGACGGTAAATCCGGCAACGTCATATTCACCATCCGCATAAAAACCGGGCATCTCGGCGGTTTCTCCGCCTATCAGCGCGCAACCGGCCTGTTTGCAGCCCTCGGCGATCCCCTTTACGATCTCGGCGGCTTTTTCCGGCAGCAGCTTTCCGGTGGCCAGGTAATCAAGAAAGAAGAGCGGTTCAGCCCCCTGGACAATTATATCGTTAACGCACATGGCGACCAGATCGATGCCGACCGTGTCGTGGCGGTCGGCAAGAAAGGCGACCTTGAGCTTTGTGCCGACACCGTCGGTTCCGGATACCAGAACCGGATTTTTATATTTTGAAGTATTGAGGGAAAACAAACCGCCAAAACCACCTATATCCGCCAGAACCTCCGGTCGTGACGTGGCTTTAACCAGCGGCTTGATCAGGTTGACAAAACTGTTTCCGGCAGCGATGTCGACCCCGGAATCTTTATAGGTTACAGGTTTTACACTCATGCAGATATCCTCCTTGGGCAAAGAATCTTTGTAGAGCATGGCCCTTGAAAAGTCAATTTCAAACTGGCGCCAATAAAAAAATTAAACAGAATATCTCTTGACAAATCCGCAGCTTTCGGGATTATTGGTAAAATGCCGTCAAGACTCTCGTCATATGTTTTCAGTGCCGTATTTTGTCTCACGGTAGCATTTCTGAGTGCGCTGACAGCGCCACGTTATGCCGCTGCGGATATCTACCGGTATGTTGATGAGGAAGATATCGTCCATTTCACCGATGCACCCACCGACAAGCGCTTTAAGATTTTCCTGCGCGACCTCAAAAAAGACAAGGAACTGCGAACAAAATTAAAGTATGCTTCATCGGTTAATTCTGCTGAATTTGAACAGCTGATCAAGACCTGTTCGGTCAAATACGGCGTAAATCCATGTCTGGTAAAGGCTGTTATTCATGCCGAATCCGGCTATGACCCGAATGCGGTTTCCAGCAAGGGTGCCGGCGGCCTGATGCAGTTAATGCCGGCCACCGCCAAATCCCTGAAAGTTGTCGATCGCTTTAACCCAAAAGATAATGTTGAGGGTGGCGTGAAATACCTCCGCTTTCTGCTTGATACGTTCCGGGGCGATGTTTCACTGGCCGTTGCGGCTTATAATGCCGGGCTCAGCAAGGTCGCAAAATATGGCGGAATTCCACCCTATAACGAGACACGAACCTATGTAAGCAGGGTTCTTTCCTACATGAAGTCCTATCAGGAAAGCGGTATTTAATAATGACCACCAGTCAGCCGAGCCAGATCCTTAATCTGCCCAACATTCTCACCATGATGAGAATTGCCGCAATACCGCTACTTGCTGCGCTTCTGATGTCGCCATCCAGGTCAGCAGGTTTTCTGGCGGCCGCTCTCTTCGCCGTAGCGTCCATTACGGACTGGCTGGATGGTTATCTGGCCCGCCGGATGGGTATCGTCACGATCTTCGGCAAATTTCTGGATCCGATAGCCGATAAACTGATCGTCATGGCGGCACTGATCATGATTCTGCCGTTTAATCGGGTCCCGGCCTGGATGGTGCTTGTGATTCTGGGGCGTGAGATCATTATAACCGGGCTGCGCGGGATTGCATCGAGCGAGGGAATTGTTATTCAGGCGAGTGACCTTGGCAAATACAAGACCATCTTTCAGATTGTTGCCATACTGGGTCTTGTTCTGCATTATGACTATAACTGGTTTTTCGGCATTCCACATGCGCTGCTGACAGTCAACATGCATAATGTAGGAATGTTTTTTCTCTGGATCGCGACACTTCTGACTATCTGGTCAGGCGTTGATTATCTGGTAAGGTTTATTAAGGTTATCACCCGATGACGCCGTTATTATCGGTTTGATTGTCCCAGATTAATTTCAAAAATTTCTCCGTTATAGCTGAATCTCACCTTGTCCTTATATATTTCCTCTATTTTGGCCCCATCGATCACCGACCCGCTTGAGACCGGCACGCCATTAATCATCGCCACACTGTCTACGCCATCCTGAAAAGCTATGCCGTTTACCCTGAGGTGCGGGACTGTTCGTGTTGGTGCAGGTGACGGAGCAGGGGAGGGTGCAACTGAAATGTTTGCCTGCTCAGCCGGCTTTGCCGGTCTGGAGCCGGTACCGGTATGAGCAGTTTCGGCAGGCATCGGAGGCTGGCGTTTCCCGGATTTTTCAACTTTAAAGTTTTTTTGCTGATTTGCCGGTACAACCACCACCGCTTCCGGCAGACGTTCCGTTTCGATATTTGCTGCTGAAAAAGGGCGTCGAGGTTGCCCGGTTGCCGGGGGCGTTTTTGCACTTTCAACCCCTGGCGACCTGCCATGCTTCATATACATATAGGTAGCGCCGGAACCACTCGCCAACAGCAGCAGGGAGGTTAAAATCATGCCTGCCGGGGAAAAACGGTGAGACTTGTCAGCCCGCAATATTTCCGAATCTATCTTCAATTCATCCGGCCTTAGCAAAGCCTTGTCATCTTCAAGTTTTCTGAGTGCCCTGAGAATCGAACTCATTGTGAGCTTCCGGTCGCGGTAATGGACGGCATTTTTTGATTTGGGTAATATTTTGTAAGTGCCGCAAGAGTCAATTCCCCTACCGTTTCATCAGGAGGGATTCCGGCCGACCGCTGGAAATCACCGACCGCCCTGGCTGTAATCGTATTGTAGTTGCCGTCTATGGCGCCGTTGTATGTGCCGGCCTTCCGGAGAAGCCGCTGCAATGTGCGAATTTCATAATTCCTGTTACCTTGATCTATCTTGTCAGGAATTCGCCCTGAATTCTGCCATATCAGATAGAATGTGCCGCCGGCAATTGAATTGAGGTCGTTTTTGGAAAGGGTGCCGCTGCCGAACAGCGCCGGAGCGATCGATACCGAATTGTTACCGGCTGACGTAACCGCAAGGCAGTAACCGTCGTCCAGGCTGCCGGCAACCTTGGTCAATACGAGGAAAGGCAGGTCAAAGCGGATCGCTTCGTCCAGGGTCCCCTTGAAAGCCGTAATCTTCAAGTTCCTTTTTGCGGCGAGGCGTGAAAACTGTTTTGGAACGGTGAGGCGCCCGCTGAACATTGTTATCGGACGGGCTCCCCATTTGCCTGCAATGGCATTAAAGGCAAGCCGGTGTACCTCATTCTGGTCATACGACAGGACTTCCTGCTGAAGTCGCAGAAGATTCTGATTCTCCATTGTGGGAGCGGCAACTGCCGGTTCGGGTTTTATTAAAGCCTGGGCGGTTGCCGGAGTGCTTGCCGGCGAATTATCTGCTGCTGCGGTGGAATGTACCTTGCTCTGAATGCCGGTAGCCGGCTTGCCGGGCAGCCAGCCACTGATAACCAGGGAGAGGGCAACGCACGCGATGGCAATGCAGGCAATTGCCAGGGCAAGCCGTTTGCCCTGTTGCTTGATCAGGAGCTCCTTGATGGCCCTGGCGACAATGCCTGCTGTTATACGCCGGCGTTCGTCGCCATAGCCGATCAACAGCGCCCGGTCACAGAGATTATTGATCAGACGGGGTAATCCGCGGGTATACAGATGGATCAGTTTAAGTGCGGGGCGGCTGAAAGATACTCCTCCCGTTTCGCCTGCTACCATCATTCGGTGACGAATATAGGTGCGGGTCTCATCGATGCTCATGGATTGAAGCCGGTAACGTACGGTGATGCGCTGGTTCAGCTGTCTCAATTCCGGAAGATTCAGGAGGGTTGACAGTTCGGGCTGGCCTGCAAGGACGATCTGGATCAGTTTGTCATTTTCGGTTTCAAGGTTGGAAATAAGCCGCAACTGTTCAAGAATCTCCGGCGACAGATTCTGAGCCTCATCAATGACAAGAACGACGGTAATTCCCCGTGAATTTTCTTTCAGAAGAAAACTGTTAAGATCTTCGAGAAGCTCGGTGGTGAATTCGCTTGTGGAATTCAGACCGAATTCATGATTAATACTGCGGAGCAGTTCTACCGCAGTCGGACAGGGATTGAAAATCAATGCTGACCGGTAGTTATCTTCGCCCAGCTGATTGAGAAGCGTACGCAGCACCGTCGTTTTTCCGGTTCCCACCTCACCGGCAAGCACGATAAAACCGTAATGATTGTTGATGCCGTAAAGCAGATGGGCAAAGGCTTCCTTATGATTTTTGCTGAGGTAGATGAAACGCGGATTTGGCGTCAGCGTAAACGGCTTTTCGTTGAATCCATAGTATTTTGTGTACATGGCAGGTGACCATTAAGATGGCAGATTTCGTGGATTATCAGGAGTTTTTCGTTTATGAATAACTGCTCTTCAACAAGTAGTTGTGTATTTCATAAAAGCTGACTATTTTCAAGAAAAATCAAATTCGTCCGAATGCAGCCACGGACCAGCCTCTATTTAATTGACAGACGACAGGACTATTATTAATGCGATACGTAACATATAACACTTCAACTATCTATAATAAATCGATAACAACTGAAATATCAGACGATTTCAGAGCCGTTTCTGCTCGTTATCCCGTCCGCTTAACCGATTACTATGCCGCTCTTATCAAGCGCCCGGCCGATGCCATCTGGAAACAGTGCATGCCGGATGTGCGTGAACTGGAAGATCGCTCCCAATGCCCCGATCCTTTGGACGAGAAGGCTTTAAGTCCGGTGCCGGGGCTTATTCACCGCTATCCTGACCGGGTGGTTCTGCTGGTTTCCAACCGCTGCCCGGTGTACTGCCGTTTTTGCATGCGAAAACGGCTTGTAGGAAACGGCGATGCTCCAATGGGAAAAAATGAGCTTCGTGGCGCCCTGGACTATATTGCCGCGAATCCTTCAGTCCACGATGTCATCTTGTCCGGCGGCGACCCGCTGATGCTTGACGATGAGTCGCTGACAAAAATTCTGACCGGTCTGCGGGCTATTCCTCACGTTGCAATAATCCGTATCGGAACCCGGGTACCGGTTACGCTTCCTGAACGGATAACGCCGGATCTGTGCGCATTGCTCAAAAGGTTTCATCCGCTCTACGTCAATACCCACTTCAACCACCCTGATGAAATAACAGCCGACTCCGGGGCCGCCTGCGCATTGCTGGCGGATGCCGGCATACCGCTCGGCAACCAGACGGTACTGCTCAAGGGGGTAAACGATTCGGTCGAGACCATGAGGAGCTTGATGACCGGACTGCTGGCCATCAGGGTCAAGCCGTATTATCTGCACCAGATGGACCTCGTCCGGGGAACGGCTCACTTCAGGACCAGGGTAAGCACCGGCCTGGAAATAGTGAGGGGGCTGCGCGGCCACATATCCGGCCTGGCTGTGCCTCATTATGTCATCGATCTTCCGGGAGGAAAGGGGAAGGTGGCAATTCTTCCCGATGATGTCGAAATACGGGGAGGCACTTTGCTGCTCCGAACCTATACCGGTGAACGGATAACCTACCAGGATATTACAGACTCTCTGGAGTAAACGCCACGACTTCATCGATGGTATCGGCCCCTGCGGTCAGCATGACCAGCCGGTCAATCCCCAGGGCAATTCCGGCCGACGCCGGCATCGCGGCAAGCGTGCCGAGAAACGGCTCCGGCAGCGGCAACGCTGTTTGCCCGGAATTACTGCGCGCCCGGTTGGCCTCTTCGAAACGGCGGCGCTGTTCGAGTGGATCATTAAGTTCGCTGAAGCCGTTAGCCAGTTCCAATCCGCCGACATAGAGTTCAAACCGCTCTGCCAGTTCCCGGTTTCCCGGCTTGGTGCGAGCCAGGGCTGCCAGCTCTGCAGGGTAGTCCATCAGAATGACCGGCGAGTCAAATTCGGCCAGGGCCGGTTCGACCGCCGACGTCAGAATTTCCTCGTAAAGCCCTTTTTCAAGACAATCCCATACTTGCACCTGTCCGAATCGCAAAAACGCCTCCTGGACGCTGATTCGACGCCAGGGGGCAAATGGATCGATCTTTGCCGAATTTCTCACAAATCCGGGGCTGTCGGGCCGACATACTGCGGCTACATGCTGCAGCAGCTCTTCGCAATCGGTCATCAGGTCCCGGTAATCAGATCCGGCCCGATACCATTCCAGCATGGTAAACTCGGACAGATGTCGGGAGCCCCTCTCGCCGGAGCGCCAGCAGCGGGATATCTGAAACAGTCTCTGGTGGCCTTTGCTGAGCAGTCGCTTCATACAGATTTCGGGTGAGGTCTGAAGCTGCCAGGAGGGGAGGGCGAGGATCGGATTGATATGCTCTTCGGGGGCGTTTGCAGGAATAAGAAGGGGGGTCTCAACTTCGAGAAACCCCCTCTCCCAGAAAAAATCACGTACCGCTTTGATCACATTCGCCCGCAACCGCAGGGCGTCCGTTTTCATGGACTATTATCCCTTGACGCGAGTCGAATACTCGCCGGTACGGGTATCGATGACGATCAGCTCACCTTCTTCAATGAAAGGGGGGACTCGCAGTACATAGCCGGTTTCAACCGTGGCCGGCTTGGAGTCATTGCCGCTGGTATCGCCCTTGGCCCATTGCTCGGTCTCAGTCACCCGCAGGTTTACAAAGTTCGGCAGAGAAATTCCGATCGCTTTTTCTCCGAAGAGCATGACGTCGACCTTCAGGTTCTCAAGCAGATAGTTCTTGGCATCCCCCAGTGTTGTTTCTTCCATCACGACCTGCTCATACGTCTGCTGGTCCATGAAGGTGTAGTGGTCGCCTTCCTTGTAGAGGTACTCCATCGTACGCTCTTCGAGGCTGGCAGGTTCAAATGATTCTCCGGAACGATAAGTTCTGTCGAGAAGTGATCCATTGATCATATTGCGCATCTTGGTGCGGTACAGAGCCTGGCCTTTGCCCGGCTTCACAAAATCGAAAGCCACAACCAGATACGGGTCGCCATCCAGCGTTATTTTCAATCCCTTTTTCAAATCGGCTACAGTATACATACGTTCCTCGCACAGTGTATTTTTAAACAACACAAGCCCTCCATAATGGACGGGCCTGTTCTATATTATCGGAAAAATGAACAGCTTATTTGGCGCGGTAGGTAATACGGCCTCGAGTAAGATCGTAAGGAGAAAGCTCGACGGTAACCTTGTCACCAGGAAGAATCTTGATAAAGTATTTACGCATTTTGCCGGATATATGAGCAAGAACCACATGTTCATTTTCAAGTTTCACCCGGAACATTGCATTTGGCAACGGCTCGATTACGGTACCTTCAACTTCAATTGCTTCTTCTTTACTCATACCTTGCCCAGCTCCTCATAATGCGATTGATTCGAATTTCTGTACATTACTGATAGAACCTTGAAAATGCAAGCAAATTGTAAACGGCTTTCATTCGCTCCGGTCATGACCGCACGAAAGGCAATCCCTGTTAAATTTGATTTTTCAAAAATACCTGTTAAACAAATATCCATGAGCGAAACGATTAATTATTATAAATGCGTAGTCAAAAGGCACAATCAAAGCATTTTTCATCTCTGTCTGATGAAAACAAATGTCAGATGCACGTATGGTCTGGGCTATGGGAAAGAGATAAATTACTTTTGCATGCATCCCGATCGAGACAAATTTCAGCAAGACACGTTACCTTCCCAAGCTTCCGAACGAGATCAAAACTCCCAAAGGTAGTCTCCGGCGTTGAAAACGATCTGCCTACAAAAACTTTACATAAAAGCAAAATGTCCCATAAGATATATTATGTCAAGTACAAAGTGCTTGACATAATATCTAGGCTTCTTGGCCATTTGTAGCGGTTCACATCCATTGAATCACTTTCGCCTTTGTATTTATGATGTGAGGGAATTGCTTCAAGAAACTCATTCCTAGAAGGCCAAACTCTACGTTTTCTTTATTTGGTAATATTTGTAGTTCTGGTTTTTTCATTATTTTTGGCCCGACTTGGATGCTATCTACTTTTACGCTATATGTCTCGACCTTCGACCCGTCTGCAACCATTGTCATTCCAGGCCTTCCGTTTTCTTTACTTAATCCTATTCTGTTGGCCAGCGCTGGTGATATCGATATTCCTGAGCAACCTGTATCCAGTATCAGGTATGTTTTTGTTGTATCTCCTTGGTATGTAATTTCCACGGATACATATATTGAGTTACTTTTTACGATTATTGGCGTTTTCCCTTTCAATTCATTTTTGTAGCTTTCCGGGAGATTTTCCCTGTTGTCTGTTATGTAGGTTACTCCGTTTTCATCAGTGTAATGATATGTTGTCTCAGCGTTTACTGATTTTGGAGTTGTTAAGCCCAAAATTGCGATTCCGATCAGAATTGTAATCATCATTACAGTTTTCACGCTTCTCCCCCTTGTCCGTCATCACACTTTGATTGTTATTTACCGAACCTGAGTAAAACCGGGTCGGTCATTGCCCATATCTGACTGATCCATTATCGGTATGAATATCTTCGCTGAATAAACTTATGTATACCATATTTCGCTTGAATGTCTTGAAAAACATACGTTTTTTGTTTTGTCTTTAATTAAGACATGTAGTGTAAGTATAAAGTGCATCGACATAATAATGCAGTGCGGTTTCACCCGAAAGCAAAATCTATGGAATTACGTCTGGTCTTGCAAGACAGCAGCTAAATGTTCTATAGTTACAAATTCAGAGTGACCCACATGCATTAAACTTCAAATATTCAAATATGGAGATATCCACCGTGAATCCACGATTACCCGCCGAATGGGAAATTCAGGACGGCGTGCTGATGGCCTGGCCGCATGAAGGGACCGACTGGGCCTATATGCTTGAGGACGTCCGTCCCGTCTTTGTCGATATCATTCGCCAGATTACCCGCTTCGAACGGGTGCTGCTGACCGCGCCCCATGCCGCCTCCGCCGCCGACTGTCTCGCTACGGCCGGTATCGATCTCGAAAAAGTCACCATCTGCGAGATTCCGAACAACGATACCTGGTCGCGCGATTTCGGGCCGATCACCGTTATCTACAACAACAAGCCGGTCCTGATGGATTTCGGCTTCAACGGCTGGGGGCTCAAGTTTCCCGCCAATCTTGACAACCTGATTTCAAAACGGCTCAAACAGCAGGGGGCGCTGCTACCCAACCTGAACACGATCGGCTTGATCCTGGAGGGGGGCAGCCTGGAGAGTGACGGTCTCGGGACGATCCTGACCACAACGGAATGCCTGCTCTCGCCAAACCGCAACCCCCAGCTGGCCAAGAGCGAAATCGAGCAGGCGCTGGCCTCTCTGGTCGGGGCAAAACGCGTGCTCTGGCTTAACCATGGAGCTCTGGCCGGCGATGACACCGATTCCCACATTGACACCCTGGCCCGCATCTGCCCGAACAACACCATTATCTATCAGGCTTGCGACAACCCGGTTGACGAGCATTTTGAGCCGTTGAAGCTGATGGAACGTGAACTTATGACGTTCACCGCTCCGGATGGCTCCCCCTATCGCCTGGTTCCCCTCCCCCTCCCCAAGGCCCGCTTTGACGAGCAGGCCCATCGGCTTCCGGCGACTTATGCCAATTTCCTGATTATCAACGGTGCGGTACTGGTGCCGACCTATCGTGACCCGGAAAACGACAATACTGCTCTGGAACGAGTTGCCAAGGCATTTCCGGGGCGCGAAACTATCGGCATCGACTGCCTGCCGCTGCTCGAACAGCATGGTTCCCTGCACTGCGTGACCATGCAGCTTCCCCAGGGGGTTCTGGCATGACAAAGATCAAGGCGGCATTGATTCAGCAGAGCTGCTCCATTTCCCGTGATGACAATCTTGCCAAAACCTCGGAGCTGATTCGGCAGGCCGCGGCCTCCGGAGCACAACTCGTAGTGCTGCAGGAGCTGCATGCCTCCACCTATTTCTGCCAGGTCGAGTCCCCTGCCCTGTTTGATCTGGCCGAGCCGATCCCAGGCCCTTCCACGGGAATATTGGGGAAATTGGCCGGTGAACTGGGGGTGGTAATAGTTGCTTCACTGTTTGAGCGGCGCGCGGCCGGGCTGTACCATAATACGGCGGTTGTGCTCGAAAAAGACGGCACAATTGCCGGAATCTACCGCAAGATGCACATTCCTGATGACCCGGGGTTCTATGAAAAATATTATTTCACCCCCGGTGACATAGGCTTCAACCCGGTCAAAACCTCGGTCGGCACCCTGGGTGTGCTGGTCTGCTGGGATCAATGGTATCCTGAAGCGGCACGCCTGATGGCCCTGGCTGGAGCCGACCTGTTGATCTATCCTACCGCCATCGGCTGGGATCCGGAGGATACTGCCGAAGAGCAGCAGCGGCAATTTGACGCCTGGTTCACGGTTCAGCGAGGACATGCGATTGCCAACGGTCTGCCGGTTCTTGCCGCCAACCGGGTCGGTTTTGAAAGTTCACCTCAGCAGCCGGATGTCGGGATTCAGTTCTGGGGCGGCAGTTTTGCGGCCGGCCCTCAAGGGGAAATACTGGCGGAAGCCTCTCACGAAAACGAGGAAATTGTCGTTGTTGATATTGACTGTGCGAGGAACGAACAGGTACGGCGCATCTGGCCGTTTCTGCGCGACCGAAGGATTGACGAGTACGGCGATTTGCTGAAACGGTTCAGGAGCTGAAAACGGTGCGAGATTTTCAACAGCGGTTCAGTATCAACTGTTCAGATCCAAAACGGAGGGCTCTGCATGTCATTCAACGGTGACCTCGAACATTTTCCGCTGGTAGATGTCATTCAACTTCTGCATATGACCGGTAAAACCGGCATCCTGTATTTAAAAAGCCCAAAGGGAGAGAGCCAGCTTGTTTTTCACGAGGGTTTTTTTGTCAGTGCGAATCATCTGAATAACAGTGTCCGCATCGGCCAGGTGCTGATAGACATGGATGCTATTACCGGGGAGCAACTCGATCAGGCGCTCGTGGAGCAAAAGAAGGCCGGAAAGAACCGCAAGCCTCTGATTGCCACCTTGATCGAGCAGGGTATGATCGACAAGGATGCCGCCTTCAAGGGGCTTGAAACTCTGATCGAGATGACCATCGTAGAGGTATTGACCTGGTCGAGCGGTACTTTTTCACTCGATGTTTCAAAAGAATATGTGTCGGATGAATATCGATATTTTCCCGAAAAACTTCATCAGGAGGTCTTGCTGAACGCACAGGGGATTTTGATGGATTCACTGCGCATTTATGATGAGAAAATGCGTGACGGAACGCTGAGCAAGATCTTTTTTACCGCGGAAAGCGGCAGCGACACAGCGCCCCCCTCGCCCGACATGGGAACATTGAATATAACAGCCGATCTGCTCGGACTTGATGCAATCGACACGATTACCCGGAAAATCCCGGATGTCTTCAGCGGCCTGAAAGTTCATGATCCGGCTGACGAACATCGCCAGGCGGTTACCCGGTCGCTTCCCGAAGCGACCATCGATCAGCAGGAACAGCTGGTTTCTTTTCTGACCGGGATTTCCACACAGGTTGCATCGGATTCAGCGCCGGTTACGGCGATTATCCTGATGACTCAGGATGAACTGCTTTCCCATGCGATATCCACGGCCTGCAAGCACGAGAATCTGTTTGTTTTTGCTTCAGACGAAGAAACCGGGCTGGACATTGTTATCGAACAATCACTCGGCAGAGACCTGCATCCGGTTCTGGTCATCGACATTCCTCACGATAACGATGGCCTGCAGTTACTGGCACTCGTGCGACAGAAGATTTCTGCACACCCGCAGATTTCAATCCTGTTTACCGCCTGCAGTCATACCTGGAGTTCCATCAGCATGGACGCTCTGGGAGCAGGGGCGCGATCAATCATATCCCGTCCCTGTGTACGCTGTCATGAAAATTCATATGTACCCGAATTGATCGGATTTATTTCCGAAATCGGTTCTTTTCTGAAAACTATTCTCCCGGCGCCGCATGCTGATACAGGCCACGAGTTCATCGCGGCTCTCAATCAGCTGAAATCGCTATCCGAACCACCGGAAATTGCACTGGAAATGCTCCGGTTCGCTGCGCTCCAGTTCGAACGGGCCCTGACCTTTGTAGTTGCGAAGTCCGAATTGATCGCGGAAAAATCAATCGGTATTTCCGCAGCCAAATCAAATGGACCGACGGCACCGCTCCTGTTTCGAATCTCGCTTGAGGGAAATTCGGTTCTGCAGGAGGTTGTTGAAAAAGCGCGCGCCTTTTATGGCCAGCCGAGCGACGCCGTGCTTGCAGATTTCCTGTACAAAGAGATCGGAGCGCCACGCAGCCGGAAAGTCATGGTAGTTCCGCTGATCAGCCGTGGCAAGGTCATTGCCGTAACCTATGCGGATTTTGGCGACAAAACGGTTTCACAACCCCGGATCGATCTGCTTGAAGCTCTTGCCGGGTACGCCGGGGCGATACTGGATAACGCCCTGTATCGGAAGAGTATTGAAAAGTCCGGCTGATTAGTATACCTCTTACATGCCAATAAATGATTTCAGCAGGGGGGCTTGATGATAGACGCCAATATTCTGCATCAGATTCTGGAAATAGCCTTCCAGAAGAAAGTTTCCGACCTCCACTTCGAGGTAGACAACCCCCCTTTTTTCAGAGGGCGGGGACAGCTGGTTCGCGCCAAGATGCCGAATATGACGCCGGCCGACACCCGGTTTATAGCCGAAACTGTTCTTGCCCATAATGGCCGCCAGGTAAGCGACGAGCTCAAGGAGTGCGATGCCTCCTACTCACTTGCGTCGGGGGGGCGTTTCAGGGTCAGCATCTTTCGCCAGAAGGGGCATTTCGGCATTGTCATGCGCGTGATTCCACCGGTTATCGGCACGTTTGAAGATCTGAACCTGCCGCCGGTTCTGGGGGAGATTGCCCGGGTTCCAAACGGTTTGATACTGGTGACCGGTCCAACCGGCAACGGCAAGTCAACTTCGCTTGCCTCAATGCTGAGGTACCTCAATGAGAGCTTTAATTATAATATAATAACTATCGAAGACCCGATCGAATTTCTATTTACATCTCAAAAAAGCTGCATTATTCAACGTGAAATTGGGATCGATACGGACAGTTTCACTTCGGCTCTGAAGGCGGCGCTCAGGATGGATCCGGACGTAATAATGGTCGGGGAAATGCGCGACAGGGAAACCATCGATTCCTGTATCAAGGCGGCTGAAACGGGACATCTGGTGCTCTCTACCCTGCACACTCAGGGTGCCGTATCCACAATTAACAGAATTATCGGGCACTTTCCGCCCGAAGCCCAGGAAATAATGCGCCAACGGCTGGCCGATATTCTGGTTGCAACGATTTCAATCCGTCTGATCAAGGATAAATCCGGAGAAAACGTATTGCCGGCCGTCGAGGTCATGCGGGCAACGACCACCATTCAGGCCTGCATTCGCGAAGGGCGCCTCGACGAGATTGAAAAGCATATTGAAAATGGCGCATCACAGTATCATATGCAAACGCTCGACATGCACCTTCTGCAGCTTTATCGCCAGGATCTGATCTCCCTGCAGGACGCCCAGCGCCTGACCCATTCAATGGATTTTGAGCGCAAACTGATGTTCGACAACTAATACAGGACGCACACCGACACGCTATGGAAAAAATTCTGATTATCGACGATGAATCGTTTATCTGCGAGAACGTGGAGCGCATCCTCTCCGAAGAAGGCTATCATGTCTGTTCGGCTGCGTCGGGTGGCGAGGCGCGGAAAATAGTGCTGGCAAACGATATAGATCTGGCCCTGCTGGATCTAAATCTGGGCACGGAAAACGGTATCGATGTCTTGAAGTCGCTCAAGGAAATCGATCCCGACCTGCTGGTTATTATCATCACCGGCTACGGCTCGGTCGAAAGTGCTGTTGATGCTCTCAAACTCGGTGCATTTCATTATATAAAAAAACCATTCAAGGCTGATGCATTACGGGTTATTGTTAAACTTGCACTTCAAACTCAGACTCTCAAGCGCGAGGTGCGCAACCTGAAGCGCTCCGACGGTTTTCTGCCCGGCAGCTCACCGATGATCGGCAAAAGCAAGCCTTTTCGCGAGGTGATCGACCAGGTCCGGGGGATCGCCCGTATCCCCTCAACAGTTCTGATAACCGGAGAGTCCGGTACCGGCAAGGAGCTTATCGCCCGGGCAATCCACGACCTTTCCGACCGTAACGGAGCAGCTTTTGTAGCTATTAACTGTGCTTCGATCCCGGCGTCATTGCTGGAGAGCGAGCTCTTCGGCCATGAGAAAGGCTCCTTTACCAGCGCTACCGGGCGGAAAACCGGACTGTTCGAAGAGGCTCACCATGGTACTGTGTTTCTCGATGAAATAGGCGAAATGGACCTGGCCTTGCAGGCCAAACTTCTCCGGGTACTTCAGGAAAGAACGATCAGGCGTGTCGGGGGGATCAAGGATATCGACATCGATGTCCGGATCATTGCCGCGACGAACCGCAACCTGCAGGATAAAATCTCATCCGGTTCGTTTCGCGAAGACCTCTATTACCGCATCAACGTGTTTCCGATTCATATCCCGCCGCTCAGGGAGCGCAAGGAAGACATCAGCATCATCGCCTCCTATTTCCTTGACACCTTCAGCCGCTCCTTCGGCCGCGACTTCAAGGTATTGTCTCCTGAGGCGGCCCGTTTGCTGGAGGAGTACAAATGGCCGGGCAACATCCGCGAACTGAGAAATGTCATTGAGCGCATCTGTATCATGAACCACGGCCCGACACTTCTTCCGGAGTATCTACCGCTTGAAATACGGGGAGTTGTTCCGGTTGGCGGTTCACAGACCGCTCAAAAATCCTCTCAAGCGGTTCAACTGCCTCTGGATACCGGACTGGATGATGCGGTAATGAATTTTGAAATAAACATCATCCGTCAGGCGCTGGAAAAAAGCCGGGGCAATGTCCTGCAGGCGGCGGCTATGCTTAAGATCCCTCGCGGTACGCTCCGCTATAAAATGGATAAATACGAATTGTAGATACGGCTGCAGATCAGCCTGAGTAATATTGACAACTTCATGAAAAACATAACTCACGCAACGACGCGACGACGCAACGCTTTAAAAACATGAACCTGGAAAATGTTTAAAGACTTTCGTTGCACCGTCGCGTGAAAATATATTTTTGTTCCGGTTTATCCGGATTAGGAACGATAGAATGCCGGAAAAACATGCCATAAAACCGGGGCAATCGATTGATCTGCTGAAAGAGCTGCATATTCTTACCCGTGATGGCAAGCTGAACCAGGACAGCAGACGCAAGCTCAAGCAGGTCAATCATCTGTTTCAGTTCATCGAACCGCTGTTGAAAGAGGTGCAGCTGGATCACGCCGACATTACCCTGGTTGATCACGGTGCCGGAAAATCGTATCTCGGATTTATTTTGTATGATCTGTTTTTCAAAAATCAGGAAGATGTTTCACATGTTTTCGGAATAGAAACCCGCGAAGAGCTTGTTGAGAAATCACGGGCTCTTGCGCAGCGTCTCAAATTTTCAGGCATGTCTTTTTTGAATCTGTCCGTTGCCGAGTCGATCTATTCGGATTCCCTCCCGGCGACGGTTGATGTCGTAACCGCGCTGCACGCCTGCGATACCGCCACCGACGATGCCATCCGGTTTGCGCTCGGGAAAAAAGCCCGATTTATTGTACTGGTGCCCTGCTGTCAGGCAGAAGTTGCGGCGGTACTTAGAAAAAACAAGGCTGCGGCCTTTGCCTCGAACAACCTTGCCGAAATATGGCGTCACCCTCTGCATACGCGTGAATTCGGCAGCCTGATCACCAATGTCCTGCGCTGTCTGCAGCTGGAGGCACATGGCTATCAGGTCAATGTGACGGAGTTGGTGGGATGGGAGCATTCCATGAAAAACGAGTTGATTATCGCCAGCTACAAGGATCTTCCCCGTCGCCGGCCATTGGAACGCCTGAATGAACTGCTGAATTCGCTGAATCTTGACGAAATGAGTAGCCGTTTCTTCACTCCGTAACGTGGTAGTTCACCCTTCACCCTTCACTATTCACCCCCCACACAATAACCCTTTCCTATTTTCGTAAAAGTGGCTGAATACCGCCACTTTTGCTGGCAGGTTTCAGCCATCTCAATCCGCTCACACGCGGGCATGTATACCGTATATGACAAAATAGAACAACTTATCAGCCTGTTACGGGATGCGAGGTAATTGGCACTTCTATTGCACTTAATTAAAAATAAATCTTAGGCATCTACAGTAAAACCGATCACACGCAGGAACAAATCCCAAAGGAGGAACAGGTATGAAATTGAATGGAATATTGAAGAGTCTGGTCGTCGGTGCGATGGTAATGGCCTTGCCGATGACCTCCCTTGCCGCACCGATCGTGATCAAGTTCAGCCACGTTGTTGCCACGGAAACGCCAAAGGGACAGGCCGCCAATTACTTCAAGAAACTGGTTGAAGAGCGCACCAAGGGACGCGTGAAGATTGAGGTGTATGCGAACAGCAGTCTCTACAAGGACAAGGAAGAGATGGAGGCGCTGCAGCTGGGTGCCGTACAGATGCTGGCCCCTTCCCTGGCCAAGTTCGCTCCCCTGGGGGTCAAGGAGTTCGAGGTGTTCGACCTCCCCTTCATCTTCGACAACTACCAGGATCTGCATAAGGTCACCCAAGGGCCGGTTGGGACAAAACTGCTCAAGAAGCTGGAGCCCAAGGGGATCCTCGGCCTGGCCTACTGGGACAACGGCTTCAAGGTCATGAGCGCCAACAAGCCAATCAAGACCGTAGAGGACTTCAAAGGGCAGAAGATGCGTATCCAGTCCTCAAAGGTCCTTGACTCCCAGATGCGTTCCGTGAACGCCATCCCCCAGGTAATGGCCTTTTCCGAGGTCTACCAGGCCCTCCAGACCGGCGTAGTCAACGGCACCGAGAACCCCCCCTCCAACCTCTACACCCAGAAGATGCATGAAGTGCAGAAATACGTGACCCTCTCCGACCACGGCTACCTGGGTTACGCCGTCATCGTCAACAAGAAGTTCTGGGAAAGCCTGCCTGCAGATATCCGCACCATCATGGAAGGCTGCATGAAGGATGCCACCAAGTTCGCCAACGACGTGGCCAAGAAGGACAACGACGAGGCCCTGGCTGGCGTCAAGAAATCGGGCCGTTCCCAGCTCATTACCCTCACTCCCCAGGATCGTGCCGCCTGGAAGAAGGCCATGGACAAGGCCCACAAAGACAATATGGGCCGCATCGGTGCCGACATCGTTAAAGAGGTCTACGCCGCAACGGGATACAAGCCGTAGCACGGAGTCTTAATCCGCACCAAGGCCGCTGCGGCCGTCGCAGCGGCCTTTTTAACGACCATTTCCAGGAGATGCCGTATGATGAAATATCTAGATCACCTTGAGGAAGCAATTATTACCTTCCTCATGGGCGCAGCGACGCTCATCATCTTTGTTTCAATTATCCACCGCTATGCTG